>NZ_CP067140.1:956250-1275000 GCF_028553805.1 Paracoccus saliphilus | reverse complement strand
GAAACGGTAAAAAGTCCGAAATGGCAACGCCGGTCCGGACGATGCGATTGAGCCAGCCCCCGTCGATGTCCAGTTGATCGGCGGATGTCGTCATATCAAGCTTGATCGTTTTCCGTCCGGTCTGGATCGTACCGTCACAGGTCGTCTTGTGCCCTTTTCGAGATAGCGGAAATCCATTGACATAAACGGTGTCCGAACCCTGTGCGCATTGTTTCTCCATGCCATGGTCCCGACAATCGATGAATGCGCTCACATGAGCGACCGCCTTGTTTTCGAATAAGACGTCTGGTGAACCTTTGCGTATCTCACCTTTCTCTTCGCCCTGCTGGCCCAGGGAACTCGCAGCACCGAACAGTGTCCCTCCAACCAGGCCACCCGCAATGAAACCCACGGTAGCTACCAATAGCGGCGCTGCGGCTCCTCCCGTCGCAGCTGTCAGGGCAGCCATAGCACCTATTGCAGCGACAGCGCCCAGAACGATAGCCGCGCCCATCAGTCCGGCCACGAGCCCTGAGGGAGCGTGATAGATCTTGTCCCCGACAACGGCAGGTTCTTCGCTTGGGCCGGAAAGAGGTTCCAGCCCCATTGCCGATCCGACCCAATTGCCGATATGACCACCCGCCCAATTGCCTATCAATCCCGCACCGACGCCGGCAGCTAATGGTATCAGGGCCGACCCGGAAGCGATTGCGATAGAACTTGCCGAGGCGGTTGCGCAAGCGGCCGCTCCCAATCCAGCGTTGGCCATGACAGCCGCCGCTCCAACACCCATGGCTGAGTACTGAACGGTCGGGCTTTCCATGAAGTCCAGTGTGGAATCCCATCCACGTTCAAGGTCACTCCGGGCATCTGTCTGGTTTGAAATTGCCTCGCGCATCTCCGGGGTTGATCCAACGGGTTCGGTGTTATCCCCTCCGGATCCCCAGCCCATTTGCCGTGCGGAAGTTTCCGCACCGATATTCATGGCTTGGTGAAGCAACCCCATACCGGTCCAGGCCTCCTTCGTCACGCTCTCCGGAACTTCAAGGTCCCAACAATTCGCCTTATCTCTGCGCACTGGCTACCAGTCATCTCACCCGGCATGGAAGCAGTAACGACCATTGCCCGTCCGCCAGGAGTCGGGAACATGTAGATGAGCTGGTGAAGCCGGACATCCTTGGCCAACCAACTGCATTCGATCTCTGCTGCCTTTACCCCGTCAAGCATGACCGACTTCCTTCCACGCATACTAAAATCGATCATGGACTTGCTCACCTGATCGACCTGATCTTCCAGGTACTCCTCAAATGACATACCGAACGGCAAATCGTCCCTTGTGATCGTCACAGTGAGGCCCGGAGCCATTGGGGAGTTAGAAGAAACAACGTTGATCGACTGGTCATTCCACTCCTTGGGCAGTTGAATTGAACACTCGTTCATATGAAACATCTGCAAGCCTTCTCGAAATCGCAACCAGCGCTTACGGCAATGATATTACAAAATTAATTTTTCAATCGTTATGATCTCTGCATTAGATAACAGAAGAGAATCGGTCAACGGATGGTTTTAAGTTCATAAAATTTATGATGAGATGCAACCTGAAGCTTGCCTCTTCTAAAATCTCCGTAAGCTGGTTGCTGTTTGTTTGATTGCCAAGTGCAAATACAACCTCCTTCCAATAGCGAATGGGCACAGCAGATCGTCGTTGAACGGGCCGGACCAATCAGATGGGGCGGGTCACCCCCGCGCGATAGGCGGCAGCAGCCACCGCGCCGCGTCCCGCCTTGCGGGACATGACCTGAACGGAGAGGCGATAGATCGCCATGATGACAGGTGATCTATGCCGTCTTGGCGCACGTCGGAACGACGTATAAGCGCGCCCTTCCTCGAAAAATCTCGGGCGGGACCGCGCCGTCCCGCTGCGTCCCGGCGGCGTTGTTACACAAGCGGAGGTTCTTGCGTAGCAGCCCCATTCGTCGGTTGTTTTTTTGCGTCACACTAATGCAAGATCTTTCGACGCAGGGCACCTAACCCGCAACGTTCTTCGATTGTGCAACAACGCCGCTCACAACTACCGACACCGATATTCGATACAAGCTGCTGTTTAGTATAAAGAATATACTTTCTTTACTCCAGTCAATGCCAATCCAAGACGATAGGACAGATTATGAAGGTCTCTCGCACCGAGCATTCGCCTGCACTATCCGATGAACGCCTCGCGGAAGCCGGCGCATTGATCGCGGGATCGCAACCCGGCGGCGACCTTCCAGATACGAATGATGTCCGGACATGGCCATAGCCGCCATAGTCAGCCCGGCGTCACCATCTGGCTAAACGCCGTTGCGCTGCACCGGTAACCCCTCAGCCGAGGCGCAACAAGCGAGGCATTGAAAACTGATGCAAACCAAAACCGCCGCGAGGCGATTGCTGAAGTGAGCTATCTAAATCGGTGATGTACCGTGTCTCGGCATATTGACTATGTTTCCTGACACCGAGGCAAGCCGAAATGGACATCAAACGCAGCATGCTCGCTGTCCATGTAATTTTCCTAATCCAAGGCCCAACGAGCCACTGAATATGCCCCGTAATATCTTGGTTGAGCAAACCCGCTCGCCATGCTTCAATTCTCCAGCCCACAGCGAGAATTTATCATGAGAAATTACCTGTCGCATTCTGGACAAAACAGAAACCTGACGATGGTCGGAGGCGGGTTTTCACTTGCTTTCCTGCTGGCCTGTTCGACGTCCTCCCTTGCCCAAGAGGGCATCAGCTCCAGCCGGATCGATGGCGTTACGTTGTCTTCTGGCGGACTAGCCGAAATTCATCGTAGCGCCGCCATCGACGGCTCCACGAGTCTGAACATCGACATTCCCCTTGATCAAGTGGATGACTTCCTGAAGACACTCGTCATCCGCGATCCTTCCGGACGAGTTGGCGCGATGACACTGGACGGCCTGTCGCCCGTCGAGGAAACCTTTCGCCGCCTGCCATTCGGCCCGGAACAAATGGGTTCCTTGCCGAGCCTCGCGGCCTCCCTGCAGGGAATCCGGGTCCGCGCATCATCAGGCGGTCGCACGATAGAAGGCGCGGTACTCGGTGTCGGCCGCTACGAGATTTCGCAGGACGACATGCCGCGACAGCAACAGGTCCTGTCCGTTCTCGCTGACAGCGGCGAGATCGAGGCCTTGCCACTTGGAACGGATGCCGCCCTCACCATTCTTGACGAGAACATGCGCGACAAGCTGCGGGAAGCCGCCGCAGTCAGTGGCCGGGGCCGTATGGACGACATCCGGACCGTTGAGATCGAGCTTGCGGGCGAGAGCAGCAGGGAGATCGAGTTGACCTATCTCGCCCCCGCTCCGGTCTGGAAGACAGCCTATCGCCTGGTGACTGGGCCGGAGGGAACCGCGCGTCTTCAAGCCTGGGCGGTAATCGAGAATGCGACCGGGGAAGACTGGGATGGTGTTTCACTGACACTTTCTTCTGGCGCCCCCGTGACATTGTCGCAAAAGCTGCATCAAAGATATTGGCATGACCGTCCCGAAATTCCGGTAACGGCGGGCACGACCGCGCCGCCGCGTCCGGACGATTCCAGCGCCAAGGCAGTTGGCGCCGGTGATGGACAGTCACGGGTCAGTCGCTCGATAGCGCCAGCCGCTAAGGCCGAACCCGCGATGGAGATGGCCGACATGGCGTCGTTCGAACCCGCCGCACCAGCTAATCCGGCTGTTGCACAGGAAGGGCTGACAACGGCAACATATCGTATTCCATCAGCGGTTGACCTGCCGGCGGGTCGGACAGTGTCCATTGCCTTCATCGACAAGGAAATCCCGGCCGAGCGGATCTCTCTTTTCCAGCCCGAGCGTGGCGATCCTTATCCTATCGCTGCATTGTTTCTTGAAAACGATACCGGGGCCAGCCTGCCTCCAGGGCTGCTGACTGTCTATGACGAGGCGGATGGTTATGTGGGGGATGCTCAACTCACAGGGCTTCCGGCAGGCGAAAACCGCATGGCGAGCTTCGCTGCTGACCGGAAGGTCGAGATCACGACCGAAACCCGATCACAGGACTCGGTCGAACAGATCATCATCGTCGATGGCAATCTTCGTGCGACCCGGTTCTCGCGCAAAACCACCACCTATTCGATCGAGGGAGCGCCGGATGCAGCACGCACCATCATCATCGAACATCCCCGCGATGAGGGCTGGCAATTCTCATCCGATGCGCTCGACAGTGAAACGCCGACCCATCATCGGTTGCGGGCCGAGATTCCTGCGGACGGATCGGCCACGGTGACAGCCGTCTCCGAGAGACGCGAGGGCGAAACCTACGCCCTCATCAATACCGACGCGGACATGATCATCCACTGGTCGGGCATGGCTACCGATCCCGAAACCGCGGCAAAGCTCGACGATCTGGCAGAGATCAAACAGCGGGAAACCGAAAGCCGCGATACGGTCGAGAAGATCCGGCACGACATTGAGCGCGCATCCGAAAACCAAGCCCGCATCCGGGAAAACCTCGGCGCGGTTCCACCGGACAGCTCCCTGGGGCAACGCTATCTCAAGATGCTCGAAGAAGAGGAAAACGCGATTTCCGAGCTCGATGAAAGTCTAAGCGCCGCCGAGATGACACTCAACGAGCAGCGGCGCAATGTTGCGGACTTCATCCGCAACTTGTGATCGCGGCGGTCTGGCGGTCGGGATCTTGTGACATGATCCTTTCGCCGAAGAGTTTCAGGCAGTGCATACCTGCCTCGATTCGACTTCGGACATGGTATCCTGCCCATCTCCTCCAGAGTGCTCGGCCCAGATGTCGCGTGCGTTTCCCAACTACATGGGGAGAGCCGCGGGGGTGAGATAGGTGCCCTGCCCCGCGTTGTTACGGGGCAGAGCCAATCGATCTCATGCCGTCAACAGGTCCTCGATGCGGATCGGAAAACGGCGGATACGTTTGCCGGTAGCATGCCTGACAGCATTCGCGATCGCGCCCACGGTACCGGTTATGCCGACCTCGCCCACCCCCTTGATGCCAAGCGCGTTCACATAGGGATCATCCTCGTGAACGGTGATGACCTCCAGCCCGCGCACATCTGCGTTCACCGGCACGTGGTATCCTGCAAAATCCGCATTCACGATGTGTCCTGTTCGGGGATCATGCCGGGCTTCTTCGTGCAGGGCAAAGGAGATGCCCCAGATCATCCCGCCCATAAGCTGGCTTTCCGCCAGCCGCGGGTTGATGATCCTTCCCGCCGCAAAAGCGCCGACCAGCCGCGTCACGCGCATCTGGTACAGATCGGGGTCCACCTTCACCTCGGCAAAGACCGCGCCATGCGAGCTCATGGCATGCTTCTCGGCATCCTCGGGCGGTCGAGAAGCACTGCCGTTCCCGGTGATTCCGGCCCCGCCGGCGCGGCTGATGATATCGGCGAAGGCCTCGCTCCGGCTGTCGTCATCCGCAACGTGAAGCCGCCCGTCCCGCGCCACGAACCCAGCATTTCCCGAGCCATGTAGTGGCGACGCGGGATCTGCCGCCGCAATTTCTCCCAATTGCCGAATTACGTCAATGCCTGCCGCATGCAATGCACCACCCGCTGTCGCGGTGTGGCCCGAACCTCCCGCGACACCGGCATCAGGCAGCCCGGAATGACCGGCACGGAACTCCAGCTTGTCCAGCGGCAGGCCCAGGCTATCCGCCGCGATCTGCGCCAGCGCGGTCCAGGCGCCCTGCCCCATATCGGCGGCCGAGGTTTCAACCAGGGCGGTGCCGTCCGGATGCAGCGTGGCGCGGGCTTCGGCGGCAAACATCGGGCATGGGAAAAGCGCCGTCCCCATACCCCACCCCACGAGCAGCCCGTTATCGTCGCGCATCTGGCCCGATTCCAGAGATCTTCCGGCCCAACCAAAACGCTCGGCGGCTTGCGCGTAGCACTCGCGCAGCGCCTTCGAGGAATAGCGCCGCCCGGTTCCCGGTTCGGTTTCGGCGTAATTGCGCAGGCGGAATTCGAGCGGATCGATCCCGATTTTCTCGGCCATCTCGTCCATGGCGCATTCGAGCGCCGCCGAACCCGACGCCTCCCCCGGTGCACGCATCGGACCGGGGGTTCCGATGTCGAGACGTACCGCCCGGTGGGCGGAGCGTAGCGCCCGGGCCGCATAGAGTCCCTGCGAAGCTCCCGCCGCAGGCTCGACGAAATCGTCGAAACTGGATGTTTCCGCCAGCCCCTCGTGATCGATGAATGTAAGGGCCCCATCACCATCGACCCCGAGGCGGAGCCGCTGACATGTCGCTCCGCGATGGCCGACGGGACCGAACATCTGTTGCCGCGTCAGCATCAGCTTGACCGGCCGGCCCGTCATGCGCGCCGCGAGAATCGCCAGCACCTGCGGCCCGGTCGGAAAGGCCTTGGAGCCAAAACCGCCCCCAAGATAGGGACTGCGGATCGTGACATTCTCGGCGGGAATACCGAAGAAATGGGCATAGCCTGCACAGGAGAGCGCAAGCGCCTGACTTGGCATGTCGAGCGTAAGCCGGTCGCCGTCCCATTCGGCTACGACGGCATGGGTTTCCATCGCGTTGTGATATTGCGATGCGGTTTCATAGGTAACATCGATCACCTTTTCGGCGGCCCTGTGCCCGCCCTCGACATGTTCGACATCGGCGGGCAGGCCGAAACCTACCGGGTCGAACGCGTAGGGTACGCTGTCGTCAAGCCGGACGCGCGCCGGTTCCGCATCATAGCGGGGGGCCAGAAGGCGAGCGCCTTCCGTGGCCGCCTCCAGCGTTTCGCCAAGCACCATCGCGACGGGCTGTCCGGCATAACGAACCGTATTGTCTTGCAGCACTTCAA
This sequence comes from Paracoccus saliphilus, assembly GCF_028553805.1. NCBI lineage: Bacteria > Pseudomonadati > Pseudomonadota > Alphaproteobacteria > Rhodobacterales > Paracoccaceae > Paracoccus > Paracoccus saliphilus. The sequence goes on along the minus strand of NZ_CP067140.1, from coordinate 1,268,171 downwards.
CGCGGAATGAGAACATCGTGGGTTTTTCGGAAGGATCGCCCTGAAGCGGTGGGCGGTTTTGTGGCGTGATGACATGGGTCACGCCGGGATGCGCCTGTGCCGCCTCGGTATCGAGATGGGTGACACGTCCCCGGGCGATTCTGGCAGGCACGAAGACGGCATGCAGGAAGCCGTCCGGCGCATTATCGGCGGCAAAGATCGCGCTGCCCGTCACCTTGGCGATACCGTCGCGGCGGGTGACTGGCTGGCCGGAATTGGAACCGAAACGGGCGGGTCGGGAAAGAACGTCAGACATGGGCGGGTTCTCCGGTTTGGTCCCCGAAGGGAGAAGCGGGAAGAGCGGGTATCCGTGCCGGTGTGCCGGCAGCGGCCATTGTCAGCGCGCGGGTGGCAACACGCCGGGCCAAGTCGATCTTCCAGGCATTGCTCCCTGACGGCGTGGCATCGGCAAGGGCGGCGTCTGCGGCACGCTCGAAAAGCGCGGGCTCCGGCGCCCGTCCAGTCAGCAGTGCTTCGGCCTCGGTCACACGCCAGGGCTTGGCGGCAAGCGCGCCCAAAGCCAGCCTCGCTTCTGAAATACGCCCGCCCTCGATCCGCAACGCAGCCGCGGCGGAGGCGATGGCAAAGGCAAAAGACGTCCGATCACGGAGTTTCAGATAGCGCGCATTGGCGGCGAAGGCCGCCGCCTCGGCGGGTAGGCGAAGCGCCAGGATCAACTCGCCGGGTTCCAATGCGCTTTCACGTTCCGGCGCGTCACCCGGCAGGCGATGAAAATCGGCGAAAGCGATCTCCCGCCTGCCCGCCGGTCCCTGCACCTCGACTACGGCATCGAGGGCGGCGAGAGGAACACAGAAATCCGAGGGGTTCGTCGCGATGCAGGCATCGCTCCATCCCAGCACTGCAAGGTTGTCGTTTTCGCCTTCCTGTGCATCGCAACCCGAGCCCGGCGCGCGCCGGTTGCAGGCCGCGTTTGGGTCCTGGAAATAGGCACAGCGGGTTCGCTGCATCAGATTTCCCCCAACCGTCGCCGCATTGCGAAGCTGACCGGAGGCACCGGACAGCAATGCCTCGGCGACCATCGGGAAGCGGCGCAATATCCCGGGATCATACGCAAGATCGCTATTGTTCACCAATGCACCGATCCGTGTCGAACCATCCGGCAGAGTTTCGATATTCCCCAGCCCTTGCAGGCGCGTGATATCGATCACTAACTCCGGTTGCAGCGCACCGGTCTTCATCAGGTCCACGAGATTGGTGCCGCCCCCCAGCCATGCCGCTTCGGGCGTCCATGCCGCGATAGCTTCCTCGATCGTGGCGGGCTGGATGAAATCGAAGCGCTTCATGCCACCTCTCCCTTGTCCTCTGCCGCCATCCGGCGGGTCGCCTCGCGCACGGCAAGCGTGATCCCGTGATAGGCGGCGCATCTGCAAAGATTGCCACTCATGCCTTCCCGGATACGTTCGAGATCCTCACCCGCGTGACCCTCAGCGATAAGGCCGACGGCGCTCATGATCTGTCCGGGCGTACAGTAGCCGCATTGGAAACCGTCATTCTCGATGAAGGCCGACTGGACCGGATGCAGTTCGCCGCCCTCCGCGAGTCCTTCGACGGTGGTGATCTCGGCGCCGTCAAGCGTTGCGACCAGCGTCAGGCAGGAATTTACCCGCCGTCCGTTGACAAGCACCGTGCAGGCTCCGCATTGACCGCGGTCGCAGCCTTTCTTCGTTCCGGGCAACGCCAGGCGCTCCCGTAGCAGATCGAGAAGGGTCACACGCGTATCGTCAAGTACGATCTCGCGGGCAACCCCGTTGAGTGTAAGGGTAATGGAGATTGACATGCGTCTTCCCGTTATCTGGCGATGTGCTGGATGTCGGGCGGTCGCGCCCGGGCGAAGAATTCGGTAAGGTTGGTAGCTGGTGCAATTACATGCTACGCACTCATTATACGGAGGCATCCTCCGCTTATCAAGAAGAAGGTGAATACTTCGGTGGAAAACCGCAAACGCAAACCGCGCTCGGACGCATTGAGAAACCGTGACCGCCTGATCGAGGCAGCAAAGGATGTGCTTGGCAATGGCGGTCCGGAGGCTAGTCTGGAGGCAGTGGCACGGCAAGCCGGTGTGGGCATCGGGACGCTCTACCGGCATTTTCCAAGCCGCGAAGAGCTGTTCCATGCAGTGTTCCGCAAGGAGTTGGAATTGCTTGTCGAGACGGTCGAGGGACTGGCGGACGAGCCCGAGCCGGTGGCCGCACTGCGCGGCTGGCTGCACGATTATGTTGCTTTGGTCGAAACCAAGCGCGGTATGCTTGGAGCGCTTTCAATGGTGATGGCAGAGGAGTCCAAGCAGACCTATAGTGAACTTTCCGAGCGCATTTCCACTGCAATAAACCGTATGCTGCATAAAGCGGCAGATGTCGGCCATGCCCGCGAGGACGTGACCGCCGAAGAATTGCTGCAAGTCGTTTATGCCCTGTGTTACGCTCGCGAACCCGGCCCCGGCTGGCGCGCGCAAGTCCTGCATCTGCTCGACATTTTCGTGGAGGGACTTAAGCGGTAAGATTGCGGCGTTCAGGCACATCGGGACCGCAGTCCAAAAAGTTCAAGCACGCGAATCATGGTCAACGTCTTGGATTGGGTGCGCGGCATAGCTATCTTCTTGCCTTGAGATTTCGCCCAAGCATAAATCCGGAACCCATGCTCACCCGCCGCAGCTTCACCGCACTTGCCACCATGAGCGTCGCCGCACCATTTGCACGTCCGGCCCAAAGCCAGAACGCATCGGTTCTGGACAGCGCCTTCGAGCGGCTGGAGCAACTGCACTCGATACAGGTCCAGCGTGGTGACGATCTCGTTTATGCGCGCGCTGCCCGGGGACCGGGGCTGGACGAACTGGCGAATATCAAATCTTGCTCGAAGAGTATCGTCGCACTACTACTGGGCACATGCATCGCGCGAGGCGAGATTTCATCGCACACTGCCCGTCTTGCTGACGTCGCCCCTGCCCTCCTTCCCGAAGATGCGACCGAGGGTGCAGCCGATATCACGATAGAAAATCTGGTTACACTTCAGGCCGGGCTGGAAGGTACATCCGGCAGCCGATATGGGGGCTGGATCGCCTCCGGCAACTGGGTTGCAGACGCGTTACGACGACCAATGATCGCCGAGCCGGGCAGTCGCATGATCTATTCGACAGGGAGCACCCATATCCTCGGGGCCGCGATGACGGAGGCCTCCGGACAGAGCCTGCTTTCGCTGGCAAGGCAGCGTCTGGGCGACCACATGGGCTTCGAGATACCGCCATGGGTGCGCGATCCTCAGGGATATTACCTGGGGGGCAATGAAATGGCGCTCACACCGCGCGCCATGCTTTCGCTCGCTTTACTGATGCGTGATGATGGTACTTTCAGGGGAACCCGGATCGTACCGAGCGATTGGATCAGGGCGTCGACCATAAGCCGGGGCCGCTCGCCCTATTCGGGCATGGGTTACGGCTATGGCTGGTTCCTGACCCGCTCCGGCTATGCATTGGCACGGGGATATGGCGGCCAGGTCATCGCGGCTCACCGTGATCTCGGCCTCGCCGTTGCCATTACCTCGGACCCCAATCGTCCGGCTCGTTCAGGCGGTTATTTCGGAGATCTGATCGACCTGCTCGACAACCCGATTCTCACCTTCGCAGAGGCTGCCTGAGCATGACGCTTGATTTTTCTTCTTCGCGATTTCAACCAGAACTGCGAGCCGCATTCCCGACGGACCGGCCCGAAGAGATCTTCGGGTTTCTCCAGACCGAAATGAAAAGCGGTCGACGCTGTGCATTGGTCACGCTTGTGGAAATCATCGACGGCGGTGCCCGGGCATTGGGCACGCATATGGGGGTCAGCGAAGATGGCCGTTATTGCGGCTTCGTATCGGGCGGCTGCATTGAAACTGCGGTCGCGCGGGAGGCAATCATGGCGATCTCCGAAGGCGCGGACCGCGAATGCCAATTCGGAAAAGGATCGCCCTATTTCGACATCGTGCTACCCTGTGGTGGAGGACTTCGCCTGAACATCCATGTTCTCAGGGAAACAGCCCCCATCGACGCGATACTGACAGCAATCGCCGATCGCAAGACCGCGAGCCTGATCTACAATCCAGACCGGCAGGTTCTCTCCGTTCACGAGGGAGATGCGTCAACGGGCTGGGACGGTGACGTCTTTGTCTCCGTGCAGCGGCCCGAACCCCAGTTCCTGATATCGGGCCGGGGGGTCGAAAGCATCGCGCTCGCCGCGATGGCCTCAGCTGCTGGATTTCGCGTCTTGCAGGCTGATAATGGCAGGATAGATGCAACCACCGATCGGGAAACGGCCGTTGTCCTTTTGCACCACGACGTAGATACTGAACTACTCATGCTTAAAGCCGCCCTGGACACGGATGCATTCTACATAGGTTGCCTCGGCAGCCGCCGAACTCATGCAAAGCGTATAGAACTCCTTGAGAACGAGGGGATTTCATCCGGCCAGATCGCCCGCATCCATGCCCCTATCGGCATATTCGGACCCGCCCGCGTCGCGCGATCAATCGCTGTCTCGGTGCTTGCCGAGGTGATTTCGAAATTCGACCTGTGGAAGCGAAACAGCGTATGAACCTACGCTGAGCCACATAAGAAAGGTAGGCCGATCAGACCTTCAGCTATCGGTGACACGCGTACGGTGACGATATCACCTGCGTCGCGCGGAAAGAATTCGACGATCTTCTCGGCAAGATTCTCCGGCGACACCTTCACGCCCTTGTAATTTTCGCCGATTTTGCGCTGTAGCTTCCTTTCAACTGCTTCCGATTTGCTTCCGGGAGGCGGTAAGGTTAAATGCAGGAAGCCTCTCGATTAAGATATGAACAGGCGTGGGGTCTCGACGCTAATAGGCGTCATAAGTCGTTGGATACCTAGATGGGGTCGCCTATTCACAGCCTGAGTAACTTGACACCAGCCGACGCCTACTTCGGCAGGGCCGACACCGTCATCAAACAACGCGAAAGGATAAAGCGAAAGACCATCGAACAGCGGCGTTTGCACCACCGCAAGCTCGCCGCATAATATCAAACCAATGACGAGTCCAACTCTCCGTTAATTAGTCGATCCTGAACAAAACGTTTAGGCTGCACAGCCGACGGGATTACGGCACGGGCCGATTGGTTGGGCGTAGCTGACGATCAGAAGGATGAGGAGCCAAAGGGCTCTGAGGTGGGCGAGGAGCTTCCGGATGTTGTATCCGCAGGCGCAAAGCACGGCGAAGAGCGCTTCTCCCGCGCTTCCCTTCAGTGGTGAGAACAGCGGTGCGGCCGTGTAGATTTCCGCCAAAACCTCGTCCATAACTTCCAGTTCTTCCAACATGGAGGCCATTGCGTTCCGGTCTCCCATCGCGACGGTCCAGACATTGTGGATCATCGGGAAGCTGCTTTTCGCGACCTCGACCTCATCCCGGCTATTGCAATGATGGAGGCTGCAGAAGCCTCAAGCCCCAGAACGCGAACCTTGCCCTCATGCTCTCGCAGCAGGTGGTAGATCATCAGGCCCTCGAAGAAATCACCACCGGGAGAGTTGATATCGACAACCACATCCTGATTGCCAATCCAGCGCAGAGCCATCGCAACCCATCGTCAATGCCGAGCGGAGATGTCCATATCCGGCGATTTGCCACGAGGATGACCCCGATCACGAGATATGCGAAACCTCGCTCCCGCGCCCGGAACCGATCGCGCCAGCACCGGAAGCGGAAATCGTAGCTTCTACTCGACCGGCCCCGCAGGATTTCCGTCCGTCCTGCTCGCTGCCGATGACGCGACGACCCCCGGCAGCCGCAGTCGGATGCGCTTGATGCGGCGCGGATCGGCCTCGACGATCTCGAATTCGGCCCCCGAGTCATGTGTAATCACCTCACCGCGCAAAGGCACGCGGCCGGCCAGCATGAAGATCAGGCCTCCAAGCGTGTCGATATCCTCGTCCTCGTCTTCTTCCAACAGGCGCAGGCCGGTTTCCGCCTCGACCTCGTTCAGGGGCGCGCGCGCCTGCATCAGCCATTGGCCGGGCTTTTCCGAGTTCCACAGATCGCCCTCTTCCTCGTCATGCTCGTCCTCGATCTGGCCGATCACCTGTTCGATCAGGTCCTCGATCGTGACCAGCCCATCCACGCCACCATATTCATCGATGACCAGAGCCATATGGGTTCGCTTCTGCCGCATCTGCTGCAACAGCACACCGATGGGCATCGAGGGTGGAACATAAAGCAGAGGACGCAGCATCGGACGCAAGGTGAATTTGCCGCCCTTGCCGAAACCATGCTTGAGCGCCAGGTCCTTCAGATGGATGAGGCCAAGCGGACTGTCCAGGGTGCCGCGAAAGACCGGGATGCGCGAAAAGCCGTGTTCGCGAAACATCTCGACCAGGTCATCCAGCGATACCGTCAGCGGCGCGGCGACGATCTCGACCTTGGGAATGGCCACATCATCGACCCGCATCCGACGCAGATTGACCATGCCCGGTGCGGGATGGGCCGTGGGCCGGTCCTCTTCCACGACGCTTTCGGAATCCTCGTCATGTCCGGTCAATGCCTCGAAAACACGGCCGAAGAAACCGCGTGAGGCCGGCAGGTCACGACCCTCACCTCCTACGCCGTCAGCCGCCGTAGCGGGTTCGTCGCCGAGATGAGGGGCGGATAATCGAGACTCGGAATTCATGACACTTTCTCTTGATATGGGTCGGGGATCTGGAGGATTTGCAAGATAGAACGCTCGGCCGCCTCCATGGTTTCGGCATCGAGATCGTTTTCGTGATCATAGCCCAGCAAATGCAGGACAGCATGGATCAGCAGATGGGTGACGTGATCCGAGAAAGGCTTGCCCTGCGCCAGCGCCTCGGCCTCGCAAGTATCGAAAGCGATGGCGATGTCACCCAATTCCTCGACCTCGGGAAGCAGAGGGCGGGCGCCTGGATCACGTGAAATATGTTCAACCGCGGGCCATGACAGCACGTTGGTCGCGCGCGGTTTGCCCCGAAAATCGGCGTTCAGCGCCGCGATCCGGGCATCGTCGCAACCCAGCACCACCACCTCGCCGCCGATGCCGTGCCATTCCAGCGCGGCAGTGACGGCGCGCTCGGCCAGGCTCTCAAGCCCGGCCTCCTCCCATCGGTCGTCTTCGATAACGCTGTCGGTGGATATCTCGTCAGGCATCGTTTCGTGTTGCCCGGCGCGGAACATAACTGCCCCGGGTCTCTCCGGTTGCGCCACGGGCCAATGCCGCCTGATCCTCGACGTCATAAGCCTCGATGATGCGGGCAACCAGCGGGTGGCGGACCACATCCTTGGCGGTGAAGTAACTGAAGCTGATCCCCTTGACGCCGTCAAGAATCCGCTCGGCATCGGTCAGGCCCGACTGCACCCCACGCGGCAGATCGATCTGAGTACGGTCGCCCGTGATGACCATGCGCGACCCCTCGCCCAAGCGCGTCAGGAACATCTTCATCTGCATGGTCGAGGCATTCTGCGCCTCGTCCAGAACCACGAAAGCGCTGGACAGGGTGCGCCCGCGCATGAAGGCCAGCGGCGCGATCTCGATCCGCTTTTCCTCCATCAGTTTCTGCATCTGCTTGCTCGGCAGGAAATCGTTGAGCGCATCGTAGAGCGGCTGCATGTAGGGATCGACCTTCTCCTTCATGTCGCCGGGCAGAAAACCAAGGCGTTCGCCCGCTTCCACCGCGGGGCGCGACAGGATGATGCGATCGACCTGCCCGCCGATCAGCATGGTCACACCAACGGCAACCGCAAGATAGGTCTTACCGGTGCCCGCCGGGCCGATGCCGAATGCCAACTCGTTCTCGAACAGCGAGCGGACATAGGCTTTCTGCGCCTCAGTGCGCGGCTCGACCGATTTCTTGCGGGTCCGCAACTCGTAATTCCCCGCGGCGAACATCTCGAGCTGTTCGGATGTCGTGGTCTCGGTCGTGCTGTCCACGCCCATGCGCAAGGCAGCATCGATCTCGGCCATTTCGACCGGACGCCCCTGTTCCAGCCGGGCATAGAGACCCTGCAGCAGTTGTGCGGCCTCGGTCTGCGCCTCGGCCTCGCCCACGACGGCAAGCTGGTTGCCGCGGCGAAGGATATGGACGGACAATGCCTCTTCGATGCGGGCAAGATGCCGGTCATTGGCACCGCACAGATCGATCAGCAGCCGGTTGTCGGGAAATTCCAGCAGAGTTTCGCTAGGCGATGTGGCAACGGGGGGCGTTGGGGTCAGGCCCAAATTTCTCTCCTGCTTGAGACTATGTCCTTATGGTGGCGATCCAATGGGATTCGCACAAGGTCATGACGCCATTTTCTGCGGCAATCCTGCGACAAGAATGTGACAATTCGGCGCAAAATATGCCGAAGCAAGGTCACAGGTAGGCCCGCTTGTATCGATGCCGAAGGGATGTGAGGATTTCATAGCCGATCGTTCCCGCATATCCGGCCACGGCATCGATAGGCTGTTCGGGGCATATCAGTTCCAGCTCGGCAGGAATCTCGTCCAGATGCGTCACATCGGCAGTGACCAGATCCATAGAGACCCGGCCGACGATTGGACAGGCCTTTCCATCGGCATAAAGGCTGGCTCCGCTGGAGGACAGCATCCGCAGGATTCCGTCGGCATAGCCCGCCGCGACCGTGGCGACCCGGCGCGGGGAATCGGCGGTCCATGTCGCCCCGTAACCCACGATCTCGCCAGCCTGCACCTCGCGTGTCTGGATCACCGGCAGGGACAGGCGCACCACCGGCTTCGCATCGGCGAAAGGCATGCCTCCGTAAAGGCCGACACCGGGACGCACCATGTCGAAATGGAAATCCGGGCCAAGCAGGATTCCCCCTGTCGCCGCCAGCGAGAGCGGCACCCCCACCCCTTCCGTCATTTCCCGGAAAGCCTTGAGTTGCAAGGCATTGGCCGGGTGCTCCGGTTCATCCGCGCAAGCCAGGTGCGACATGATGAACGCGGGACCGGCGGCCAGCGCCTCGTCACGGATACCGGCCCATTCCGCCGCCTCCATCCCCAACCGGTTCATACCGCTGTCGAGCTGGATCGCGAAGGGTTTTTCGGGGCGCATGGCGCGATCACGGAAGAATTGTTCGGGGTTGTTGATGACCGGAACGAGTCCCTCCAGATCCGCGCCCTCCATATGTCCTGACAACACATTGATAGTTGCGTCATCCGGAAGAGATGCTCGGATCGCCTGCCCCTCATTCGCCAGCGCAACGAAGAAATCGCGCGCCCCGGCCTCGTAAAGCGCGGGAACGACTTTCGCCGCGCCGAGCCCGTAACCGTCCGCCTTGACCACCGCTGCCGCACGCGCAGTGGGCGCCTTTGCCGCCAGCGCTTTCCAATTGGCCACGATGGCCGCAATATCGATCTGCAATCCCATGGCTTTGCTTTCCTCCAAGCTCTGCCTCGCGTCAAGGCCCCGATAAGTAATAAGAGCTCACTCCCCTAGGGCAGCATCTCCCGACAGATTCATCTATCCGAATATCCCCAAGGGCCCCACCATCGCCCCAGTGGGAACCCTGTCGAAACGACGCCATAATGTCTGCCACAAGTTTGACAGTCGCCATCTCGCCGTCACCGCATCCAGGCGAAATAGCTGTAAATTCTTGATGTTCAATGGTTTTATTGGTGCCGGTTGCAGGAGTCGAACCCGCGACCTTCTGATTACAAATCAGCTGCTCTACCAACTGAGCTAAACCGGCCCTGCGGGACTACCCCGCTTGCGACACTCCGATAGCGCGTGGCGCGACTTTACGCAAGCCGGGGTTGGTATGTGCCAGCAAGATCACCGCAAGCAATCCGACCGCCATGACCAAAAGCGCGGCCGGAGCCGCATTACCCAGGTCTTCGAGGCTGGCCTTTTCATGCACGCGGGTCGCCAGGGTCTCATAGCTGAACGGGCGTAGCAACAATGTGGCGGGCAGTTCCTTGCAGCTATCGACAAAGATCAACAGCAGCGCCGAGCCGACCGAGCCGCGCATCAGTGGCATGAAAACATCGCGTAACACTCCGGTATTGCTGCGCCCCAGGGACCGGGCCGCCATCGGCAGCGATGGCGCGACCCGCGTGAAAGCGCCGTCAATGGCGCCCTGCCCGATGGCGAAGAAACGCACCATATAGGCAAGCACGATCGCCGCCCCGCTGCCGGTCAGGATCAGCCCCGGATCGGTGCCGGTCAACGCCAGCCAGCCATCGGCGACCCGATGATCCAAAGCCGCCAGGGGAATCAGGATGCCGACTGCCAGCACCGCACCGGGCGCGGCATATCCGATCATGGTCGCCGGCAGCAGCAACCGGGGCAGGCTGCGCCCGGACAGGCGCACCCCGTAAACCATGGTCAGGGCCATTCCCACGGTCAGGAAGGCCGCGATTCCGCCCAGGCTGACCGTGTGCCAGACGGCAAGCCCCAGCCCGGGCGTTATCCACCCCTCGGGATAGGCCAGCGCATAATTCAGGATCACCCCGACCGGCAGCAGGAAGCCCAGGGCGAAGGGAATCGTGCAGGCGACCGTCGCGGCCCCGGCGGGCACTCCCCTCAGCAACTGGCGGCTGATCGGGCGGGGCTGGCGCGCGCTTTGATGGAAACGGGCATTGCGGCGTGCAAAACGCTCCCACAACGCCAGGACCAGGACCACCAGCAGGATGACACAGGCGATCTGCGCCGCGCCACCGGCATTGCGGCGTTCGAGCCATGTGGTGAAGATACCGGTATTCAGCGTCTGCACCCCGAAATAGCTGACGACACCGTAATCGGCGACCGACTCCATCATCGCGATGGCCGAACCGGCGACGATGGCAGGCCGGGCTAGCGGCAGGCCGACACGGCGAAACAACCCCCAAGGACCAGCCCCAAGGGCGCGCGCAACCTCGTAGGCGCTGCCCGATTGCTCATGCAGGGCCGCCCGGGTCAGCAGGTAGACATAGGGATAAAGCGCCGCCGACAGGACCAGGATCGCCGCCTCGATCGAGCGTATGCGGGGAAACCAGTAATCACCCGCATTTGTCCAGCCGAACCAGCCGCGCATGGCGGTCTGAACCGGGCCGGAATAATCCAGGAAATCCGCCAGCGCATAGGCGCCGATATAGGCCGGCACGGCCAATGGCGCCAGCAGCAGCCATTGCAGCCATCGGCGGCCGGGGAACTCATACATGCTGACCAGCCATGCGGACCCCGCCCCCATGCAGGCCGACAGCAATCCGGTTCCGACCGCAAGGATCACCGTATTAGACAGGTAACGCGGCAGGACCGAGTTCAGCAGATGCGGCCAGATGTTCTCGGTCGGGTTCAGCGCCATCCAGGCGACCGCAGCAACCGGCATCAGAACCAGCGCGGCAATCAGCGCCGCCATGATGGACCATGCACGTCCGGAGCCTGTCCGCAGGCTGTTTTCACGGCTGCCCCGCCGCCGTCCGGGCATGTCAGAAACGCTCATATCGGGCCGATAGCGCAAAGCGGTTTGACTGTCTATCTTTGCCGGGTAATGTGCGCCGTGATTTGCATCTCGTAGATTTTGATGTGCAAGGTTTATCGTATTCAAGAGGACAAACCACATGCAGATGGTATTTCATATCGGCGTACATGGAACGGATGACGACCGGTTACTGAAAACGCTGCTGAACAATCGCGAATGGCTGCTGAAGAACGGGACGGAGATCGTACCGCCCAGCAGGCATAGCGGGCTGTTCGAACAGGCGCTGATGCCGCTCAAGGGCGGGCCTGCCACCGTCGAGATGGAGGAAGTCATCCTCGACGCCCTGCTGACCACGGACGATCCGGAGCGGGTGATCTTCTCCACGCCCACCTTCATGGGTGCGGTCGGTCGAATCGTCGGGCGAGAGGGGCTGTATCCGCAGATCGGCAACCGGGTGGCCGCGCTGGCCAACCTGTTCCCCAAGTATGATTCCGAATTCTTCATGGCGATCCGGAACCCCGCCACATTGCTCTCCGACATGCTGCCGAAGTTCAAGACCGGCGATTACAATGTGCTCATGCAGGGACGCCATCCGCTGGATCTGCGCTGGCGCGAGGCTGCGCAGCGCATGGTTCAGGCAGCCCAGGGACGGCGAGTCGTCATCTGGTGCCACGAGGATGTTCCGCTCGTCTGGCCCGAGGTGGTCCGGCTCGTCGGTGACATCGCCCCCGATGCACCGCTTAAGGGAGGGATGCTGTACATGGATGAATTACTCGACAGCGCCGGCACCGAAAAACTGCGCGATGCGATGAGCAGTCGCGATCAGCTTTCCATCGCCGACCGCCGTGCGCTCTGCACCCAGATGTTGCAGGGGCATTCCGCAACAGAAGCCCTTGATCAAGACATCAAACTGCCCGGCTGGACCCAGGAACTGGTCGACGAGGTAACGGACAATTATTATCGCGATGTCGCGGAAATCGCGGCGCTTCCAGGGGTTGAGTTCATCCTGCCATAGAGGGCCCTGGCGACGACGGGCGGGATTGTCTTGCGGGGCTTTGCCCCGTCGCCGTTCCGGCGACTCCCCGAGGTATTTGGACAAAGAAGAAGAGGCAGGGAAAAGCAGACTTCGCGAATGGCGGTCATGTCGAGAACTATCACGAGAGGCCGTTGCACAGAAGGACAAGACAGCCCGAGCTCCTACATCCCGGCGAGATCGGCGCCCCCTGCCGCGCGGAACCAGCGGATCACCTTGGCTCGTTCCTCATCTTCCATGAAGCTGACATTGGCAGGCGGCATGGCATCGGTCAGCCCCGCTTGCACATAGATCTCGCGCGCCGCCCGGGCGATGTCCGAGGGCGCTTCGAGGAACAGCCCCTTGGGCGCATGGTAGATACCCTCATAGACCGGCTCGCGCGCGTGGCACATGGAACAGCGCCCCGCCACGATGCTGGCGACCTCGTCGAAACCCGCCGCCTCGGCGTAACGGGTCTCGACCGGGGTCAGGGCACGGGTCTCGGCATTTTCCAGCGTATCTTGGTTGAGACCGATGGAGCTCAGCCACATGATCATGATGAACAGCACCGTGGTTACCGCCCATGTCCACCACAGCTCGCCCTTGCGGGCATGCATGGTGTTGAAGAAATGCCGGATCGTCACCCCCATCAGGAAGATCAGCGCCGCGATCAGCCAGTTGTAGTCGCTTGCGAAGGCCAGCGGGTAATGGTTCGACAGCATCAGGAAGATGACCGGCAGGGTCAGGTAGTTGTTATGCGTCGAACGCAGCTTGGCGATTTTTCCGTATTTCGGATCGGGCGCGCGTCCGGCCTTGAGATCGGCCACCACGATGCGCTGGTTCGGCATGATGATCAGGAACACATTCGCGGTCATGATGGTCGCGGTGAACGCGCCCAGATGCAGCAGCGCCGCCCGCCCGGTAAAGACCTGGTCATAGCCCCAGCCCATGACGACCAGCGCCGCGAACAGAAGCAGCATCAGCACTGTTGGGCGTTCCCCGAGCGGCGATTTGCACAGCGTGTCATAGATCAGCCAGCCGATCGCCAGCGATGCGCCCGAGATCAGGATGGCCTGCCATTGCGCCAGTTCCATCTTGGCCGGATCGACCAGGTACAGGTTCGCCCCGGCCCAATAGGTCACCATCAACAGTGCCGCGCCAGAAAGCCATGTCGCATAGCTTTCCCATTTGAACCATGTCAGGTGCTCGGGCATCCGCTCCGGCGCGACGAGATATTTCTGGATATGGTAAAAGCCGCCGCCATGAACCTGCCATTCATCGCCATGCGCGCCCTTGGGCAAGCCGGGTGACTTTTGCAACCCCAGGTCCAGCGCGATGAAATAGAAGGAAGAGCCGATCCAGGCGATGGCCGTGATAACGTGGACCCAACGGACGGCAAAGCTCAGCCATTCCCAGATGACGACATAATCGGGAATCATCGCTCAACTCCCCCGATAGGTCGAATAGCCGAAGGGCGAGATCAGCAGCGGCACGTGGTAATGGTCCTGCTGCGACATACCGAAACGGATCGGGATCACGTCCAGGAAACGCGGGGTTTCCGCCGGGATTCCCGTCGTATCCATCCACGCGCCGGCATGGAATTCCAGCTCGTAAACGCCGGTTTCGAATTCGCTTTCCGGCAGGATTTGCCGGTCGGTGCGGCCATCGGCATTGGTTGTCAGCCGTGCCAATTCGACCCGCTGCCCGTCCTGCAGACGATACAGCACCACCTCCATCCCCTCGGCAGGCTTGCCGCGGGCGGTATCGAGAACATGGGTTGTCAGGTAACCCGGCATCTGCGCCTCCCCTGATTATCACTAATTCATTGATAACCGATCCTGCCGGTAAGACGAGAGGGCGTGAAGGCAAGGCAGTCTATAATTTTCATAGAAAATTGGTGGGGCGGGCTACGTGACAGCCGTCAGTCCCGGTGACATCGGATGTCCTCCCAAGGGTGGCTCCGAGGTTGCACCCATATGGATGCGACAGGTCCGTAAAATGTTTAAAGGTTTGTTCATTAAGTATAAATCTCTGATTTCATGTGCTTCCCTCATGCTCCGAAACAAATCATCCGGATTGTCGCGGATCAAGGAAGCAGGTTATCAGTTATGCCAGATATTTACGGGATCAAGTCATTCATCATCAGGGATGTATTCCCCGACACGGAAATGAATTCCAACCCTATCCAACCGCCTGATGAATTAGAGAACCCGACTTTCAATGTATCGGAAACTCTCACCCATTTCGACTTTAAAGACGGCAATCAGAACGAAGGAATCCTTTGGGACAACATAGTCATGGAATACGAAGCGCCACATGACTCCACCAAGGGCACGCGCGTCGTGGTGGATGGCGTGTCTCATTCCGTACAAGCGTTTAGAGAGGCGGCAATAACCCTGCATTTCGATGACGATCACGAGGTAGTTCACCCAAAAGGTGCCCAGTTATTCTTCCTCGGGACATCCGATCGCGAAATGTTGACGGGCGACATCCTGGTGAACCCGATCAACCATCTCCGACTGAAAATTGCTGGCTATATCAAGGATCATCCCGGTGTGCGCCTGACAAGCTACACGATCGGCAAAATTGACAATGGGTATTTGTATGGTGGTACCCTGCTAAGCAGCCAGAACGCCCCCTTCCCCATCTGTTTCGCTGCCGGAACCTTCCTTGACACCGCCGATGGCCTGCGCGACGTGCAGGATCTACGGATCGGGGACCTGCTTCTGACATTCGACAATGGCTACCAGCCCATTCGCTGGATCGGGTCCCGATCGATCTCTGGGTCGGAACTTGAAGCCAACCCGAAACTTCGCCCTGTGACCATCCAGGCCGGGGCTCTTGGCGATAACCGGCCCTCGATACCGCTGACATTATCGCCGCAGCATCGCGTCATGCTCCGATCCTCGCAAGCAATCGATCTGTTCGGCACCGACGAAATCCTGGTGCCGGTCAAGAAGCTGACCGAACTCCCGGGAATCGATGTCTCCGATCTCGCAGAGATCACCTATTATCATGTCCTGCTGGACGAGCATGAAATTCTCTGGAGCAATGGATGCCTTTCAGAAAGCCTGTATCTTGGAAGCCAGGCATTGCAGGCAATCACGCAAGAAGGACGCGATGAAATCGCCGCCATCTTCCCCGGGATCGCCGACGGAAACTTTCAGGCAGCGCCGGCAAGACCATTCGCGGAACGCAAAAAACATATCCGGCATATTTTGACGGGCTGAACATCCGCCGGTCGAGATCATGGGTATCCACAAGGGTTCTGGGCGGCATGCTAGCGGGTTTCGGCCACGATCACCGGTCCGCTGGAACCGATCATGCCTGCGGCGAGGTTCCCGATCACGAACATCTGATCCTCGCTGCGCAACGCACGCTGCCTGTGTACGCCCTGTGTACAGGTTGTGCACGCGTGGTGTACGGGCTGTGCAGCCGAAAACCCGGTATTTCCCGTGTCAAGCCGGGCATGGCGTTGCGCGTCTCACAGGGACGCAACGCACGCCGCTGTTGCGCTATCCTGCCAGCCGGGCCACAGCCTTCTGCGCCCGCGTCCGCAAGTCACGCGGATCGGCGGTCAAAAGCTGATGGTCCGCGACCACCGCCCTGCCCCGCACATAGACCGCCCTGGGCCGGATCGGGGCGCAGAACACCAGCGTCGCGACCGGATCCCATTGACCGGCGGCAGGTAACTCATTGATATCCCACAGGACCAGATCGGCCTGCATACCCGGACGCAAGGCGCCGATATCGCTGCGTCCCAACACCCGGGCACCACCAAGCGTAGCGATCTCCAGCGCCTCGCGCGCCCCCATCGCCGCGGGGCCGTCCTTCAGCCGGGCAACCAGCATCGCCTGTCGCGCCTCTGCGCCCAAGTGACTGGAATCATTGGAGGCTGAGCCATCTACGCCCAACCCCACCGGCACGCCCCTGTCACGCATCGCCCGCACCGGGGCGATGCCGCTGGCCAGCCGCGCGTTCGAGCAGGGGCAATGCGCCACGCCGGTTCCGCTCCGGGCGAAAAGATCGATCTCCGGGTCCGACAGTTTCACGCAATGGGCATGCCAGACATCATCCCCGGTCCAACCAAGACTTTCCGCATAATCCCCTGGCAGCATTCCGAAATTATCCAGAGAATAACGGACATCCTCGTCATTCTCGGCCAGGTGGGTATGCAGACGCACGCCCTTTTCCCGCGCCAGCACCGCAGCATCGCGCATCAGTTCCCGGCTGACAGAAAAGGGCGAACAGGGCGCCAGCGCCACCTGCACCATCGCTCCCTCGCCCGCATCGTGAAACGCATCCACCACCCGCTCGCTGTCGCGCAGGATCGCGGGCTCGTCCTCGACCAGCGCATCGGGCGGCAAGCCGCCCTTGCTCTCGCCGATTGACATGGCCCCGCGCGTGGCGGTGAACCGGATGCCGATATCCGCCGCGGCCTCGATACTGTCATCCAACCGCGAACCATTTGGAAACAAATACAAATGATCCGAACTGCAGGTGCAGCCCGACAGCGCAAGCTCGGCCAGGCCGACCTGCGCCGACAGGCGGATATCCTCGGGCCCCATCCGCGACCAGATTGGATAGAGCGTCCGCAGCCAACCAAAAAGCGCAGCATCCTGGGCGGCTGGAACGGCACGGGTCAGGGTCTGGAACAGGTGGTGATGGGTGTTCACGAGGCCGGGTGTGACAACACAGCCCCCGGCCTCGACGATTTCGGCATCATCGCGCGGCAGGCCCTGGCCCACCGCAACGATTTTTCCGTTCTCGACCAGCACATCGCCGCCTGCGATCTCTTGCCGTGCCTCGTCCATGGTGACGACGGCATCGGCGTTGCGGATCAGCAGCTTAGTGGGCATCCGATGCATGTCCTGCCTCGCGTACGCTGTCTTCATCGACATGCGGCGCACCATTGTAGAACCAGTTCAGGAGCACCGCCGAGATCGCCGCCAGCAGGATGCCGGAATGAATCAACGGGTGGATCGCATGCGGCATCCACTGATTGAAATTGGGCGCGATCATCGGGATCATCCCGATCCCGACCGAGATCGCGACGATGAACAGGTTATGGCGATTGTTCACGAAATCGACCCGAGCAAGGATGCGCACACCAGTCGCCGCGACCATGCCGAACATCACCAGCCCGGCCCCGCCAAGAACTGTCGTCGGCAGGCTTTCCACCAGCGCACCCATCTTGGGGATGAGCCCCAGCACGATCATGATCGCGCCCCCAGCCACGCAGACAAAGCGCGAGCGGATGCCGGTGACGCCGACAAGGCCGACATTCTGGCTGAAGGAGGTATAGGGGAAGGTATTGAACAGCCCACCGATCGCCGTGCCCAACCCGTCGGCCCGCAGACCGGCGGCCAGCGATTTCTGGGTCAGCGGCTTCTTGCAGATATCACTGAGGGCAAGGAACATGCCGGTGGATTCGATCATCGTGACCAGCATGACCAGCAGCATGGTGACGATCATGATCGGATCGAATATCGGCATGCCGAAATGCAGCGGCTTGATCAGGGCGAACCAGCTTGCCTCTCCGACCTTCTCGAAATGCATCATGCCCAGCATCGCTGCCACCACGCCGCCGACAGCGATGCCGATCAGCACCGCGATATTGGCGAGGAAGCCCCTGGCATAGCGCGACACGATCAGGATCGTACCCAGCACCAGGACCGCGATCAGGATACTCTGGGCCGAGGCATAGGCCGGGTTCTTCACCGTCGGGGCAAGCTGCACGCTCTCGGGCACGCCACCCGCCGCCATCGCCTGGTTGAGCCATTCCTGTGCTTCCGGCGCGACGATCTTGGGCGCGGTCGGTCCGACCGGCAACCCGAAGATCCAGTTGATTCCGATGGGCATCAGGCTGATACCGATGGTCAGGATCAGCGTTCCCGTCACCACAGGCGGAAAGAAGCGCAGCATCTTGCTGACCAGGGGCGCAAGCAGGATGCCAATCAGGCCCGCCGCGATGATCGAGCCGAACAGCGCCCTTGCCCCTTCATGCCCCGGAGTGGCCGAGGCAATCGCCACCATCGGCCCGACAGAGGCGAATGTGACGCCCATCATCACCGGCAGCTTGATGCCGAAATATTGTGTCGTGCCAAGGCTCTGGATGATCGATACGATCCCGCAGACGAACAGGTCGGCCGAGATCAGGAATGCGACCTCCTCGGCCGACAATTGCAGCGCCCTGCCGACGATCAGCGGAACCGCGATCGCACCCGCATACATGACCAGCACATGCTGGAACCCTAAAGTGATGAGCTTTGGCGCGGGCAAGATCTCGTCAACGGTATGCACCGCCCCAAGCTTCCCGGCCTCAATGCTTGCATCAGACATTGCGGACCTCCCTTTCCACTACTGTCGGAACTCTATCAGATCTCGACCTCGACGGCTTTTCCCTGCTGCCGGGCAAGATCGACGACGGCTCCCGCGACCGCAAGATCCTGCAGCCCGACACCGGTACCGTCGAAAATGGTGATCTCCGCATCGCCGCGTCCCTCGTGATTGCCAGTGATGACCTGGCCTATCGCGGTGACATCGCCGTCGGAAATGCTTCCGGCCGCGCTGGCGTGCTGAAATTCACCTATGCTGAGCGATTGGGCAATCTCGTCGGTAAACAGGCGCGCCCGCGCGACCAGCGCCGGGTCGAGTTCCTGCTTGCCCTTGGTATCGGTGCCCATCGCGGCGATATGGGTGCGCCCCTTGACATGGGCGTCCATCAAAAGCGGCTCGAAAGCCGAGGTGATCGAGATGATCACATCCGCCTCTGCTCCAAGACGGGGCAGCTCCACCGCCTCGAAAGGCAGGCCCAGTTCGGCGGCTGTATCGGCCAGACGGGTCAGCATCTCGGGATGCGGGTTCCAGCCGATGACGCGTTCGAAATTGCCCACGCGGGCAGCGGCCTTCATCTGGAACGCCGATTGATGGCCCGCACCGATCATGCCCAGCACCTTGGCCCCCTCCGGCGCAAGATGCTTGATCGAGACGGCGCTTGCCGCGGCGGTGCGCAGGGCGGTCAGCAGGTTGCCCCCGACCGCTGCCGAAACCCGCCCGGTATCCGGGTCGAACAGAAACACGGTGGACTGATGATTGATCAGGTCGCGTTTCTGGTTGTTCGGCCAGTAACCTCCGGCCTTCAGCCCCAGGTTCAGGGCGCTCTTGTCGAATCCGCCCTTGAAGCCGTAAAGCGCATCCTCATGCCCGATCGCCTCACGCACGACGGGGAAGTTATTGGCTTCCCCGCTCGCCATTGCGGCGAACACCGCCTCGACGGCATCGAATGCCGCTTCGGGGGTCATCAGACCGGCGATCTCTTTCTCAGGAACAACCCACATCAATAAGCCTTTCCGCGCGCGCTGACAGGCCAGACGGTTTCCACCTTCCCGTTCCGGACACCCACATACCAGTCATGGACATTGCAGGTCGGGTCGCAATGGCCCGGCACCAGCCGCAGCTTCTCATTGACCTTCAGCACGCCGTCAGGATCGTCGATCACGCCATGCTCATCGCTGCATTTGATGTATTTCACATCCTCGCGGCCATAGATGAAGGGCAGCCCGCTATCGACCGATTGCGCCTTGAGACCGGCATCGCAGATCGCCTTGTCGGATTTCGCGTGGCTCATGACGCTGGTCAGGATGAACAGCGCGTTTTCCCATTCGCCCTTGTCGATGCGGTTGCCGTCCTCATCCAGGATGCGGCCATAATCTGCGTCCATGAAGGCATAGGAGCCGCATTGCAACTCGTTGTAAACGCCCGAATTGCTTTCGAAATAGTAAGACCCGGTGCCACCGCCCGAGACCAGCTCGGGTTCCAGCCCCGCGGCCTTGAGCCCGTCCACGGCGTCTTTCACCTGCGCGATGGCGGCGTCCAGCTTGGCCTTGCGGTCATCAAAGCCGTCAATATGCTGCATCGCGCCCTGATACGCCTGGATACCGCTGAACTTGAGACCCTCGGCGGCGTCGATGGCCTTGGCGATCTCGACCACCTCCTCGGTCGTCTTGACCCCACAGCGCCCGGCGCCGCAATCGATCTCGACAAAGCATTCCAGCGTGGTGCCGTGCTTTTTCGCGCCAGCCGACAGATCGGCGACATTGGCCAGATCATCGACGCAAACGATGATCTTCGCGCCCAGTTTGGGCATCCGCGCCAGCCGGTCGATCTTGGCCGGGTCGCGAACCTGGTTGCTGACAAGGATATCCTTGATCCCGCCACGCGCAAAGACCTCGGCCTCGCTGACCTTCTGGCAGCAGACACCGATGGCGCCGCCCAGCTTTTCCTGCAGCTTCAGCACATCGACCGATTTATGCATCTTGCCGTGGGCGCGGTGACGCATGCCATGTGCCTTGGCGTAATCGCCCATCTTCCTGATGTTCCGCTCAAGCGCGTCCAGATCGAGGATCAGGCAGGGGGTTTGAATATCCGCCTCATCCATCCCCGGCAGGGCCGGCACGTCGAAGCCAACTTCCAGTTCGTCCATATTCACAGGTGCGTTCATGGTTTCCTCCCTCAATTCCAAGGCAGCTTGTCGAGATCGACATTGCCGCCGGTAATGATGATGCCGACCCTTTGGCCGGCAAAAACGTCGCGGTTCTTCAGGATGGTGGCCAGCGGCACAGCGCTCGATGGCTCCATCACGATCTTCATGCGCTTCCAGATCAGCTTCATCGCCTCGACGATCTCGGCGTCCGAGGCGGTCAGGATGTCGGTGACATGGCGCTGCACGAAATGCCATGTCAGTTCCTTCAGCGGCACTTTCAGCCCGTCCGCCACCGTGTCCGGCGCATCATCGGCGATGATATGACCGGCCTTGAAACTGCGCATGGCGTCATCGGCCTGCTCGGGCTCGGCGGCATAGACCTTCACGTTCGGCGCAAGGTTCGACAGGGTCAGGCAGGTGCCCGACACCATCCCGCCGCCACCGATAGGCGCGATCACGGCATCCAGCCCCTCGACCTGCTCGATCAGTTCGGCTGAACAGGTGCCCTGCCCAGCGATCACCCGCGGATCGTTATAGGGATGGACGAATTCCGCCCCGGTCTCTGCCACGACCTCGGCAAACACCGCCTCGCGGCTCGTGGTGGACGGTTCGCATTCCACCACGCTCGCGCCATAACCCTTGACTGCATCCTTCTTGGCCTGCGGCGCGGTACGCGGCATGACCACGGTGCAGGGAATGCCGCGCCGCCCGGCCGCGTAGGAAAGGCAGCTGCCGTGATTGCCGCTGGAATGGGTGGCAACGCCCTTCGCGGCCTGCTCGTCCGACAGGCCGAACACCGCGTTAGAGGCTCCGCGCGCCTTGAACGCCCCGGCCTTCTGCAGGTTCTCGCATTTAAAGAACAGCTCGGCCCCGGTCAGCTCGTTCAGCATCCGCGAAGTCAGCACCGGTGTCAGATGCACATGCCCGGCGATCCGTTCCCGCGCCGCCTGCATGTCCTCCAGCGTTGGAATATACATGGTCTGATCCTTCATCATGCGGCCTTTTCCAATGCGGCGGCGCTTTGACGGTAATGCTCCTGTGCGGCGGCAACGCCGCTGCCGAGCGCCACCGGCAAACCAAGATCGGCCATGACCATCTCGGCTGTGGCAATGCCGGACAGCGCCATGACATCGGTCAGGCTGCCCAGATGGCCGATGCGGAAAACCTTGCCCGCGACATCGCCCAGGCCTGTCCCGAAGGCCACGCCGTAAGCTTCCAGCGCGTGACCGACGACCTTGTTCGCGTCGAAGCCTTCAGGCACCCGGATCGCGCTGACACTATCGGAATAAAGCTCGGGCCGGGCGGCGCAAAGCTCCATCCCCCACGCCGCGACGGCCTTGCGGACACCTTCGGCGATGCGGTGATGGCGGGCAAAGACATTCTCCAGCCCCTCCTCCAGCAGCATCTGCGTGGACAGGTTCAGCCCGTTGATCAACCCGACCGGAGGCGTATAGGGAAATCCATTCGCCGCATAACCCTTGGCCATGTCGCGGATGTCAAAGAAGGTGCGCGGCAATTTCGCCGTCTCGAGTGCCGCCATCGCCTTGGGCGAGAAACCGATGATCGCCAAGCCGGGCGGCAGCATGAAACCCTTCTGCGACCCGGTGACGGCGATATCGACGCCCCATTCGTCCATGCGGAAATCCATGCTTCCGATAGAGCTGACGCCATCGACGAAAAGCAGTGCCGGATGCCCCGCGGCGTCCATCGCGCGGCGAACGGCGGCAATATCGGATTTCACGCCGGTCGCGGTCTCGTTATGCGTGGCCAGCACGGCCTTGATCTGATGCGCCTTGTCGGCGGTCAGGATTTCCTCGAACCGATCCGCGGGAACGCCCTCGCCCCATTTCTGATCGACGACCTCTACATCCAGCCCGTGGCGCTGGCACATGTCGATCCAGCGATGGCTGAACATGCCGTTGCGCGTGGCCAGCACTTTGTCGCCCGGCGACAGGGTATTCGAGATCGCCGTCTCCCACCCGCCGGTGCCGGTCGAGGGAAAGACGAAAACCTGCCCCTCGGCGGTCTTCAGCACTTTCTTCACCCCTTCCAGTGCGGGGTGAAGGATCTTGCCGAAAACCGGGCTGCGGTGATCGATCGTGGGCATGTCCACGGCCTTGCGCAATATCTCGGGGATATTGGTCGGGCCGGGAATGAAAACGGGATTCTGGCTTGTCATGGCACTCCTCCTGCAGGTTATCTCCAATCTATCGCACGGGTTGCAATGCTGCAATTTTTCTGGAAAATATTTCCGATCAGCGGAAATATGCCATAATATGGCGTCTTTACAGCCAGTTGGGATTTTCCACTTGCTGAAGTCGATTTTCGCCGCAATGACAATGCATCATCAAGCGGAGGTAAATAATGGCCGAACCGACTCGCAAACGGGGTCGCCCGCGCAAGGACGCGCCCGAAACATCCGGCACCATTCAGGCACTGGATCGTGCATTGGACATGCTGGACCTGCTGGCCGCCCATCCCGGCCTGACGCTCAGCGAAGTGGCCGAGCAGATGAAGCAATCGCCCTCGACCGTGCATCGGGTACTGCATACGCTGGCTGCGCGCGGTGTCGCCGAAAGCGATCCGGCCACCCAGACATGGCATATCGGCCCCGCGACCTTCCGCCTTGGTTCGGCCTTCATGCGCCGCTCGGGCATCGTGGAACGCGCTCGCCCCATCCTGCGCACCCTGATGGAACATACCGGCGAGACCGCCAATCTCGGCATCCTCAACGGCGACGCAGTGCTGTTCGTCAGCCAGGCCGAAACGCATGAGACGATCCGCGCCTTCTTTCCGCCCGGCACACGCTCGCCCCTGCATGCCTCGGGCATCGGCAAGGCGCTGCTGGCCTTCGGCCGACCGGAAATCCTGCGGATGCTGCTCGACAAGGCTGAGCTTCCCCGCTTTACCGACAAGACGCTGACCACCGCAGAAGCCCTGCAAGAGGATACGATCCGTATCCGCGCCCGCGGATTTTCCTTCGATGACGAGGAACGCACGCGCGGAATGCGCTGCATCGCCGCCCCGGTCTTCGACCTGACGGGAGAGGCCGTCGCCGGGCTCTCGGTCAGCGGACCGACTCACCGGATCGGGCATGAGCATGTGAAGACCCTTGGTGCAGCGGTGGCCGCCTCTGCCCAGGAACTGACACAAGCCTTGGGTGGCTGACCCGCCCGGCTCGGCCTTCTTCTTTGCTCAAACGCTGTGTGACCGCCGAAATCATCGCGACATTTTCAGTCTCGAAACGGCAGAATTGCGCATTATAGTTGCGCCAAGAACGCGAAGGCTCTAGCAATGCTGCAATGCCGCGAAAGGACGAATCGATGAAAGACATGCAGCACCGGACTGAAACCGTCCTGCCCGAGATCGAGGATTTGCAGAAGCGCGCGACCGAGGCGTTGCGAGGCATGGTTGCCCCCGAGGGCAAACCCGATGCCGAATTGCTGGAACAACACCAACATGCCGCCCATGCGTTGTCATGGCTGACAACCTATGTCGAAGCCCTCAAGCAGCTCGCCGCTTGGGCGGACCGGGTCGAAGGCGAGATGGAGGAACTGATCCTGCAGATCGGCTTTGGCGAATACCTCGCCCAGATCGCCGGCGGCATCCCGATGAGCCAGAACGAGTTCGCCCGCCTCTCGGATCTGGGGATCGACTGGCATCCGTCCGACGCGGCACGCGCCCTGATGGCCGGGAACTCGCCCGAGACCCGCGCCCGGCTGGCCGCCCTGATCGCCGAGAACCGGGGCAGCGCGACTTTCGGGACCACCGGTCTGGACGAGGACCTGGAAATGATCCGCGACCAGTTCCGCCGCTGGTCCGACGACAAGGTGGTGCCGCACGCCCATGAATGGCATCTGAAAGACGAGCTCATCCCGATGGAGATCATCGAGGAACTGGCCGAACTGGGCGTCTTCGGTCTGACCATCCCCGAAAATCTGGGCGGATTGGGCATGTCCAAGGCGGCCATGGTCGTGGTCAGCGAGGAGCTCTCGCGCGGCTATATCGGCGTGGGTTCGCTCGGCACCCGCAGCGAAATCGCGGCGGAACTGATTCTCGGCGGCGGCACGGATGCACAGAAGGAACATTGGCTACCCCGGCTGGCGAGTGGCGAAATCCTGCCGACCGCCGTGTTCACCGAACCCAATACCGGCAGCGATCTGGGAAGCCTGCGGACCCGTGCGGTCAAGGATGGCGAGGATTGGAAGGTCACCGGGAACAAGACCTGGATCACCCATGCTGCCCGCACTCATATCATGACCCTGCTGGCCCGCACCGATCCCGAGACCACGGATTACCGCGGCCTGTCGATGTTCATCGCCGAAAAGACTCCGGGCGACGATGGCGATCCTTTCCCCACCCCCGGCATGACCGGCGGCGAGATCGAGGTGCTGGGTTATCGCGGCATGAAAGAATACGAGCTCGGCTTTGACGGCTTCGAGATCAAGGGCGAGAACCTGCTTGGCGGCGTCACCGGGCAAGGCTTCAAGCAGCTGATGCAAACCTTTGAATCCGCACGCATTCAAACCGCCGCCCGCGCCATTGGCGTCGCCCAGAACGCGCTGGAGCTGGGGCTGCAATACGCACTGGATCGCAAGCAGTTCGGCAAGTCACTGGTCCATTTCCCGCGCGTTGCCGACAAGCTGGCGATGATGGCAGTCGAGATCATGATCGCCCGGCAGTTGACCTATTTCAGTGCATGGGAAAAGGATCACGGCCATCGCTGCGACCTCGAGGCCGGGATGGCCAAGCTGTTGGGCGCCCGCGTCGCATGGTCGGCGGCTGACAACGCGCTGCAAATCCATGGCGGCAACGGTTTCGCGCTGGAATACCAGATCAGCCGGGTCCTGTGCGACGCGCGAATCCTCAATATCTTCGAGGGCGCAGCGGAAATTCAGGCCCAAGTGATCGCGCGGCGTCTTTTGGGTTGATCGGAATTAGACTAGAAGTCTGGAACCAAAGCGGATTTACCGCGTTTCAAACCGAATTAGACTGCCCTAGGAGATTTGCCATGTCCCGACTTGCTCGCCTCGGCCTTCCCGTCGCTGTCGCTACAGCGGCGCTCGCGCTTGCCGCCTGTGAACCGACCACCCCACCTGCCTCGGCGGGGGAGGAGGATCGCGGCTTCATCCCGGGCGGCGATTACGTGCTGGTCGGCATGGATGGCGAAGCGGTTCCCCTGCGTGACGTCACGCTGCGGGTCGAGGAAAAGCGCATTTCGGGCAAGGGGCCATGCAACGGCTATTCGGCTCAGAACCAGGCCGAACTGCCCGCGCTGGCGCTGGCGCCGATCGTTTCGACGAAGGCAGCCTGCAAGAACCTTCAACTGGAAAATCGCTTCATGTCGGTGCTGCAATCGGCGACCGAGATGGAATACTACGGCGGTGTCCTGAAGGTGAAATCGCCCTCGACATGGCTGATCTTCGAACGTGGCGTTCGCGCGGATAGCGCAGTGAACGCATTGGATGCCGTTCGCGGGGGTCAATAACTTCCAACGGACCCGGCGGCCCTTGTCAGCCGCCGGATCAGGCGTTCCCGGGCAGCAGGCAGCGGACGACCAACCAGTTCCGCTGCCAGCCTTGATTCCAGGAAATGCCCGGTGATGGCCAACCCCTCGGCAAGACCATTGCCGCGATTGTCACCTGCGCCTCCCAACAGCGCGGGCAGTGGCAACAATCTCTCGGCCCACTCCCCCGCTCCTTCCCGGCTGACCGCCCGGCCGGAACGCGGGCTGACATAGGCAAGCCCTTCCTCCGCGCCGGTCACCGCGCATGTGCTCAGATCAAGGCCAAAGCCCATCTCGTCGAGCAATCGCATTTCCCAATGCAGGTAATCCTCGGCCCAATCCTCTCCGGCCTCCATCCTGTCCAGCATGGCCTCGGTCATCGCGGTCAGGGCCGGATGCGGATCGCGTTCGGGCAGAGCGAAGCACAACAGCGCGCAAACCGCGTTCAGCCCCGCCAGCCCCAGGGGATCACTCAGCAGCGAAACGCGCTGCCTGAGCGACTCGGCGGTAAAATGCCCCAGATGATCCTCTTGCCGCGCCCGCCAGCGCAGGTCCAGCCGGGCACCGGGCTGCAGCATGGCCGCCCGCTTGCGCGATGCTCCTCCGGGGACCAGCCCGGCATGGCGGCCATGCTGCATTGTCAGCACCTCGATGATCACCGCCGTCTCGCCATGCGGACGCCGGGCGATCACCGTGCCTTCGGCTTGCCATTCCATCGCCATGTCAACCGGGATCGGGCAAGGTCAGCGCACCATCATCGGCCAGCGGCCAGAAGGGGTTGGTGGCGATTTCCCAGACATGCCCGTCAGGAACGGCGAAGTAACCAGAATAGCCGCCCCAGAAAACCTTCTCCGGCTGCTTGAGGCAGACCGCTCCCGCGGCCAGCGCAGCGGCGAAAACCTCGTCCGTCTCGACATCATCGGCGCAGTTCTGGGCCAGCGTCATCGCACCGGTCCCCAACTCATCCTCTGCCCGCCCCTGATCAGCGGCCAGATCGGCCTTGCCGAACAGCGCCAACACCGCCCCGTTCATCTGGTAGAACGCCACCCCTTCCTGCGAGGCATCGTGCGGCTGCCACCCCCAAGCGGCATAGAACTCCTGCGCCCGCGCCAGGTCGGCAACACCAAGCGTGATCAGCGTCACGCGCTGTCTTGGAAGCGCCATCTCAACCTCCCCTCGGATACATGCGCGAAAGCTGACACGCGGAACCATTTCCGGCAAGCCTTATCCGGGTTCCCCGTATCTCCCCGCTCTTTTCTTCTTCAGGCAAATATCCTCGGGGGGTCGTCGGGTGGTGCGCCACTGGTTCGAGAACCACCCGGCGACGGGGGCGAAGCGCCCCCGGCCATCGCCGGACGCATGATCGAACTGCCGCCTCTACTGGATCCGATGCGCCGCGACATCGCGGCGGTTGCGGCGGCGTTCCCCCGCCTCGCGGAACAGCGAGACGGAATAGATCGCCAATGCCGCCCAGATCATCGGAAAGGCGATCATGCGAGCCGGACCGAATGGCTCGTTGAACATGAAGACCGCCGTCAGAAAGATCATTGTCGGGGTCAGGTATTGCAGGATACCGATGGTCGAAAGCCGCAGCAACTTGGCGCCATTTGCATAGAACAGCAGTGGAATCGCCGTCACCGGCCCGCAGCCCAGCAACATCAGGATATCGAACGCGCTGCCATCGCCGAAGGCGCCCTGCCCGGTTGCACCCAACCAGACCAGATAGGCGAGCGCGAAGGGACTCAGCAGCAGAACTTCCAGTGTGAAACCCTGGTTGGGCCCAAGCGGCAGGCTTTTCTTGCAATAGGCGTAGAATCCCCAGCTAAGGGTCAGCCCCACGGCGACCAGCGGCAGGCGTCCGGCCTGCACGGTCAGGACCACCACCGCCGCACATGCCAGGGCGATGGCCACCATCTTGGTGCGGCTCAGCTTTTCGCCCAGCAACAGCGCCCCCAGGAACACGCTGAACAGCGGGTTGATGTAATAGCCAAGCGCCGCGTCCAGCGCGTGATCATTGGTGACCGCCCAGACATAGATCGTCCAGTTGGCCGTGATCAGTATGGCGGTCAGCCCGGCCATCGCCAGAAGGCGCGGAGTCTTCAGCGCGGCCAGCACATCGCCGCCGCGGCGCTGCCAGATCAGGACCACTGCCGCGATGGGCAGCGCCCACAAGGCGCGATGGGCGATCACCTGCATGGCCGGGATATGCGCCAAGGCCTTCATGTAAAGCGGCAACACGCCCCACAACACATATGCGCTCAGGGCAAAGGCAAAACCTTGTGGCGAATCGCCGTTCGTGGAGGCAGGGCTGCTCATATCCTGTGCATAATCTGCAAATCATGCAGGCACCAGAGGCCGTTTTACCGTTCAGCCCAGCCCCTCTTCATCCAGCAGGGTGCGGCCATCGCGGCTTTCGATCTCGATGACCCAGATATCCGGGTCGAAACTGCGCTGCCGACGGATCGCCTCGTCGATCTCGGGTTCGGCTCCATCAGCCACGGCTTTCCATGACCGGATATCCGTCTCGAAATCCCATTCGCGGGCGTAAAGCTGCGCGGTGCCGTCCAGGCGGGCGCATTTGACCAGCACAGCCCCTGCCGTGTCATCGCCATGCGCAACGACATAGGCGGGGATATTCGCCAACCCCAATCGGGCCAGATAGGCCGAGACCCAGACACCGCTTGCCAGCCGCGCCTCAGCCATGGCAGTCAGCCACCATCGCGAAAATCGAGGCCGATCTCGCTATAACGCTCTGCCTCGTCCTGCCAGTTCTCGCGAACACGGACCTGCAGGAACAGGTGGATGCGGCGGCCCATGAACTCTTCCAGCTCAATCCGGGCGGCCTGCCCGACCGCCTTGATCGTCTCGCCCCCCTTGCCCAGCAAGATGCCCTTGTGGCCGTTGCGGGCCACATAAACGACCTGATCGACACGGGCTGAGCCGTCCTTGCGCTCTTCCCAGGCCTCGGTTTCCACCGTCAGCTGATAGGGGATTTCCTCATGCAGCCGCAGGGTCAGCTTTTCGCGGGTGATCTCGGCGGCGATCATGCGCATGGGCAGGTCGGCGATCTGGTCCTCGGGATAGAGCCACGGCCCCTCGGGCAGCGCACCCGCCAGCCAGCCACGCAGATCTTCGCAGCCATAGCCCTTTTCGGCCGAGATCATGAAGGTATGCTCGAAGTCGAAAGCCTCGTTCAGTTTCTGCGACAGCGCCAGAAGGGCTTCGGATTTCACCCGGTCGATCTTGTTGATGATCAGTGCAACCGGAGTCTTGCCCCCAAGTTCCTTCAACGAGCCAAGGATCGCCTCGACTCCCTCGGTCATGCCGCGATGCGCCTCGACCAGAAGCAGGATGACATCGGCATCCGACGCACCACCCCAAGCGGCGGCGACCATGGAGCGGTCCAGCCTGCGCCGGGGGCGGAAAATGCCGGGAGTATCGACGAAAACGATCTGGCTGCTGCCCTCGATCGCGATGCCGCGAATGCGGGCGCGGGTGGTCTGGACCTTATGCGTCACGATCGCGACCTTGGCCCCGACCATCCGGTTCAGAAGCGTGGATTTGCCCGCGTTGGGCTCTCCGATCAGCGCGACGAAACCGGCGCGGGTTGTGGTATCGGTCATTTGCGGCCCTCCAGCCGGTCCAGCAGGATCTGTGCGGCTGCCTGTTCGATGCTGCGCTTGGTGCCAGCGCCACTGGCCTCGGCGGATTGGCCATCGGCCAGACGCACGGTGATAAAAAAGACCGGCGCATGATCCGGGCCGCCGCGTTTGGTTTGTTCATAGGCCGGCGGTCCCATCCCTTGGGACTGCGCCCATTCCTGCAGCGCCGTCTTGGGATCGCGGGGGTCATCGTCGATGCTATCCAGCCGATCCGCCCAAAGCCGCAGGATCACCTTGCGCGCGCTATCGAAACCGGCATCCAGATAGATCGCGGCCAGCACCGCCTCCATCCCGTCCGCCAGAAGCGCCTCCTTGCGGCGCCCGCCCGACAGCATCTCGGAGCGGCCCAGCTTCAGCACCTCGCCCAGGCCGATCTCGCGCGCGATGGCAGCGCAGGTTCCGCCCCTGACAAGGGCGTTGAAGCGCGGCGCAAGCTGCCCTTCGCTGGCCTGCAGATCGGCGGAGAACAGCGCCTCGGCCATCACGAGCCCAAGTACCCGGTCGCCAAGAAACTCCAGCCGCTGATTGTCG
This sequence comes from Paracoccus saliphilus, assembly GCF_028553805.1. NCBI lineage: Bacteria > Pseudomonadati > Pseudomonadota > Alphaproteobacteria > Rhodobacterales > Paracoccaceae > Paracoccus > Paracoccus saliphilus. Next base: position 1,237,516 of record NZ_CP067140.1, on the reverse strand, counting down.
GGGCGGGTCGGCGTCGCGACCGAACCATGGGTCAGCGCACGGATCAGCAGCTCCGGATGCGCAAACTCATGGCCGAGCCGGATCATGAAGGCACGGATATCGGCCCCGGGCGTCAATTGACCGCCTTGAAGAAACGATCGGCCCGCCATGTCCAGAAATACAGCAAGGACCGTCCGGCGGACGAGAACATGATGCGGTCGGCCCGGCCGATCAGATATTCGGCGGGGACGAAGCCGAGGCCGCCGACTTCCTGCGGGAAACGCGAGTCCTCGGAATTGTCGCGATTATCGCCCATGAAGAAATACTGGCCTTCGGGAACGGTGAAACTTGCCGTGTCATCCGCGACCCAGCCATCGGTGATGTTCAGGATGCTGTGGCTGACACCATTCGGCAATGTCTCGGTATAGCGCTCCTTGACGCATTCGCCGCCTTCCGGCACCGGATCATTCGCGCAGCGCGGGATCAGCCCCTGCGGGCCTTGCTGTTCCTTGATCTCGATGAAATCCTCTGCGCGGTCCATGGCGACTTCTTCACCGTTGATCCACAGGCCTCCGCCTTTCATCTGCAGCTCATCACCGGGCAGGCCAACCACTCGCTTGATGAAATCGACCCCGCGCGTGGGATGGCGGAACACCACGACATCGCCGCGCTCGGGCTCGGATCCCAGGATGCGGCCCGAAATCGGGCAAAGCGAGAAGGGGCAGGAATATTGCGAATAGCCATAGGCCATCTTGTTGACGAAGAGGAAATCCCCGATCAGCAACGTGTCTTTCATGCTGCCCGAAGGAATCCAGAAAGGCTGAAAGAACAGCGTGCGGAAGATACCCGCGATCACCAGCGCCCAGAAGATCGTCTTGATCGTCTCCCAGATACCTTCCTTCTTCTTGCCGGCCGTGCTGTCAGCCATGGTCCATGTCCTTCCGAGCATTGCGCGAGTGATACCCCGCATTCGCGCGTTCATGGTCTGGTGCGGGGGGCAAAGTCAAGCCGAGGGGCGCGTTTTGGGCCTTGCCTCGATCACCACGAAAGCCTGCGCCCAAGGGTGATCGTCGGTCAGGGTGACATGGACCGTGGAATCATGGCCGGAAGGCGTCAGTTGCGCCAGCCGATCCGCTGCCCATCCGGTGAGTTCCATGACCGGCTGACCGCTTGCCAGATTGCTGACCGCCATGTCCCGCCAACTGATCCCCATTGCCAACCCGGTGCCTAATGCCTTGGAGCAGGCCTCCTTCGCGGCCCATCGCTTGGCCAGGGTTCCGGCCTCGTCCTTGCGGCGGGCGGCCTTGGCGAGTTCGGTCTCGGTAAAGACGCGATTGCGGAAGCGGTCGCCAAAGCGGTCCAGCGTGCCCTGGATCCGGTCGATATTCGCGAGGTCGGTGCCAATACCGAGAATCATGCGCCAAACTGCCCTGTCGGAATTCTGGATATTTTCATGAAGAATGAGGGGAACCCGCCGGTCATTTGAAACCCTGCGTGGTGATTTCACCGCTTTGCTGATTTATCATGATAAAAAGCTGGAACCATCCGTCATCCCCACCCTGATCGCTTTCGGGTAGATATTGCCGGGCGGGCATGGCGATTGTCAGACCGCGCTGCGGGTCGTAGCTGGCTTCCCGCTGCGCGAAATCGATATCGTAGAACCCCATGCCGTTGCTCAGGCTGACCACGCGGCACTGGCGCAAGCCAAGCTCGTCATGGGGCGGGCTGAGGACCAGAAGCTTCACCGCCGCCGCGGCTGGTTCGGTGAAGTCCAGGCGCGCAATGCGGATGGCACCATCCGAATAGGTGGCGGTGTTGTCCTCCCAAGGCTCGGCAATGGTATCGGCGCGGGTCGCATCGTTGCAGTTGTGAACCATGCCATCATTCGGAACTTCCTGAGACAATGCCGGAGCCGCAGCAAGGACCAGGGGCATAAGAGCGGCACGGATCATTTGCGGGCCTCCTCCATGCGGCGGCGCATTTCACGAATGGCTTCACCGAGACCGGTGAAAACGGATTCGGAGATCAGGAAATGACCGATATTCAGTTCGGCGACCTGTGGCAGCGCCGCGATGGGGCCGACGGTGTCGAAGGTCAGGCCGTGACCGGCATGCACCTCGAGCCCGAGATCGGCGGCAAGCCGCGCGCCCTCGGTCAGGCCGGCAAGTTCTGCATCCCGCTCGGCAATCAGGCCCTCGGTGTCGAGATCGCAATAGGCGCCGGTATGCAGTTCCACGACCGCCGCGCCGATCCGGGCAGCGGCCTCGATCTGGGCAGGTTCGTGGCCGATGAACAGCGACACGCGACATCCTGCCTCCCGCAAGGGCGCAATGAAATCGGCCAGCATATTGTCATTGCCCGCCACGTCGAGCCCGCCTTCGGTCGTGCGTTCCTCGCGCTTTTCGGGAACAAGGCAGACCGCATGCGGCCGGTGGCGCAGGGCGATGCGCTGCATCTCCTCGGTCGCGGCCATTTCCAGGTTCAGCGGCAGATCGAGATGCTCCATCAGCGCATCGATATCGGAATCGCTGATATGGCGGCGATCCTCGCGCAGATGGGCGGTGATCCCGTCCGCCCCCGCCTCTGCAGCGATGCGGGCGGCACGCAGCGGATCCGGCCACGGGGTGCCGCGCGCGTTCCGGATCGTGGCAACGTGATCGATATTGACGCCGAGACGCAGCATGACGGTCCTCCGATGGTTTGTGGGCAGCTTAGCCGGGTGCGGGCGGTTGCGCCAGTTCCGTTGCCACCACCCACCAGCCATGCCGCCCCAGAATTCCGGCGGCTTCCGCCGCCTGACGGGCGGTATCGAAAATGCCGAAACAGGTCGCCCCCGAGCCGGACATGCGCGCGAACCCAGCACCCGTGGCGTTCAGCGCCGCCAGCACCTCTCCGATCACCGGGGCGAGACGGCGCGCCGGGGCCTCCAGATCGTTCCTCGTGCCACGCAGCCACTGGATCAGCGCCTTGGCGGTTGCGAAATCGGGGATCTTCGGCAGGGCCGGGTTTTCATGCTGCTCCATCGCCGCGAAGACCTGCGGCGTGGACAGTGCCACGGTAGGATTGACGAGCACCAGATACAGGGGTGGCAGGGTGGGAAGCGGGGTCACCTGCTCTCCGATCCCCTGCATCCGGGCTGGTGTGGAGGCAAGACAGACAGGCACATCGGCCCCAAGTCGCTGAAGATCGGCGGGCAACTCATGGCCCATTCGCAAGAGACCACGCAGCACCGCTGCCGCATCGGCCGAGCCGCCCCCGATGCCGGAGGCAACGGGCAGGTTCTTGGTCAAGCGGATCGCAACCTCGGCACCGGCAAGGCCCGCCGCACGCAGGCAGAGATTGTCATCATCCGATGCAAGGCCCTCGCTGAAAGGGCCGTCGATAGACAGGGAAAGCGGACCGGGTGACAGATGCACCTCATCCCCGATTGACGCAAAACAGACCAGTGAATCGAGCAGGTGATACCCGTCCGCCCGCCGCCCGGTCACATGCAGCGCCAGGTTCAACTTGGCCGGGGCCGGTTCGACCAGGTTTGTCATCGGCATCGGCGATCAGTCGGCGGGCGCAGGTTCGGCCTCTGCCTCGGCTTGCGGTTGGGGAAGCTGCTCACTCTCGCCCGATTCCTCTTCTTCGGCGAGAACGGCATCCAATCCGCGCTTCAGCTTGGCACGGATGCGGTCGGCTTCCACCTCGCCGCTTTCGCCGGGTTCGAGCGACAATGCGCGCTGCCATTGAACCTCTGCTTCGCGCTTGCGGCCGACTTTCCAGTAGATGTCGCCCAGATGGTCATTCACCAGCGGATCCGAGGACATCCTGGCGACCGCCTGTTCCATCGGTTCGACCGCCTCGTCATAGCGGCCAAGCCGGTAATAGGCCCAGGCCAGTGAATCGAGGATATAGCCATCCTCCGGCGACAGCTCGACCGCCTTGCGGATCATCTCGAGCGCCCGGTCCAGGTTCTCGTTCCGGTCGATCCAGCTATAACCCAGGTAATTCAGCAAGCTGGGCTCTTCCGGCTGGATTTCGATCGCGGCCAGCAAGTCTTCCTCGGCACGGTCGAACTGGCCTGTCCGTTCCAGCGCGATGCCGCGGGCATAAAGGGCAAACCAGCGTTCTTCTGGATTCTCTTCGGACACCAGCGACAGCGCCTTGTCATAGGCCGGGACCGCCTGCGAGAATTTCTCCTGCTGGCGCAACAGATCGCCAAGCGCGACCCATGCTTGCGGCAATTCGGGATAGGCGGCAGTCAGCGACAAGGCGGCGCTTTCAGCCTCGTCCTGGCGGCCCGCACGGGAGAGCGCATCGATCCGCGACAACTCGGCCACCGGACGCATTTCCCCCATCCGGCGCATCGCCTCGAATTCCCGTTCGGCGAGATCGAATTGCCGCCGTTCCTGCAACAGTTGCGCCACGGTCAATCGCGCCGCCCCAAGATCGGGAGAAAGCCACGCCGCCAGCCGCGCATGAATCAAGGATAACGGTTCGGGGTTGGGATTGGGACTGGAGGCCAATGCGCTTGCGAATGTCAGCAAGAGCTGCGCCAGCCCGTCGGCCGGGTTTTGCACCGCATCAAAAGTGATCTGCTCGTCCGATTCCAGCTTTTCGCGCAACTCGACAAGCTGGGGCTCGGCCTCGATCCCCTGTACGCTGTCCAAGAGTGCGATCGCCTCGTCCCGGCGCTCCAGCTGCGCCAGGATCTGGACGCGCGCGGTCAGGCCAAGAAGATGATCGCCGGCCTGCCGATTGGACAGCAGGCTTTGCGCCCCCTCGTAATCGCCCACCATCGCGCGTGCCAGGGCAAGGTGATACTGAACCATGGGCGCCACGTCGCGGGCCTTCGCCATATCTTCGAAGGTGGCCAGCGCGTCCGAGGCGTTTCCCGTCCCCAGAAGCGCCCATGCCCGCATCAGCCCGTCGAGAAGATTGTTGTCCTTGGTATTGCTGTCGGCGGCATCGGCATCCAGCAATTCCAGCAATCCGGTCCAATCGCCCTTCTGGGCCAGGTTGACCCTGCGCACCAGTGCCGACAATTCGGTCCCACCGCCCTGTGTGGCCATCTGATCCGCCAATTCGATCGCGCGTTCGAGATTTCCCGCCGAGATGAGCGCGACGAGGGCACCGTCCTGCAAGTAGCGGTCATTCGGGTCCTGGGCGACGGCCTGCGAGAAATATCGCGCTGCCGCCCGGTAATCGTTCAGAACCGTCGCCATGCGCGCCGCAAGGAATGGCCCCGCGAGCCCCTTGGTCAACGGTGCGGGCGGGCTGTCATCGGATGACGCCTCGGATAGCGACGCCTCGTGATTATCGGGGCGCGGCGGCGGCGGCTCCTGCGCGGCGGACGATGTCGCCAAAGGCAGGAAAATTCCTGCGATCAGCGCGGCGATCAGGGCCTGGTTCGGTCGAGTCGTGTTCACGTCATCCATCGAAAAAGTAATATTGTTGTTGACGCGAGCCTAACGCCCCGAATCGCTCGGGGCAATGTCGGCATCCTCGCCCCGTCATCACATATTCGGGTAATTCGGCCCGTCGCCCCCCTGCGGGGTGGTCCAGTTGATGTTCTGGCTTGGGTCCTTGATGTCGCAAGTCTTGCAATGGACGCAGTTCTGGAAGTTGATCACGAAGCGCGGATCGCCACCATCCTCGACCACCTCATAGACCCCGGCAGGACAGTAACGCTGTGCAGGCTCTGCGAATTCCGGCAGGTTGACCGAGATCGGCACCGCCGAATCCTTTAGTTTCAAGTGGCAGGGCTGGCTTTCCTCGTGATTGGTGAAGGAAAAAGCGACATTGGTGAGCCTGTCGAAGCTAAGCTTGCCATCGGGCCTGGGGTAATCGATCGGATCGTAATCGCTGGCCTTTCCGGTCGCCTGCGCATCCGTCTTGCCGTGTTTCCAGGTACCAAGCGGATTCCAGCCGGTCAGGTTCGCCACCCACATGTCGAAGCCGCCAAGCGCCAGCGACCACCACAGGCCCATTTTCGACCAGATCGGCTTGACGTTGCGGACGCGTTTCAGGTCCTTGCCGACATCACCGCTGCGAAGCGCCGCGTCATAGGCCTCCAGCCGGTCGCCTTCGCGTCCTTCGGCCAGGGCCGCCGCCGCCGCTTCCGCAGCCTCGATGCCCGAGATCATCGCGTTGTGGTTGCCCTTGATCCGCGGCACGTTCACCAGCCCGGCCGAGCAGCCAAGCAGCACGCCACCATCGAAGGACAGCTCGGGGATCGACTGCCAGCCGCCTTCACTGATCGCACGGGCGCCGTAAGCCACGCGCTTGCCGCCCTCCAGCAGTTCGGCCACCATCGGGTGATGCTTGAAGCGCTGGAATTCCATGTAGGGATACAGATGCGGGTTCTCGTAATTCAGGTGGACGACGAAACCGACAAGCACCTGGTTATCCTCGAAATGATAGATGAAGCTGCCGCCGCCCGCGTTCTTGCCCAAGGGCCAGCCCATCGTGTGCACGACGCGGCCTTTCTTGAATTTCTCGGGTGCGACCTCCCAGATTTCCTTCATCCCAAGGCCGAATTTCTGCGGCTCATGGCCCTCCGAGAGGTTCAGCTTGGCCATGATTTCCTTGGCAAGGCTGCCCCGGACACCCTCGGCGATGAAGACATATTTGCCATGCAACTCCATCCCCGGCTCGTATTGCGGGCCGGGGGTGCCATCGGCATTCAATCCCATCTCGCCCGCCACGACGCCCTTGACGCGATTGCCGTCCCAGACCACCTGGCTGGCGGCCATGCCGGGAAAGACCTCGACGCCAAGCTCTTCGGCCTGCTCGGCCAGCCAGCGGCAGACATTGCCCATGCTGACGATGTAATTGCCGTGATTGTTCATCAGGGGCGGCATCGGCCAGTTCGGCACCTTCATCTGCCCGGATTCGCCCAGAACGAAGAAATTGTCGTCCACGACCTCGGTCGCGACCGGCGCGCCCTTCTCTTTCCAGTCGGGGATCAACCGGTTCAGCCCGCTTGGGTCCAGCACCGCGCCCGAGAGGATATGCGCGCCCACTTCCGAGCCCTTTTCCAGAACCACAACCTCGATCTCGGGGTTGATCTGCTTGAGCCGGATCGCCGCCGACAGGCCTGCAGGCCCTGCCCCAACGATCACAACATCGTATTCCATCGATTCGCGAAGGGTCTGGGTCTCGTCGGTCATGGCTGGAAGTCTCCCCTTTCTCTGGCTGACACAGCACTACATGGCGTTTTTCTCTCGCGCAATCGTGACGCAGCGAATTCGCAAGCCGAAAACTGCCGTCACGGCCGTCCTCGCCCTTGCAAAGCCCATGAATTTGGAGTCACGATGCCAGTCAGGATTTCGCGCCCCTGTCATTTCGAATGGCGGGGGCGTTCGGTTAGCATCGACACAATAACGCAACCCAGGACAGGACAGGGCAGCGATGGACAAACTACCCATAACGCGCAGCGGATTTCAGGCGCTGGAACAGGAACTCACCCGGCTGAAATCGACAGAGCGCCCCGCCATTATCCGTGCCATCGCCGAGGCACGCGAACATGGCGATCTGTCGGAGAACGCCGAATATCACGCCGCCCGTGAAAAGCAGGGCTTCATCGAAGGCCGCATCAAGGAGCTGGAATCGGTCCTGTCGCGCTCCGAGGTGATCGATCCCGCCAAGCTGTCGGGTTCGGTCAAGTTCGGCGCCACCGTCGATCTGATCGACGAGGATACCGAGGAAGAGCGCAGTTATCAGATCGTCGGCGAGGCCGAGGCCGATATCGAACGTGGCCTTCTGAACATGCGCTCACCCCTGGCCCGCGCGCTGATCGGCAAGGAGGAAGGCGACAGCGTCGAGGTGAACACGCCGGGCGGGCAACGCAGCTACGAGATCGTTGCCATCCGGTATGAATAGGCAATGGCCCTGAACACCCATGACGCCATGATGACGGATCGCAACACGGAAATGATCATCGGCCTCGCCCTGAGCGTGGCCTGGCTGCTGTTGCTGCTGTTGTTCTGGCTGCTGATCCCCGGAGAGACGCATCCGGAATCCGGTGGCATGACCCGGATCCTGACGATCACAGGGGTGGTCATGCCCTTCGCGCTGATCTGGATGGCGGTCGGGATCGCCCGCGCCATCAACAAACTACGCGAAGAGGCCGCGGAATTACGCGGAAACCTGTCGCAATTGCAGGAACTCGCGGCGAAACGGCCCAAACCGGCATCTGCCGAACCCATCGTCACCGGCGCGCAACCGCTGCGGCAACCTGCCGCCAAGGCCCCGGCGCGCGCCGCTAAACCGGTGCCGCCAGCGGCGCGGCCCGCGCATCCGGCCTCTCAGCCGCAGCAGGCGAGCCTGCGCTTCGACGCCCCTGAACCTGTTGAAATACCCTCGGAAATTCTGATCCGGGCACTCAATTTTCCCGATGATGCGAATGACCAGGAAACCATCGCGGCCCTGCGCATGGCATTGAAGGACCACGAGACCGCGCGGGTCCTGCGAGCCGCGCAGGATGTCGTCACGCTGCTGGCCGAACATGACGTCTATATGGACGAGCTGCCGCCCGACCCCGTTCCGCCGGCGATCTGGCGCCGCTTTGCCGAGGGGGAACGCGATGAAATCGCAGCGAAAATCGGTGGAATTCATGATGAAATCGCGCTTGAGACCGCCACGGCACTGCTGCGCGGGGACGAGATTTTCCGCGACACCGCCCATCATTTCCTGCGCCATTTCGACGTGCTGCTGACCCGTGACACCCCAAGGCTGGACGATGAACAACTGGCGGCGCTGGCCGATACCCGCTCGGCGCGGGGCTTCATGCTGATCGGACGTGCGGCGGGCGTGTTCGGCTGAACCACGCGCAACGGCAGCGAACGTTGCGCAATGCAACAGATCGGCGCACGCTACGATCTTGGCCAGCATTTGCTGGATTTTCACCTGCACAACCCGTGCACAGCGCGTACACAACCCGTACACAGGACGTACACAGGCAACGCGCGTTGCACGGCAAATCAGGGCCATGCGCGGCGGGAGCCGGACAATCAGGGCAGCATCCAAAGACCAGGCCGTCCATTCCAGTACGAAAAACATACTGGATTACCGCTCCGCTGGACCGCCTTCCCCAATGGACCTCTCGCCCCCCCTTCTTCTTTGTCCAAATACCTTTTGTCCGAACCTCGCGGGAATCGCCCCCGGCCCGGTCCCTTGCGCGACGCGATCCCCTCCGCGGCTCAGACCGGCTTGCGCATCACCGCAACCTTTCCCGACCAGGGCCAGCCGTATCGGCCGCGTGTTTCCTCGACGAAACCGAGACTACGATAAAAGGCGACGGCGCCACGATCCCGCAGCCGTACCTCGGCCCGCAGACCGTGACGGCGTCGGCGGCGTGCCTCGGCTTCGGCCGCGGCAACCAAGGCCCGGCCGAACCCTCGGCGGGATTGGCGTACGACGATGCCGTCGAGAACCAGGTCAGCGGTAGGCGGAGCGGGACGGAACAGCAGGCGCATCAAGGGCGGCGTGACTGCCAGGAACCCACCGCGATCATCGCGAAGCCCGACGATTCCCTCGATCACCTCCCCACGCATCACCGCGATGGCGTTCTCGGCGCGGGCAGGTATCGCAGCTTCCCTGCCACCGAAAGCGCTGCGCCACAGCGACACCGCCTGAGGCAGCACGGCGTCGGGAACCGGAGCGCAAATCTTCATGGGGTTCTTGCCTCTCGCTGCACATCATGCAAGCAAGGGGCCCGCACGCTTTACAGGAATACCCTCGCCATGGCCCCGTCGCCAGCCTCGCAACCAGAGCCTCGGCAAGCGGCTGCCGAAGCGGCCAGCGCACGCGCCCTGGCCCGCAACCCGGCACAGGCGTTCCGCTTTGGCATGATCCAGAGCCTGCCCTTCCTGATCGTGATCGTCCCCTTTGCGATGCTCTTCGGAGTCGTGGCGCTCGAAGCCGGAATCGATATCGCCCAGATCCTCGGGTTCTCGGTGCTGGTCCTGGCGGGAGCCTCGCAATTCACCGCCGTGCAGCTTTTATCGGATCACGCGCCCACATGGGTGGTGATCCTGTCCGGCCTTGCCGTCAATCTGCGGATGGCGATGTATTCGGCATCGCTGGTGCCCTGGCTGAAAGGCGCCACGGGCCGGCAGAAGGCATGGATCGCCTATACGCTGATCGATCAGAGCTATGCGCTGGCGATCCAGCATTACGAACACCATCCGCGCCTGACCCTGCAGCAGCGGCTGGCCTATTTCTTTGGCGCGGCGGTGGCGATGTGCATCCCCTGGATCGCGGCAAGCTGGCTGGGCGCAACGCTTGGCCGGGCCATTCCCGATGATATTGCGCTGGATTTCGCGATGCCGATCACCTTCCTCGCGATGATCGCCCCGATGCTGCGCACCCCCGCGCATATGGCTGCCTGTTTCGTCTCGATCGTTGCGGCGCTGCTTTTGGCCGGGTTGCCGTCCGGGCTGGGAATGATGATCGCCGCCCTTTTCGGCATGGCAACCGGCGCCCTGCTGGAGGTCTGGACCGAACGGCGGCAGGAGGCCGGATCATGAACGAGGCCCATTCGGACCTGTCCATCTGGGTGGTGATCATCCTGCTGGGGATCGGCACATTCCTGATCCGCTGGTCATTCCTTGGCGCCCTGGGGAATCGCGATCTGCCGCAATGGTTCATGCGCATGCTGCGCTATACGCCTGTCGCGGTCCTGCCGGCGCTGGTCGCACCGCTGGTCATGTGGCCCGCTGCGACCGGCGGCCAACCAGAGCCGGCCCGCCTGTCGGCAGCGATCGTGACGGTGGCCATCGGCGTCCTGACCAAGAATGTCATCCTTGCCATTCTTGGCGGTGCGATCACCCTTTTCGGGATGCTCTATGTCCTGGGGTAGCCGGTCATCTGGCCGTTTTTCTGGCGGATGAGGACATTGTGGTTATTCGCCGGATCCCCGTCCCGGTGGCGTTTCGAAGTCACGCCCGGCAAGGTCAGAAACCATTTCCGCATCTTGATCGGAGAAAAGCCGGTCGGCGCATTCTCGAATCCCGGAACGCCCCGGAGGACGCTGCCGGTCTCGACCGCACAGAAGCTTTTATTCGCGGCCCCGTTCGCCTCGGCCCGGCGAATCGCGATATCTGCGACCTGTCGGGATACGGGCACGGTTTCCTCGGCGACCCAATAGGTCTCGCGCGCGTGGTAATCGATGTAGAAGTTCTTGAAATTGTCGGTGATCCCGTAGAGCACGTCATGCCGTTCGGGGATCTGCGGGTGGTTCCAGCTTCCGGCGGGATCGAACATCACCCGCTGGCTGCCATTGATCATCAGCGCACTATGGCCACCCTCGCCGCGCGGAATGCCGATCACCGTGAACAGGGTGATCGAGGGCGGTTCGTTTGACACGAAACGTGCCGCCCGCACTGCCTCGTCGCTGGCCCAGATGTTGTCGGCACCGCAGGCGGATAGAGCCAACGGCAAGGCCGCCGCAATGAAAACGCGTCTTTTCATGTCAGTTTCCCGCGCCGGTCATCAAGCGTTTGTCAGCGCCATGAAGATCAGGATCAGGATCGATATCACCGAAACCCAGATGGCAGCCCGGATGAACCCGGCGAAGGTTTTCCTGTGTTGGGTGATGTCCATGGTGCCATGTTCGTGTTCGGTAATCTCGTGATGATCGGCCATGCCTGTGCCCTCCGGTTGTCCTTGGCTCTCCGATAGCCGAAAGAGACCGCGCTGTCACGCCCCCCAAAGCGCCGCGCCATCCCTTTCGCCGACCGCGCGGATCGCGCCCCTGAAGCGCAGATGGTTCACATGCGCTACCGCCTCGACCAGGGCGAGGCCAAAGACCGATTCGTCGATGCGGCGCTTGAACAGGATGTCGAAGCATTCCACGGCGCTGCGAGGGGCCTTGCGCAAGGCGGCCTCCATCCGGCCAAGGGCGCCGTGGTGATTGTCGATCAACTGCCGCAGCCTGTCGGGCAGGCCGGTAAAGGGCAGCTTGTGGCCCGGCAGCACGAAATGCCGGGGCTCGGCCAGCTCCAGCATGCGGGTGCAGCTTGCCAGCCATTCGCCGACCGGATCGGCCTCGGGCTCGGTCGGGTGAACGCCGAGATTGGGAGAGATCGAGGACAGCAACTGATCGCCACCGATCACCAGATCATCATCCTGCGACCAGAAGGTGGCGTGGCAGGGCGCATGGCCATGCCCCATCGCGACCGTCCAGTTGCGCCCGCCGAAACGGATCGCCTGCCCATCGGTCAGCCTTGTGTAGCCAAGCGGCATCGGCGCGACGACATCGGCGAAATTGAAGGGCCGTTGTTCTGCGCGCTTTGCCAGCAGTTCAGGCGGCATGCCTGCCCAACGCCAGAAGGCCAGCGCCTCCCTGGTCGGGCGTTCCTGCAGGTCGAGTTGCAGCATCCGGGCCATGAGCCACGCGGTCCGGCTCATCAGCAGCTCGGCACCGTCGCTGTCCATGAACCAGCCCGCGAGGCCGATATGGTCAGGGTGGTGATGCGTGCCGATGATGCGCCGGATCGGCTTGCCGCCAAGCGGGCCGCTGCGCAGCTTGCCCCATATTTCGCGCGTCAGGCCGGTGTCGAAACCGGTATCGACAATGGTCCAGCCATCGCCTTCCTCAAGCGCATAGATATTCACATGATCCAGCGCCATGGGCAGAGGCAGACGCAGCCACAGCACCCCGTCCGCGACAGAAATGGCTTCGCCCGCTTCGGGCGGTGTCTCGAACGGGGTGGAGATCAAGCGCCGACCTCCCCGGCCAGGGTTTCGTCGCTGATGGCGGTCAAATCTTCCAGCCCGGCCAGCGCCTCGTCCAGATCGGTGCTGAAACGTGGCAGGACCCGGCGGATGAAGACCCGTGCCAGCGCATGCTGTGGCTCGCCCCCTGCCCGTGCCGCGAGCAGATGATAATATCCACCCAGCACCCGTGCGAAAGCCGAGAGATAGGGCACAGCGCCGGCAAAACGCTCGGGCAGATCGCGTTCCAGCATGGTCTGCGTCGCCTCGCGCAGGGTTTCGGCGGCCTGCCAGACCTCGTTCGCCAGTTCGGGATGATCGCCCTGCGCGGATTTGGCCCCGTCAAGGATCTCGTCGAGCAGCCTCGCCGCCGCCTCTCCCCCGTCTGAGAGCTTGCGCCCCACCAGGTCCATGGCCTGGATACCGTTCGTGCCCTCGTAGATCTGGGTGATGCGGACATCGCGCAAATACTGGGATACGCCAGTCTCCTCGATATAACCCATGCCGCCATGCACCTGCACCGCCGTATCGGCCACGCGCCAGCCGGTATCGGTGCCGTAGGCCTTGGCAATCGGGGTCAGGAAAGCCGCGCGCGCGGCATGATCGGCGTCGCCGGTCGCCCGTTCGAGATCGATCGCGGTGGCGCAGGCCAGGGCGATGGCGCGGGCGGCGAAAATCTCGGCCCGTGCGGTGGCCAGCATCCGCCGGACATCGGGATGGCGGATGATCGGGCCCATCTGGTTGCGCTCTTGCGCGTAAGCGACGGCCTGCTGCAGCGCCGCCTCGCCCACGCCGATCCCCTGCATCCCGACACCAAGCCGGGCGCAGTTCATCATCGTGAACATGGCCGCCATGCCCTTGTGCTCTTCACCGATCAGCCAGCCGGTCGCGCCCTCATAGCTCATGACGCAGGTCGGGCTGCCGTGGATGCCGGTCTTTTCCTCGAGGCTGACGACCTTGAGGCTGTTGGCCACGCCGGGATTGCCGTTCTCGTCGGGGATGAGTTTTGGCACCATGAACAGGCTGATCCCTTTTGTGCCCTTGGCCCCGTCCGGCAGCCGCGCCAGGACCGCGTGACAGACATTTTCGGTCACGTCGCTGTCGCCCCAGGTGATGAAAATCTTCTGCCCGGTGATCGAATAGCTGCCATCCTCGTTACGCTCGGCCTTGGTGGTCAGGGCGCCGACATCGCTGCCCGCCCCCGGCTCGGTCAGGTTCATTGTGCCGGACCATTCGCCGCTGTTCAGCTTGGGCAGGTAAAGCGATTTCAATTCGTCGCTGGCGTGATGTTCCAGCGCCTCGATCTGGCCCTGCGTCAGCAGCGGGTTGAGTTGCAGGGACAGGCAGGCCCCCGACATCATCTCGGCCACGGCCATGTTGAGCGCCTGCGGCAGTCCCATCCCACCATGTTCCGGATCGGCGGCCAGTCCGACCCAACCGCCTTCGGCGATCGCGCGGAAGCCTTCGTCAAAGCCGGGCGAGGAGCGCAGCTTGCCGTTTTCCAGCCGCGCCGGGGTCTCATCGCCATTGCGGTTCAGGGGCGCGAGCACATTGCCGGCCAGTTTGCCCGCCTCTGTCAGAATCGCGCTGGCCGTGTCGAAACCGGCCTCGCTGAAATGTTCCGTCGCAGCGACCTGACCGTAGGGCACGACATGATTCAAAATGAATTCGATCTGCTCGACTGGTGCCTTGTAGCTCATCCGATCCTCCCTCCGGAACGGCAATCCGCCCCGGCATGTTTTCCTGACTGATCCAGCCACCATCTTAAGACCAGCCTTGCCGGTCACAACCGAAACCCCGCGTCACAATCGGAGACAATACCTCCGCCGGGCGGAAGAAGTGCACTCATGAAGAGAAACAAGAACAAATTCCGCCCCGGTTCAGAGGGCGGAATTCACACGGGCTTTCGCCCCCTATTCACATGTCACAGCCCCAGGGAACCGTAAACATTGGAAATCCTGCGGATCGCGACCACATAGGCGGCGGTGCGCATGTCATCCACCTTGCTATTGCCAAGCCAGACCTCCTTCATCTTGCCGAAGGCCTCGCGCATGGTGTCGTCCAGCCCCGAGCGGACCAGTTCGAGTTCATCGGCGCCGGTCAGGAACGCCTCCTTGAAGCCCTTGGAGAGCGTCCAGTTCAGGCCGGTATCGGCCGACAGACGTTCCAGTTCCTCGACCAGCATGCGGGCGCGGGCCTCTTCATGGCGACGCTCCAGACGGCCGAGGCTGATCTGCGACAGGTTCTTGACCCATTCGAAATAGGACACCGTCACACCGCCGGCGTTGGCATACATGTCGGGGATGATGACGACGCCCTTGCGCTTGAGGATCTCGTCGGCATCGGCGGTCACGGGACCGTTCGCGGCCTCTATGATGAGTTTGCACTTGATCCGGTCGGCATTGCCGCCATGGATGACGCTTTCCACGGCCGCCGGGATCAGCACGTCGCAATCGTCTTCCAGCGCGGCGAGACCTTCGGGGCGGAAGTCGCCACCCGGGAAGCCCTCGACCCCGCCAGTCGCGGCGATATGCGCCTTGAGCGCCCCGATATCGAGCCCTTTCGGATTGCTGATCACGCCATCTCGCTCGATCACCGCGGTAATCAGCGCCTTGTCCTCGGAGGCAAGGAACAGCGCGGCGTGATAGCCCACATTGCCCAGACCCTGCACGATGATCCGCTTGCCAGCGAGCGTTCCCTCCAGCCCGGCCCGCTTCATCATGTCGTCATGGCGGAAGAATTCGCGCAACGCGTATTGCACGCCCCGCCCGGTCGCCTCGACCCGCCCGTCGATGCCGCCCGCGGTACGCGGCTTGCCGGTCACGCAGGCCTTGGCGTTGATGTCGTCTGGATGCAGGCGCTTGAAGGCATCGGCCATCCACGCCATCTCGCGCTCGCCCGTGCCCATGTCGGGGGCCGGGACGTTCTGGCTGGGCGAGATCAGGTTGCGGCGCGACAATTCATAGGTGAAACGGCGGGTTATCCGCTCCAGCTCGTCCTCGTCCCATTGCCGCGGATCGATGCGCAGCCCACCCTTGGAGCCACCGAAGGGCACCTCGACCAGCGCGCATTTATAGGTCATCAGCGCGGCCAGCGCCTCTACCTCGTCCTGGTTGACATCGAGCGAATAGCGAATCCCGCCCTTCACCGGCTCCATATGTTCGGAATGGACCGAGCGATAACCCGTGAATGTCTGGATCTGGCCGCGCAACCGGACGCCGAACCGCACCGTATAGGTCGAATTGCAAACCCGAATCTTCTCTTCCAGGCCGGGGGGCAAGGCCATCAGCCCCGCGGCATGTGTGAACATCCGCTCTACAGATTCACGAAATGAAGTATGCGTGTTGGCCATTGCAGGCTCCTTTTTCACACTGACGATTCGACTTGCACTTCTTCGAGGCTAGGCGAAAGCGCCGACGGCTTCCACGCAGTTCGTGCCAAATTTTCAGGCAAAATTGAATCTTTCTTTACATCTTCGGCAGACAAACGCTTCAGCGCCCCCGATGCAACTATCGGGCGTCGACATACATTGTATATGCAAGGATGTTTTATCGGGACGAGTGATCATGGTTAGACTGAAAAACAGCAGGAATGCCGTATTGGGACGCAAGATCAATCAGGTGCTGGACGGCGCATGGCGGATTTTCCAGCGTGATGGATATGCCGGTGCCGGAGTCGACGACATCGCCCAGGCCGCCGGTGTATCGAAAGCAACCCTTTATGCCTATTTTCCGGACAAGCGCTTGATGTTTCAGAAAACCATGCAGGCGGCCATGGAACGCTATCAAGCCAAGCCGCTGGATTCGATCCCGCTTGATCTGCCTGCCGCCAGCGGCCTGCCCCGCATGACGACAGAGATCACCGGCTGGCTGAACTCGGATCATGAGATACGACTGTCCCGGCTCGCGATCGGAGAGGCGAACCGTTTTCCGGCAATCGCCAGGAGCTATCACCAACGGTTCGAGACATTGCTGGGGCACCCCCTTCGCGACAGGCTGGAAATGTTCGTCAACCGGCGCGAGCTGGAGATGGAGGATACGGCAATGGCCGCCCGGCAGTTGATCCGGCTTTGCGGGCTGGCAGTTCACGATCGCGCTGCGGCAAGGGCTACAGGCACCGACGAGGCAACAATTCACCGCTCTGCCGCGATGGCCGCCACGATGTTCCTGCGCGCCTATGGTCCTGATACGCGCATGGCCGATCAGCGCTCCGGTCAGCGGAACGCCGATGTTGCGCCGATGCGCTGATGGAATAGTGATCGCTTGCTCAACTTCTCAACCGGGATGCCGAGCCGTATAAATCATGTTACAAATCACGATAAATGCCCGATCCGGGCGCATGAGGGACCCTGATACAATGATCAAGACGACGATCCTGCCCATCGCCGCGACGACCGCGTTGCTGGCTGGCTGCATGCCTGCGCCTCAGCCCGCCCCGGCTCCCGCGGCTCCACCCGCTCAGCCTGTGGCACCCACACCTGCCCAAGGCATTTCCGGCCTCGAAGAACGTGAACCCGATCTTTGCGGCGCCAAGGAATATACGCCATACCTGTCGCAGCCCGGCAGCGTCATTCCCACGCTCGGCCTGTCCAAGGAATATCGCGTCGTCGAATATCGCGGGATCGAGCCGCAGGATTACGACCCCAATCGGATCGTCTTCCGGCTCGACGGCTCGGGCAATATTTATAATATCGATTGCGGATGAGGTTGATGATGCGTGGTCCGCTGATCCTTTCACTGATGTCTGGCCTCGCGCTGGCTGCCTGCGAGCCCGTGCCCGAATCCTCGACACCCGAACTTGACCTGCCCCAGAATTGCGGGGCTGAAGAATTGCAGGACCTGGTCGGTCAGCCGAAATCGGTTCTCGATTCAAAGGACTTTCCGGCTGGCACGCGGATTATCGGACCCGGCGACGCGGTAACGGCCGATTACCGCGCCGACCGACTGAACATCGAGATCAATCGCGATGACCGGATCGAAAAGATCGGCTGCTTCTGAGCCGGGTTCCCGAAATGGCGGCGGCCCTTGGCCGGGCCGTCGTTTTTCATTGATTTGCGCTCGGCACAATGTCACCATCCTGTCATGATGAACGCCGCCCCGCCGTTTGCTACCGATCCCGACCGGGTGGTTTTTGACCGGGCCGAACTCGGGACTATCCTGACCGTATATGGCCGATTTGTCGCCGCCGGTGAATGGCGCGATTACGCGATGTCGTTCCTGCGCGATGCCGCTGTGTTCAGCGTGTTCCGCCGCGCTGCCGAACATCCGCTTTACCGGATCGAGAAGCGGCCGAAACTGCGCAACGCACAGGGGGCCTATGCGGTGATCGCGATGGATGGCCGAATTCTCAAGCGCGGTCATGATCTCGCGCAGGTGCTGAAGGTCTTCGACAAGAAACTGATCCGCGCCGTCGATTGACGAAGGGCTGCCTTCCCCGCATCACAAGGCATGCGTGTAAATCTTCAGCACCGCCTCACAGGTCATCTCGCGCGGGTTGTTGATCGGCAAACGCCCCTGTTTCATCGCATCCGCCGCAAGTATCGGCAGGTGATTATGACTGATCCCCATCTCGCCCAGCCTGCTTGTCATGCCAAGCGCGGGGCTCAGTTCCACGCCAGCTGCGACTGTAGGGAGCTGACGCATTACAGATCAAAAGACCGGTTCATCGCAGGGAGCATGATGGTCCGGCCACGGGCTCCGGGCCTCCTCATTCCAGGAACACATCGACGCTCGCCGTACGCCCCGCCGCATCTATGACCGTAAGTGTCGAGGCGCCGCTGCTATCGGGAACCCATGACGCCTTGCGCCGCCGGAACATCTCTGGCAGCGGCTCTCCATTGGCCAGCCAGCGAAACGGCGCACGCCCCCCGTTGATCTTGAGGGCAAGCGGTGTGGCCCTGTCACCTCGATCGAGGCCGAGATCGACGCGCGCCCCCTGCGGCGGAAAGACGATCTCGGGCGCGGGCTCGCCCGGTGCGCCGGTCACGAGTCTGCCATCCGGCGACGCGTAACGCCGCAACGAGAATGGCAATTCAGAGGCCGCCAGCCGCAGCGCACCCGGTGGTGCCGAGGGAAATGGCTCTATGCCGGTGCCCGATTTCGAGAACCCCTCGAACAGGATCGGCGCCGCCGCCATGTACCCGGTCAGCC
The DNA here is from genome assembly GCF_028553805.1 of Paracoccus saliphilus. Lineage (NCBI taxonomy): Bacteria > Pseudomonadati > Pseudomonadota > Alphaproteobacteria > Rhodobacterales > Paracoccaceae > Paracoccus > Paracoccus saliphilus. Next base: position 1,218,683 of record NZ_CP067140.1, on the reverse strand, counting down.
CCGGCACCGAACCGCCATCGGCCCGCCCCACCCAGACCCCCAGCACGTGACGGCCATCATAGCCCACCGCCCACGCGTCGCGATAACCGTAGGAGGTGCCGGTCTTGTAGGCGATGCCAAGACGCGGTGCGCCCTTGGGTGGCACCACACCGGACAGGATATCGGCGATCTGCCATGTGGCTTGCGGCGTCAGCACCGAAACCGGCCGTTGCACGGGTTTCGACCCGGCAAGATAACGCAGGGGCTGGACATGACCGCGATTGGCCAGACCGCCATAAAGCTGCACCAGCCCTTCGAGCGTGAGCCCCGCACCGCCCAGCCCGATGGCCAGCCCCGGCGTCTCGCCCGGTGGCAGGACCGGGGGAACACCCGCCTGCCGCATTCGGGCGACAAGCCGCACCGGACCGATCGCGTCCAGCAAGCGGATCGCGGGCACGTTGAGCGACATCTGCAAAGCGGTGCGCACCGATACATCGCCCTGATAGGCCATGTCGAAATTCCGGGGCCGGTAGCCCGAGAAATTACCGGGCCTATCCTCGATCATGGTTTCCTGCATCACCAGCCCCTCCTCGAAGGCAAGGCCATAGATGAAGGGTTTCAGCGTCGAGCCGGGCGAACGTTGGGCGCGACTCATATCGATCCATCCGGCACGCGCGGCGTTGAAATAACCCGCCGATCCGACGCGGGCGAGGACCGCGCCGCTACGGGCATCGGCAAGGATCATCGCCACCGAGACATGCTTGCCCAACCGGCGCGCGGACCGGGCAGCGACGGATTCCAGATTGGCCTGGGCGCTGCGGCTGATGAGCAATTGGTGTTTTCGCGCGCCGGGTTCGGCCCGCATCACCGCATCGGCCAGATGCGCGGCATATGCGGGCATCGGCAGGCGTCTTGCGGCCACCTTCGCCCCCGAAGCCCGCTCCACCTCGCTTGCAATGATGACCCCGGCGCTCGACATGCGGGCAAGCACCCGGTCCCGCGCCTCCTTCGCCGCCTGCGGATGGCGGTCGGGACGACGGGCCTCGGGCGATTGCGGCAAGGCGACCAGCAGCGCCGCCTCGGCCAGTTCCAGCTTCTGCGGCTCCTTCCCGAACCAGGCGAGACTCGCCGCCCGCACCCCCTCCAGGTTGCCGCCATAGGGGGCCAGCGTCAGGTAGCGTTCGAGGATCTCGCTCTTGGACAATCGCCGCTCGATCTGTATCGCCCGCGCGATCTGCCGGAACTTGGCAGCAAAGCTGCGTTCCACGCGCGGCTCGGTCAGGCGGGCAAGCTGCATGGACAATGTCGAACCGCCCGAAACGATGCGCCCATTGGTGACCAGCTGCCACGCCGCCCGGCCAAGCGCCCGGATATCGACGCCCGGATGCGACCAGAAGCGCTTATCCTCGTAGGCGATGAGCATGTCGAGGAATTGCGGGTCGAGATTGTCGATCTCGACCGGCAGACGCCATCGCCCGTCAGAGGCCGCATAGGCGCGCAGCAACGCTCCGTCCCGGTCCACCACCTCAGCCGAAAGCGGCGCGGGTTCGAGCGGCGGCGGCCAAGCCGTATCGAGCCGCTGCAGCAGGACACCACCGGCGGCGAGGATGACGGCCAGCACCGACAGGGCAATCGCGCCCCGCCTGATCCAGCGGCGCCCTCTGATACCGGCGCGTGCCATCGTCAGTTCCCCATGATCTCCATGAAGCCGGATGCGGTTCGGGCCGAGAATTGCGGACGATACATATCCTCGACGCTGGCCGCCGGATGCATGAAGACCCCCGGCGTCACCGCCCGCACCACATAGGCCAGCCGCAGCTTGTCCTTGCTGCCCTCGCCCCGATCGAAGGCGGCGATGAAGCGGTCGTCGCGGAACTCGGTATGCACCGCGCCGGTGCTGCCCAGCCAGCCGAAATTATCGAGTTGGGAACTGCCTACCAGGCGCGGATTGTCAATTTCGAAACCCGCCGGCAACAGGTCCGAGACCAGCACCCGCGACGGCCAGTCACGTTCCTCCGTCACCTCCAGAACCACGACGTAGCGTTCGTTCTGGCGCGCATTCGTGATATTGGCCTCCTCGCCGTCCAAGGTGTAATAGCGCCGCTCGATGGTGAAGCCCTCACCGCCCGCGGGAAGTGGTTGGCGCGGGGCGGCATCCGTCGTGATCACCGCCGTGATCGGCTCGCTTCCACGGTTGGCGATGGTCAGCGGGGCGGCAGTGAGCTCGGCGCCCGGTATCTGCCGGGCGAAGGCGCCGCTTTGCGTTGCGCCGTCGATGGCGAGGCTGATATCGTCATTGGACCGGCTCAGCGCACGCGCGGCCAGCAGCATCCATGCCTCGTCCTGCGTGCTCATGTAACGGGTCTTGCTGCGCATCTCCGATACAAGGCCGACCATCTGCGGCACCAGGCTCGGCTCGGGACGGCTTTCCACCGCGAGGGCAAGCATCGCCGCACCGTCGCGCAGATCGGAACCGTAATCCGAACGCGCCCTTGCGCCGCCGCTCAGCCCCTGCGCAAGGCGGAATGCCGAGGCAAAGCCGGTTTCGGCCCGCTCCGCATCGCCGTAAAGCGCCATGCTGGCGGCAAGCTGGGCACGGGCCAGCGGCGTCTCGAAATCACCAAGCCGCGTATCCAGGTAATAGCGCAGATCCCCCGCCGATGCCTTGCGATTGCGCGCCAGCACGTAAAGCGCATAGGCGATCTCGCTGCCGCGGGACTCGACATCCGTGTCATAGGCCAGCGAATTCTGAAGATTCCGCAAGGCCTGCTCCATCGCCTCCCCCGGCACCGCGAATCCCTGCTCGCGGGCACGGGTCAGGAAATCCGTCACATAGGCATCAAGCCAGAGATCGCCCGAACCGGGTCGCCACAACCCGAAGCTCCCGGCGGAGGACTGATAGGACAGGACACGCCTGATGGCGTCTTCGATTCGGCCCTTCACCGCCGGATCGTCCTTGAGACCGGCTGCCTTGGAGAGTTCATTGACATAAAGCAGCGGCAGGGCGCGGCTTGTCGTCTGTTCCGCGCAACCATAGGGATAGCGGTCCAGCGACATCAGCAGCGCGGGAATATCGAAACCCGGATTGCGCGAGATATTGACGCTGACCGAGGCCCCTTCCGCGAAACTGTCCGACAGAAGAGCGCCGTCCAGCGTCACGCTGCCGCCATTGGCCGCCAATATTTCCTGATGCTGGGTGGCGACCGGCATGACGCCCGGACGCACCGGCAGGCTGACGCTTTTCTCGACGCGCAGCCCGGATTCATGCGCCAATGTCACGGTGATCCCGGCCTCTCCGGTGCCGCCCGTGGCCGAGATGGGAACCGACAATGCCGTCCTCGCCCCGGCATCCAGTGTCAGGCTGTCGGGGGCTGCGCCCTGATCGATCGTGACCGGACCAATGCCCGCGAGCGTCAGGCGATAATCGCCCGGCGGTCCATCGGTATTGGCCAGTTCCAGCAGCATGCGCGCCTGATCACCCGGTGCAAGAAAACGCGGCTGGCTGGTGGTCAGCACCACCGGATCGCGGATGATCACGTCCTTGACCGCATGCCCGACTGCCTTTTTCGACCAGGCAACCGCCATGACCCGGGCTGTCCCGTTGAATGGCGGGATATCAAACGTGACCTCGGCTTTTCTATCCTCATCGACGCGGACGACCCCGGAATGAAAGGCGAGCAGTTTCTGGGTCGGCGGGCTGCCACTGCTATCCATGCTGGCGCCGTCGCCACCGGTCCGAAGCCGGCCCGCCGCCCCGAGAGAGCCGTCTATCAGGCGGCCATAGATGTCGCGCATCTCGAGCCCCAACTCGCGCTGGCCGAAATACCAGCTTTCCGGATCGGGCGGCTCGTAACGGGTGAGGTTGAGAATCCCCACATCCACCGCAGCAACACTCACATAGGCTTCCTCTCCGGGTTCCAGCCCGCCGAGACTGACGGGAATGGAAAGCGGCGCGTCCGACCGGATCTGGGCATCCGCGCCAAGATCGACCGCAAGACGGCGCCCGGCCGGATCGATCTGCAGCCAGCGAATACCGATGGCCCGCATGGGCAGGCGGTTCTCCGCATCATTGCCGGGCCGGAACAAGGTTGCTGTCACATAGGCACCCGCACCGAATTCTTCGGTTACCGGGATGTCGATGGCCGCGCCGGTTTCGGGAACATTTGCGGTAAAGCTTTCCAACAGGCTTTCCGATCCCACCGTCACCAGAACCTCGCCCGCGAAACGGGGCGAGATCTGCAGCTTCGCCGTGTCGCCCACCGCATAGGCGTCGCGATCAAGTGCAACCTCCAGCCCATCGGGCGTCTCGGTCGAGTTTGCCTCGACATACCAGCCGGAATCAAACGCGGCGCTGGTGATCGGCCCGCCTGCATCCGGGCTTTCGACTTCGAGACGATAGCGACCCCAATCGACGGCCACACCGATCTGCGGCTCGCTATCCGCCCGCGCATCAACCACGCCTTCCCGAACGAGGCTGGTCGTGGTGATCGGCTCGTAATTCCACGAGCCGCCGTCACGGTACCATTGATAGTGCCGGTCGATCCTGAGCAGCGACCATTTGAGACCGTCCATCGCGATGCGCTGACCCTTTGGGTCCACGGCAATCACCCGGAAATTCGCCGTACCACCCTCTTCCACGCGGCCGCCGTCGAATTCCGGCCTCAGGCCGATCATCGCGCCTTCGGGTTCGATTTCGAGATCCAGCGCCCGTTCGACGGCACGCCCGCCCGCCTCGCGCATCCGCACGCTGACCTTTGCCGATAGCAGCCGGGTCGTCGCAGGCGCGGTGTCCAGTGCAACGGGGAAAACCGCATCGCCGTCTTCGTCCGTCGGGGGCAGTCCCGTCAGCGGGACGCGCATGGTCTCTACGTCCTCCTCGTCATCGAGACCAAAGACATAGCCCGGGAACGCCCCCCATTCGCGGGCCGGGGCCACGGTCAACTCGCCGTCCAGTGACAGTCCCGCTGCCGGTGCGCCATAGAGATAACGCCCATCGACCGAAACATCGGTCCCGCCGCCCAACGGGATCCTGTCCTCGGTGCTGGCAAGTTCGATCTCGGTGCGGTCGGGAACGAAATCCTCGACCAGGAACATCTCTTCCGCCAGCGCCGCCTTGTCGGGATCGGTATGGATGGCGAGCCGCCAAGTGCCGCGCATGGCATTTTCCGGCACGGCGAGTTCCACCGCATGACCGCCAAGCTGCGCACCGTCCGACACGATCCGCTTTGCCTCTACCCCGTCAGGGCGACGAAAGATGAATGTCAGCGGCAGGTCGTCCTCGGCATCCGAGGCAGGGCTGCGCACAAGGGCCGAGGCGTGAACCGTTTCCCCCGCGCGATAGATACCGCGCTCGGTCCAGGCGTAGATATCGAGCGGCCCCGGAGCCGGGCGCCCCGTCACCCCACGATCCGAAAGATCGAATCCCGCGCGGGTCATGTCGAGAAAGACGAAATCCTCCCCTTCCTTCTCGGCGATGATGGCGGCCGGGGCCAGTCCTTCGGCTCCGCGGGCAAGGCCCGGATCGAACTGCGCGCGACCATCCGCATCTGTCCTCGCCTCGCCCAATATCTCGTTATTGCGGGCCAGCAGCTTGAGGGCCACCCCTTCCATCGGTTCGGCCGTCGCCAACGATCTTGCGAAGACGGACAGGCCATCCTGGCCGGTAAAGGTCGATAACCCGATGTCGGAGACAAGGAACCATTGCGTCGCACGGTTGTCTGAATGACGGTTCTGCTCATCCGCTGGCTCTGCCGTCATCAGGTAGACACCCGGTTTACGCTCGGGCACCGCCTCGTCGATGGGGATGCTGGTGACGATATCCTTGTTCAGTTCCGTGTCGATATCGACCACGCCTTCCCAGATCGGTTCTCCCATTTGCCCGGACACATGATCCAGGGAATAACCGTTCAACTGCCGAAGGAATTCCGAGCCGGTCAGAAGACGTGTCAGCGCCCGGTCGCCAATGCGATGGACCGAGAGCTTCGCCTCTTCGGCATTCACCGAGACCAGCGGGATACCACGCCGGGCGGATGACGGAAGAACGAAATTATCGCCGGTGAAACGCAGGGTCGGGGCGCGGTCGCGGACATAGATCTCCAGCGGTATCGGCTGCGCGATCACCTCGCCGATGGCCGAGGGCAGCCCTTGGCGAAGAACGATGCGATATTGTTCGCCATGTTTCAGCCCGGTGACACAAAGCTCGGCATCGCTGCGATCAATGGCAAAGGAGCGGGCATTGTCCACCGTCACGAATTGCACGTAATCGACGCCGCTTTTCACCAGGTCCTCGGAAAACTGAATGCAGGCGCGGGGCGTGACGCTGTCGGAATCCACCGAATGGTCCAGCACCCGGAACCCCTTGCGGCGCTTGAGATCGGCATATTCCTCTTGCACATCCGGCGAGTTCCTCAACTCCAGGCTTGCCTCGTAGGCGCTGATCGCGGGACGAAAGAGGCTGCGCCGCTCCAGCGCCTTCGCAAGGGCCACAAGGGCATGGGCGCGATCATCCCTGCTGCGCGACATCTCGTAGGCATTGACCGCCGCGCCCGTTCCGGCCCGTTCCAGCTCGTTGGAACTCATTTGCCCACCGGGCTCCGTCGCCGCAACCGCGCGTGCCAGCCCGGTCCACAGGCCGGCATCCTGCGGCTGCATCGCGACCGCCTCTGCATAGGCTCGCATCGCTGCTCGCGCATTGCCACTGTTTAGCGCCTGTCCGGCCATGGACACGAAGGACAGGAAACCGGTGTCACCGGGCCTGGCATCGCGCATAAGCTTGCCGCGATACTGCTCGGCCTCGCGGAGCACATGTTCCGGCACAAAACGCAAGGCTGGGGGCGCGCCCAGATCCGGCGCCGCCGCCTCCACGACGACCCTGCCCGCCACGGCCCCTTCCGAAGGATTTGGCCGGGTGAAATCGGATTTGAGAAAGCACCACTGCGCCTTGCTGTTATAGGTAAAGGCACGGCATTGCTGATCTTCGAGGCAGATGGCCTTGCATTGATCCAGCGAGACGTTCTTTTCGGTACGCAGATCGAAACCGAAATAATCGGCATTCTCGGTCGTCACGATACGCTGCCCGTCCTGCGCCATCCCGAAACCCGGCAGGCCCAAAAGGAAAAGGAAGAGTAAGGTAAAATCGCGTGCAATCCGCATGAAAATCCTCCGGGCGTGACCGACATCCTCCGCACGAATATGGCTCAGCTTTGTAAAACTCTGTCAATACTCGGCAAATGCGCATCGCAGGACGGCTCAGGTTCAATCCTACGCCATTTCTTTGGGTTTGCCCCCGTTTCTTTTGAGCGGGTCTCCAAGTTTGACTCACCTGCCCGCATTCGGATTATCGTCGTCTTGCGCATTATGCTGGCCCGATCCGCTTCGAGGATGGGCAGCATATGATGCAAGCCGCCCTCCCCTTTCCTGCCATATCCTCAAGCCGTCAGGATATCCGTGGCCCGGTGATCCGCATCGACCCCATCCATAAGAAAAACCGTTCCTTCGGAATTCTCCAGGCGATGATGAAGGATCGCCTGATATTGCGGCGATTGATACCAGTTTCGGGCCTTCTCCATATCCGGAAAGGCAATCACGATCAGGTCGCCGTCGATTTTCCCTTCCAGCATGTGCTTTGGTCCGCCATGAATGATGAAGCGCCCATCGAAGGGGGCAAGCGTCGCATCGATATTTTCAAGATAGGCCGTGATTCCAGCGCCCATTTCGACATTTTGCAGATAACCGATTGCATAGCAGGTCATGACATTTCTCCTTCAATGAACTTCGGCTCGCCGGAACGGCAAGGCGATACCCGTTCATCGCGAATCGGTTGCCTCAAATCGATTACCTTGCAGGTAATTGTTTCCAGATAACTGGCGCGTTAATTATGTCGGCATGAGCAACATGGCCCCAAATGCCGGAGAACTGCTGCGGCAATGGCGGCAGAGGCGCAGGCTCAGCCAGCTAGCGCTGGCGAGCGAGGCGGATATTTCCCAACGCCATCTCAGTTTCCTGGAATCGGGCCGGTCCCGGCCAAGCCGGGACATGGTGATGCATCTCGGCGAACGTCTCGAGATCCCGCTGCGCGAGCGCAACCTGATCCTGACCGCTGCGGGACATGCCCCGCATTACCCGCATCGCGGGCTGGACGCACCCGAACTTTCCGGGGCTCGCCGGGTGGTCGAGGACGTGCTGCACGGTCATCTGCCGCATCCCGCGCTGGCAGTGGATCGTCACTGGACATTGATTTCCGCGAATGCAAGCGCACAGGCGTTGATGGCCAATGCCGCGCCGCATCTGTTGGAGGGAGACATCAATGTCCTGCGATTGAGCCTTCATCCCGAAGGGCTGGCCCCGCGCATTCTCAACCTGCCGGAATGGCGATCCCACCTGCTAACCCGGCTCGACCACGAGATCAGGCAATCGGCGGATGCAAAGCTGGCGGCACTCCGCGATGAAATCGCTGCCTTTCCCTTTCAGGCAAGCACAGCACCGGCAAGATCCGATCCGGCGCGGGAAGGACGTATCGCGGTGCCGCTCAGGTTGAAAAGCGATGCAGGGCCGCTGACCTTTCTCAGCACTACAACGGTGTTCGGCACGGCCACCGATGTCACGCTGTCAGAGGTGACGATCGAAGCGTTCTTTCCGGCGGATGAGCGAACCGCCAAGGCGATGGCGGACCGACCCGGTGGTTGATCGGCAGACATTCGCGGCACCGGCTGATCCGGGACAGCTTGCCCAGTTGCCTTCACGACCCGCCTACTCCGCCGGAACCTCTCGCGCCTTGTTCAAGCCGATCCGCCGCCCGAACCAGCCAAAGACCCGGCCTTGCCCGCCATGAATGAGCGAGAACAGCGACGGTACGAACAGCAGCGACAAGAGCGTCGAAAGAAGCAGCCCGCCAATCACCGCAATCGCCATCGGCGCCCGGAACTCGCCGCCCTCTCCGGTGGCCAGGGCCGAGGGCACCATCCCCGCCGTCATCGCGATGGTCGTCATCACGATGGGCCGGGCGCGCTTGTGCACCGCATCCAGGATCGCCTCGCGCTTGGGCGTGCCTGCCACCATCGAGGTCAGCGCGAATTCGACCAGCATGATCGAGTTCTTGGTGACGATACCCATCAGCATCAGGAAACCGATCACCACCGCCATGCTGATCGAATTGCCGGTCACGAATAGCGCGAGGATCGCCCCGCCGATAGCCAGAGGCAGCGACAGAAGGATCGTCACCGGCGTGACGAAATTGTGGAACAACAGCACCAGCACGACATAGACCAGCATGATCCCGGCCCCCATGGCCGTGCCGAAAGCGGAGAACACCTCGCCCATGATTTCGGCGTCGCCGGCCGGTTGAATCGACGTGCCGGGCGGAAGTTCGACCTCTTGCTGCAGGTTCGTCACCTCGGCACTGACCGGCCCGAGCAATGCGCCATCCGCCAGATTCGCGCTGACCGTGGTGCGGAACTGCCTGTCATAGCGACCGATTTCCGTCGCACCTGCCGACAGCGTCACATCGGCGACCGTCACCAGGGGAATCTGCCCCGAAGAGCTGGGCACCCGCAGGTTCTGCACCTGCATCAGGTTGTTTCGCGACGCCTCGTTCAGCCGCACGACGATCGGCACCTGTTCGTCCCCTGCATTGAACTTGGCCAGGTTCGCCTCTGTATCACCAAGCGTCGCGACGCGCAGGGTCGTCGCCAATGCGCTGGCCGTCACGCCAAGCTGCGCGGCGATATCCGATTTCGGAGAGACCTGGATCTCGGGCCGCTGCAAGCTCGCCGACGAGGTCACCCCCTCCAGCGTCGCAAGTTCGTCCATGGCAGAGGTCAGACGTTCAGCCGCCTGTGCGGATGCCTCTTCGGTTTCTCCCAATACGCTGATCGACAGGTCGTTCTGCCCGGCCTCGTTCTGGAAATTGATGCGCATGTCCGGAACAGTGGAGAGCCGTTCCTTCAACTCTTCTTCCAGGTCGAATTGCGACCGTTCGCGATCATCCTTCTTACCGTAATTGATCATCAGTCGGGCCGAGGTCACATCCGAACCGTCGCTATAGGCGAAGACCGATTTCACCTCGGATGTCTCGGCAACGCGCGCATTCAGGTTGCGCACCGAATCCTCGGTTTCATCTATGGTCGAGCCGGGCGGCATCTCTATTTCGATCTGGCTGCGACCGATATCCGAGGCCGGGACGAACTCGGTCGGCAGCAAGGTCGCGGAATAGATCGATCCCGCGAAGATCCCCAGCCCTGCCAGCAGGGTCAGCCCGCGATGCCGCATCGTCCAGCGCAGGACGGACATCAACACGCGCATGACCAGACCATCGGGACGATCCGCCTCATGCTGCTTGCCGCGGATGAAATAGGCCGCCAGCATCGGTGTGATGATCCGCGCAACCAGAAGCGAGAACAGCACCGATACAGCGACAGTCAGGCCGAACTGCTTGAAATACTGGCCTGCGATGCCGCCCATGAAACTGACCGGGGCAAAGACCGCGACAATCGAGAAACTGATAGCGATCACCGTCAGGCCGATCTCGTTGGCGGCCTCTTCGCTGGCCTCGTATGGGGGCGAGCCCATGCCGATATGGCGGACGATATTCTCGATCTCGACGATTGCATCATCAACGAGGATACCGGTCACCAGCGTGATCCCTAGCAGGCTGATACCGTTTAGCGTGAAGCCCAGCCAATGCATGACGAAGAAGGTTGGAATGATCGACAGCGGCAGCGCCACGGCGGCGATCAGCGTCGCCCGCCAATTGCGCAGAAACAGGAACACCACGAGCACGGCCAGCGCCGCCCCTTCATAGAGCGTCTCCATCGCGCTGTGATAGCTGGCGGCGGTATAGGTCGTCGCATCGTCGATCAGGGTGATCTGCGTATTCGGGTAACGCTCGCGGATCTCCTCCAGCCGTTCCTTGGTGCCGTCGCCTGCCGAAAGATCGGATTTGCCGGTCGCCCGATATACGCCGAAGGCCACGACCGGTTGTCCGTCCAGCAGGGCAAAGCTGCGCTCTTCGCTGGCACCGTCGATGACATCGCCCAATTGGTCCAGCCGGATCGTCCGGCCATTGGCAATCGCGATCGGCGTCGCCGCAAGCTGCGAGATCGTATCGGCAGACCCCAATGTGCGGATAGAATATTCGGTGCCGGCCAGGTCGCCGCGCCCGCCGCCCATGTCGATATTCTTGGCGCGAAGCTGGTTCGAAACCTCTGCCGCCGTCAATCCATGTGCCAGCAGCCGGTCGGGATCCAGCTCGACCTTGATCTCCCGCTCTGCTCCACCGATGCGTTCTGTCTTACCGACTCCATCCACGGTGGAAAGTTCGCGACCGATCACGTCATCGACGAATTTCGACAATCCCTCGATAGACTGGGTCGGGTCGCTGACCGCATAGGTCAGGATCGGATAGCCCGTCACATCCACCCGTTGCACGATGGGTTCGCTGATGCTTTCGGGCAGTTCCGCCCGGACATTGGAAACCGCGTCCTTGACGTCATTCACCGCCCGGTCGCTGTTGGTTTCAAGCTCGAACTCGACGGTGATCGACGCCATGCTGTCTGTCGCGGTCGAGCTAATATGCCGCACCCCGGTGACAGAGGAGATACTGTCCTCGACCGGCTGGATGACCTGCGTCGTCAACTCGGACGGGGCAGCGCCCGGCTGAGCGATATTCACGCTGACGATGGGCAGATCGATATTCGGCATCGCCGTAACCGGCAGCTTGGAAAAGCTGAACAGCCCGACGACCAGCAGCACCAGGAACACCGCGATCGGCGGAACCGGGTGCCGGATCGACCAGGTGGACATATTCATGGCCGGCGCGTCCCTTCAGCGGGCGCAGCGGCGCTGGCGGTTTCGTTTTCCGTTTCCGCTTCGGATTGCGCAGCGCTGATTGCCTTGACCATGTCGCCATCGCGGAAAAAGGCTCCCGAGCGGGCGATTACCTGCTCGCCTTCTTCGATGCCTTCGACGATCTCGCGCCGCCCTTCCCACAGCAGACCGGCCTTGACCGGATGGGACCGCACCACGCCATCCTCGACGACCTGCACGCGGTCCCCTTGGTCATCCGACAGGACGGCGGTGGCTGGCACGGTCACGGCATGGCGTTTCGCGGTAATCACCCAACCGCTCGCGAAGAGTCCCGTTCGCAATCCCGGCGCGCTATCCAATGAGATCCGCATCTTCCCCAAGCGCGTCACGGGATCGACCGAAGCCGGAATCAGCCGCACCTCGCCGGTGATGTTCCCCAGACCCGCAACTTGGATCTCGGCCGGGTCACCGATCGAGAGGCTCTGCAGGGCGGTTTCGATCACTTCGGCGGACATCTCGATCTCGCCATCGGCAAGCAGCGTGAACAGCGGGCCACTGCCACCGCCGGCCAAGGCGCCCAGAATCGCGTTACGCTCCACCACCAGCCCGGAGACCGGGGCAACGATCTCGGCCCGGTCAAGGTCAAGTCGCGCAATCCGTCGCGCCGCATCTGCCTGTGCAAGTCCCGCCTGCGCATTCGCCTCTGCCGCGACCGCATCATCGAGCGTCGCCTGCGAGGCATTGTTCGAGGCACGAAGACGTTCTGCCCGCTCCAAACTCGTGACAGCCTGTTTCAAGGCTGCCTCGGCCTGTTGATACCCGGCATCGGCCTGCGCAAGCTGTGCCGCCAGCGTATCCGTGGACATTCGCGCCAGCACCTGCCCCTTTTCGACAGTATCGCCTGCCTCGACCAGGATCTCGGTGATCTCGTGGCCCGATACCTGAGAATAGATCTGCACCTCCTGCCGGGCTATCAGGGAGCCGACAACTGGCACCCTTGCCTGCACCTCTGTCGTCTCGGCAGAGGTCACGGTGACAGATGGAACAGAACGCTCGACCGCAGACTCTGCGGGAGCATCCGAGGAAGCGCTATCCTCAGCGACGGCAGGCAGTGCCAAGCCGGCCACGAGCAGAGCAATGGACAGGATGCGCATCGCGACCGCCTGTAACGAAAAATATAATCCGCGAAACATAAACATTCATGCGATTAGCGACAATCCTGCCGCGACGTCAAGAAGCCGTGACGATCGTCAGAAACTGACGCTGACTCCCGGCAGAGCCAGCGTGGCGATCAGGTCGCGCAATTCCTGCCGGGCGGCAATGTTCGACATGTTCAGGCTCTCGGTGCCGATTTCCTTCAGATCCAACAGCGTCAGCCCGCGCGGGAACAACTCGCGGAAGATTACCCGCTCCGAGAAGCCCGCGGTAACGCGAAAGCCGATCCGCTTGGACAAGGTGGTCAGCGCGCCGCCGACCTTGCGCTTGTTGTGCATCGCCTGCGTGCCCAAACGGTTGCGCAGCACGATCCAGTCGATCGCCCCCGCCCCGGCCTCTGCCCGCATCTGCCGGGCGGCCCAGACCATCTCGGCATAGATCGAAGGCCCCAGCACCTTGCCCTCGGGCGACATCCGCGCCAGCAGGTCGAAATCGACGAAGCTGTCATTCATCGGCGTGATCAGCGAATCGGCCAGCGTATGCGCCATCTGGCTGAGTTTCGTATGCGAACCGGGGCAATCCAGCAGGATGAAATCGCATTCCGCCTCGAGCGCGTGAAGTGCCGGGGTCAGCGGATCGCTCCCCTCGCCCAGCTCTCCCAGCATGGGCGTGGGCAGGTCCAGCCCTTCGCGTTGGATAAAGGCCATCCGATTCTCGAGGTAGCGACCGAAACTGCGTTGCCGCACGTCCAGGTCCAGTCCGCCGACCTTGTGGCCCATCCGCGCGAGGGCGGTCACCACATGCATCGAGGTCGTCGATTTCCCGGAACCTCCCTTTTCGTTGCCCACAACGATGATATGCGCCACCGACTGCCTCTTTGCCTCGTTTGTCCGCGCGGAACCTAGCGGCTGCGCGAGGGGATGAAAAGCTGCCTCGTCGGATAGCAGGTCAGCCATCATCGCCCTCCAGCAATAGCCACAAGGCCAACAGCGTCACCGCCACGCCGGGCAGCACGATACCACCGGGCAGGCCCTGCCCCAGCAAGGCCTCGAGCGCGATCACCCATGCGGGAGTCAGGTAGGTATAGGCCATGACCTTGGCGGCTGGCAGCCGCAGGGAGGCGAATTGCACCAGCACGAAAGTTGCCGCACTGGCAAAGAGAGAGACGTAGAACAGGGTGATCCAAACGATGGGTGGCAGATTCGTCCAGGCCGTCGCTCCGATCGCCTGCCATCCCCATATGAGCAACACGATAGCCCCCGCGACCAATGTGCCCAGGGTAAACACGACCGGGTTTTCGCCCCGGTTCAGCCTTCGCACCAACGGTATGTAGAGCGCATGCGCCACGCATCCCGACAGGTAAACCAGCTCACCACGCCCCAGTTCCAGCCGCAGCATGGCGGCCAGATCGCCGCGAAAAATCACCCATAGCGCACCCACGGCGCCAAGAGCCATCGCCAGTGCCATCCGGCTGGTCATCCGCTGCCGCATGACCAGCCAGCCGAAACCGGCGGCAATCAGCGGCGTCAGCGTGAAAACCGCGCTGGCCGAGACCGGGCTGGCGGTCTTGAGCCCCTCGAACATCAGCACGAAATAGCTGGAGAAGATACCGCCGAGCAGCAGGTATCTCCATGGTGCATGAAGCCCCCTTCGCGGTATGCCGGGACCGGCCAGCGCGACTGCTCCGATCACCCCGGCGGCGATGACGAAACGCATCGCGGTGATCGCCGCCGGATCGATCAGGTTGGCCGCCCGCGCCCCAAGCGAAAACGACCCCGCCACCAGCGCCGAGAACAGCAGCATCGCCGCATGCCCGCGCAGGGCCTCCTGTCGCGGAACGGCGACGCTCATTTGCGCCCCGCAAGCAGGCGCCCATCGATCAGCACCAGCCCCAGTGCGATCAGGGCGACTCCAAGCAGATGCGCCGGTCCCAGGGTCTCGGCGAGGAACAGCCATCCCAAGAAAACTGCGGAGACCGGTACGAGAAATGTCACCAGCGAGATATTCGTGGCCCCTGCCCGTGCCAGCACGCGGAAATACAGCACATAGGCCAACCCGGTGCTGACCACGCCCAACACGATGGCGGCCAGCCAAACCTGTCCGGGCACTTCCGCGCCGGGCCAGCCATCGACCGACAGCGCCAGCGGGACCAGCAGCGCGCTCGATCCCGTGACCATCCCCGCAGCCGTGACCACCGGATCGAGCCCCATGGACCGGAACCGCCGCCCGAAGACATTGGCGAAGGCATAGGACAGCGCCGCCCCGAGAATGGCCAGTTGTGCCCAGATCGCATGCCCCAGCCCTGCCAGCGTATCCAGCCCGATCATGACGGCCACCCCGCCAAGCCCCAGCACCACGCCAACCAGCTTGCGTGCACTGAAGCCCTCATCGCTCAACAGCAGCCCGGAAACGATCACCGTCCAGAGCGGCGTGGTTGCGTTCAGGATCGAGGCCAGCCCCGAAGGGATCGAGGTCTGACCCCAGACAATCAATCCGAAGGGGATGGCGTTGTTCAAGATACCCATGACAAGGAAAGCCGCCCAGATCCCCGGGGCGCGCGGCAGCTTGCGCCCCGTCATCAGCACGATCAGCCACAGCACCATCGCCGCGACGCCCAACCGGATGGCGACGACGCTCAGCACCGGCAGCCCGGTGACCGAAACGGCGATCAGGAAGAACGAGCCGCCCCACAGAACCGACAGCAGCAAGAGCTGCGCCCAATCCACCGGCTCCATTCGCGTATTGATCTCGGGCCGGACCAGTCGCGGTTCGGGAGCAAGCGGTGCCCTCATTCCCGCCCCAGCATGTAGAATTCATCATTGGGCCGGATATCGCCCGCATTCACCAACCGGTTCGACATGCCGAAAAACGCGGCAATCGCACCGATATCCCAGATTTCATCCTCGCTGAAACCGGCCTCGGCCAGCGCCCGGTGATCCTCTTCGCCGATCTCCTGCGCGTTCAGTGCCACTTTCTCGGCATAGGTCAGCATGGCCCGTTCCCGGTCGGTCAGGTCGGCCTTGCGCCAGTTGACCGCCACCTGATCGGCGATGAACGCGTCCTTCGCCCGGATGCGCAGGATCGCCCCATGCGCCACCACGCAATACTGGCAGCGATTGAGCCCGCTGGTCGCGACCACGATCAATTCGCGCTCGGCCTTGCTGAGCCCCTCGTCACTGTCCATCAGTGCATCATGATAGGCGAAGAAGGCGCGGAACTCGGCCGGACGATGGGCCAGCGCCAGGAAGACATTGGGAATAAAGCCCGATTTCTCGGCAATCTTCTCGATGGCCAGCCGGATATCCTCGGGCAGGTCGTTCAGATCGGGAACGGGAAAGCGGCTGATCGGCGGCACGGGTCTGTTCATCTGTCGGCTCCTCTTCCGGCGCAGTCTGCGTCATGGCCAGCGCAGATGGAAGGGAGCAGATGGCATTTCGGCAGCCGGGTTTCATGGCACCCCGCCCTTCCGCATTGCGATGACCGGCATGGGTTATAGCCGCGCGATTGCGTGACCGGGCGTACAAATCGGGCGCGGCATTCAATCGCCTTCCGCGGTCCGCTTCTTTCCATCGCCCCGCAACGCCTCTAGCGCGGCCTGCACCTTCGGCGTGCGGTGCAGATCGACATGGGTCACGAGCCAGAGATGCGAATCCCATTCCGCGGGGGCCATGACCTCGATCAGCCCTTCCGCGCGCGCATCCATCAGCACGCCAAGCGCCAGACCGTCGCGCACGACAGCCTCGATAGCGTCATGATCGTTGCTGACAAAGACCAGGCATTCTTCGGACACGCGTTCCTGCAGCCAGCGCATATAGGGCGCACGTTCGCCCCCGGCGCCCGGCAATGGGATGGCAAAACGATGCTGTGCCAGATCATCCACCGGACCATGGGCCTCCAGATAGGCAGGCGCCGCGTAAAGCCGGGATGGCAGCACGGCAAGCCGCTGAACGACATAATCCGGCTCGTCCGGCTTCTTGCCCGCGCGAATCGCGATATGCGCCTCTCCCGTCGACAGCCGGTAAAGCCGGGCGTCAGTGACATAGCGCAGCCGCAATCCCGGATGCTGCCGCAACAGCGCAAGCATTCGCGGCATGACAAGTTCGGCGAGTTCGGGCAGCGAGGTCACCACCAGTTCACCCTCGATCCGGTCACCCGCACCCGCAATGTTGGATGCCATCTGCGCAAAGCGCTCTTCGGCCTCACCCGCTGTCCGCAGCAAAGCTTGCCCGGCCTCGGTCAACGCATAGCCGCGGGCATGACGCTGGAACAGCTTGGCGCCAAGTTGGCTCTCCAACGTATCCACACGGCGGATTACCGTCGCATGATGCACGCCCAAAGCCTCGGCCGCGCCGCTGACGGTTCCCGTGCGGGCCACGGCCAGAGCGGTGCGGATATCGTCCCAGCTCTCAATATTCATGTGCACCTCCGCACAGACATTGCGCGTTTATCGCCATTCCGTTCATCCATGCAAAGAGCTATCTTTCTGTCAACGCCAAACCCAGAGGAACCACTGACATGCATATTCTTCATCTCGACAGCGCGGTCACCGGCGAAGAATCCGTCTCGCGCAAGCTCACCGCCGATATCGTCTCGAAACTGAAAGGCGACAATCCGGCCGCAACCGTCACCTATCGCGACCTGAACGAAGGTGTTCCCGCGATCGATACCGACTGGTACGAGGCCGTCCGCCTCGCCCCCGAGAACCCGACGGCAGAACAGCAAAAGCTGATCGACATTTCGGACGCCTATCTGAAAGAGGTGCAGGACGCAGATGTATTGGTCATCGGCTCGCCCATCTACAATTTCGCCCTGACGGCACAACTGAAGAACTGGATCGACCAGATCGCCCGCGCCGGAATCAGCTTCCGCTATACAGAGGCAGGCCCCGAAGGGCTGCTGAAAGGCAAGCGCGCCATCGTCGCCTACAGCTCGGCCGGCACGCCCATCGGTTCGGATATCGATTTCGCCTCGGACTACCTGCGCCACATCCTTGGCTTCCTCGGCATTACCGATGTCGAATTCGTGGCCGCCGACCGCCTCGCCATGGATCGCGATGCAGGCCTTGCCCGCGCGCAAGAAGCGGTGAGCAAGCTGGCTGCCTGATTCCACCGGCCCACTGCTCGTCACGAGATGCACCGTTGCATACACGATAACGGTGCATCTCTGCCCTCGCGTCCCGGATTGACAGCAGATACTATTTTCCGGTCAGGGTCACCCGTGGTTAATCAGTTGTCAGTTCAAGGGGACGTTCGAATGCCGATCACCGTTTTCCGCTCTCGTGTTCACGAGGAAACCCGCCAAGCTTACGCCGAAACCGGAAAGAAGATGGCAGAGATCGGCAGTCAGATGCCGGGCTTTATTTCCTTCAAGCAATTTCATGCAGCAGATGGCGAACAGGTCACCATCGTCGAATTCGACACGGATGAACATCAAAAGGCCTGGGCAGAGCATCCGGAACATCTCGAAGCCAGAAAGCATGGCCGCGAAACCTGGTTCGACGAATACGACATCGCGGTCTGCGAAGTCATCCGGCGCTACAAGAAGCCGTAAAACCGCAGGTACGATCGGGTGAGTCGGGCTGGAGCGCTGCATCGTCCGGCTTTGACATTCTTCGTAGCCTGACCCCGATCCGGATCGGCGTGACAGAGGTCAAGCCGATCCGCCATATATCAAGCTGACAGGAATGCATCGCCTTGGCGGCGATCTGGCCATAGAATGATGACCTCGAATTCATTCGAAACCGTGCGATAAAAGGTCATCCATGTTACAAAAAACTCTGCCGGCCATTGCCCTGTTTCTGACGATCTGCGCAGTTCCCGCCCTCACTCCGACCGCTGAAGCCCAGACATCTTTCGGCAGCAACGCTGGCGCTGCTCCGGCCAATTCCCGTGAATGGGCCGACATGCTGAGCGACGAGCTGATGCGAAACATCCGTGCGGCCGATTCATCCCTGGCCGTCCATGGCATAACAAGCAAGCTGTCAGCGACCCTCGGGATTACCGTTGCCCGGAATGGACAGATCGCGGACATTCAAATTCTGGAATCTTCCGGCAAAGCGGTCCTGGACAAGGCCATCATCCGGGCAGCCTCGCGTACGAAACAGGTCGCGCCCTTCACCGCCGACATGCAGGGACAGGCGATCAATTTCACGCTGCAACTGGGCACGGTCAAACGCTGATTTCGATCAACGGCCCAAAGCCCGGCCCTCCTCATTGACTCGGGGGCCGTTTTTGCATATCTCCTTCTCGAATTCCCGGAAGGACTGCCCTTCCGGTCCCCGTACGTTGCGGGGATCGCCCCCCGTCAGCGCGTTGCGCCCACGGGGGCATTCGTGTTTTGCACCGGCCCGTCGGGCCATAGATCGGACCTCAGGAGGCCTGGCCCATGTTCGAGAACCTATCCGACCGCTTGGGCGGTGTCTTCGACCGGCTGACCAAGCAGGGGGCGCTGTCCGAGGAGGACGTCAAGACCGCCATGCGCGAGGTGCGGGTCGCGCTGCTGGAGGCCGATGTCTCGCTGCCGGTTGCGCGCGGTTTCGTGAAATCGGTAACGCAGAAGGCCACTGGCGCCTCCGTCACCAAATCCGTTACCCCCGGCCAGCAGGTCGTCAAGATCGTCCATGACGAGCTGATCAGGGTCCTGCAGGGCGAGGACGAGCCCGAAGCCCTGCGCATCGACAACCCGCCCGCGCCGATCCTGATGGTCGGCCTGCAAGGCTCGGGCAAGACCACCACCACCGCGAAACTCGCCAAGCGCCTGATGGAGCGCGAAAAGAAGCGGGTTCTGATGGCCAGCCTCGACACCAACCGCCCGGCGGCAATGGAACAGCTTGCGATCCTCGGCCAGCAGATCGGCGTCGATACCCTGCCCATCGTGCCGGGCGAAACCGCGACCCAGATCGCCAAGCGCGCCAAGCAACAGGCGGCGCTCGGCGGCTATGACGTCTTCATGCTGGATACCGCGGGCCGGTTGCATATCGATCAGGTGCTGATGGACGAGGTGCAGGCCGTCCGCGACATTGCGCAGCCGCGCGAGACGCTGCTGGTCGTCGATGGCCTCACCGGCCAGGACGCGGTCAATGTCGCCACCGAGTTCGACGGCAAGATCGGCGTCTCGGGCGTCGTGCTGACCCGGATGGACGGCGATGGCCGCGGCGGCGCGGCCCTGTCCATGCGCGCCGTCACCGGCAAGCCGATCCGCTTTGTCGGCCTCGGCGAAAAGATGGATGCGCTGGAAGGCTTCGACGCGCAGCGCATCGCGGGCCGCATCCTTGGCATGGGCGACATCGTCTCGCTGGTCGAAAAGGCGCAGGAAGTGCTCGAGGTCGAACAGACCGAGCGCATGATGAAGCGCTTCCAGAAAGGTCTGTTCAACATGAACGACCTGAAAAGCCAGCTTGAACAGATGCAGAAGATGGGCGGCATGCAGTCGATCATGGGCATGATGCCCGGCATGCAGAAAATGGCCAAGCAGGCCGAACAATCAGGCATGGACGACAGCGCGGTCCGCCGCCAGGTTGCCCTCATCAATTCGATGACCAAGAAGGAGCGCGCCAATCCCGCGATCCTGCAGGCCAGCCGCAAGAAACGCATTGCGGCGGGCGCCGGCATGGATGTGGCCGAGTTGAACCGGCTTCTGAAGATGCAGCGCCAAATGGCTGATACGATGAAAAAACTTGGCAAGATGGGCAAGGGCGGCATGCTGAAGCAGGCGATGCGCGCCATGACCGGCAAGGGCGGCGGGTTGCCCGATGTGGAAAATGCCGATCCGGCGAAAATGGCCGAGGCGACCAAGATGCTTCAGGATCCCAAGGGCCTTGGCGGTGATCTTGGCAAGGCCGGGCTGCCCGGCGGCCTTTCGGGGCTGTTTCCCAAGAAATGACCAGGCTTTCCGTCGATATCCCGGTTCTCGAAACCGAACGCCTGATACTGCGCGAGCCGCGCATGTCGGATTTCGAGGCACATGCGGCCTTCGCCACTTCGGAACGCGCCCGCTTCGTCGGCGGTCCGTTCGATCGTTGGGGTGCCTGGCGCAGCTTTTCCTCGGCCGTCGGCCATTGGGTGCTCTTCGGTTACGGTTTCTGGGTTGTCGAGGACAAGGCCACCGGCACGACAGCGGGCCGCGTCGGGGTGATCAAGCCCGAAGGCTGGTCCGAGCCCGAACTCGGCTGGCATATCTACGAGGGTTTCGAGGGCCGCGGCCTCGCCCACGAGGCCGCGCTCAAGGCCCGCGATCATGCCCAGGGTCCGATGGGATTCTCTCCGCTGATCTCGCATATCGATCCCGAGAACACCCGTTCGCGCGCGCTCGCCGAACGCCTCGGCGCGAGCATCGAGCGCGAAGGCGAGCTCATGGGACATTCCGTGCTGATCTATCGCCACGTGAAGGGCGCAGCATGACCCCGGTCCTGACGACAGATCGCCTGACCCTGCGCGCACCCATCGCCGAGGATCTCGACGCCTATGTCCGCTTTTTCGCGGATGCCGAGGCATCGCATTTCTATGGCGGCCCACTGCGCCGCGATCAGGCCTATGGCGTGCTCTGCCGCGATATCGGTCATTGGGCACTGAAGGGCTTCGGCAAATTCGCCATCACTCGTGACGGCGCGACGCTTGGTGGCTGCGGCATCGTCCATCCCGAAGGCTGGCCGGGCCACGAACTCACCTGGTGGCTCCTGCCCGTGGCACGTGGCACCGGCATCGCGCAGGAAGCCTCCCGCGCCGTTCTTGCATGGGCACGGGACCGGCTTGGCCGGGACGTGGTCGAAACCCATTTCCGCGACGGGAACACAGCCGCGCGACGGCTGACCGAGACCCTGGGCGGCAAGAAACTCCGTCGCGAGACCTTCCCCGATGGTATTGCCCGCGACATCTATGCCATCCCCACGGCTGAGGTACCGGCATGATCCTGCTGTCCCCTTCCCCGGTCCTGTCCACCGATCGGCTTGACCTGCGCGCACCAACCGCCAGCGACTGGCCGCATTGGCGCGAATTCCACCTGTCCGAACGCGCCCGGTTCATCGGTGGCGGAACACAGATCAAGCCCTCGGACAGTTGGCGCGCCTTCGGTCACGTGATCGGCCATTGGGTCATGCGTGGCTGGGGTATGTTCGTCTTTACCCTCAAGGGCGACGATACTCCGCTCGGCATGACCGGACCATGGTTTCCCGAGGGCTGGCCCGAACACGAACTCGGCTGGACGATCTGGTCCCCTGCCGCCGAAGGCAAGGGCTATGCGCGCGAGGCCGCACTGGCCGCCCGCGATCACGCCTATCAGGCACTCGGCTGGAGCAGCGCCGTCAGCTATATCCATCCGGACAACGCGCGTTCCATCGCCTTGGCCGAACGCCTCGGCGCAACGCAGGACGGCACCGCGCCCGTGCCGGATTTCGACGAGCCCTGCCTTGTCTTTCGCCATCCGGATCCCGATCAGTGCAAGGAAACAGCCGCATGACCGATCCCGTCACCCGCGCCGCCGAACTGCTGAAAGAGCATCGCGCCAGCATCGACCGGCTGGACGCGATCCTGGTCTACACGCTGGCCGAACGCTTCAAGCACACCCAATCCGTCGGTCGTCTCAAGGCCGCCCACGACCTTCCTCCCTCCGATCCGACGCGCGAAACGCAACAGATCGAACGGCTGGAACGCCTCGCGCGCGAGGCCGATCTCGACCCGGAATTCGCGCGCAAATTCCTGAATTTCGTGATCGCCGAAGTGATCCGGCACCACGAAGGACTGCAACCGTAGACTGCGCCCTGTCGCAGCGAACACGCCATTTCAAAGGAGAAAACCAATGGCAATGAAAATCCGTCTGGCCCGTGGCGGCAGCAAGAAACGCCCCCATTACGCCATCGTCGCGACCGACTCGCGCATGCCGCGCGACGGCCGTTTCCTGGAAAAGCTGGGCACCTATAACCCGCTTCTGCCGAAAGACAGCGAAGACCGCGTCAAGATGGACATGGAGCGCATCCAGTACTGGCTGGGCCAGGGCGCACAGCCGACCGACCGGATCGCCCGCTTCCTCGAAGCCGCTGGCGCCAAGGAAAAGGCCGAGCGCAAGAACATGAAGAAGGCCGAGCCCGGCGACAAGGCGAAGAAGCGCGCCGAGGAGAAGGCCGCGAAAGCTGCGCCTGTCGAGGCTCCGGCTGACGAATCCGCCGAGTAATCGCCAGTGCGGGCCCGGAGGAATCATCCGGGCCCGCCTGCTGCGGCCATCGCATGTTCCGATTGTTTCGCCTTGTTTTCTTTGGCCTTGCCGTTTTCGTGGCCGGTATGATGTTCGAGCGTTCGCATCAAAGGGATTTGTGCGAGACTTCCGGCGGCATCTGGCTGCGCGCCGGGTTTTGCGGGGAGAAATAGGCCATGTCCGATAAGATCTGTGTCGGAGCCATCGCCGGAGCCTTTGGCGTCAAGGGCGAGGTGCGGCTGAAAAGCTTTTGTTCCGAGCCCCGCGACATCGCCGGTTACGGCCCGCTCACGACCGAGGACGGGAAACGGTCCTTTACCGTCAAGCTGACCCGTCCTGTCACCGGCGGCATCGGCGCGCGCCTTTCGGACGTCTCGACCCGCGAACAGGCCGAGGCGCTGCGCGGCACAACCCTCTGGGCTCCGCGCGAAGCCCTGCCCTCGCTGCCGGACGATGAATTCTACCACGCAGACCTGATCGGGCTGGATGTGTTCGACACCGGCGGCCGATCCTTGGGGCGCGTACACGCGATCTATGATCACGGCGCGGGCGACATCCTCGAGATTACCGGCCGTGAGCAGCTTTTGCTGCCCTTCACCCGCGCCGTCGTCCCCACCGTCGATCTCAAGGCGGGCCGGATCATCGCTGATCCGCCCGACTCGGACGAATGACCCGAGTCCTGCTGCATCTGGGATTGCACAAGACCGGCACCACCAGCGTGCAGAAATTCCTTGAAGACAATCGCGCCGCTATCGAACCGGCTACGGAAGTGTTGTTACCTGACCGAACGCGCGAAATCTCGCGTTGGGTCTGGCGCTTCTATCAATTGGGCGATCCCGACGTGCTGCAGGTGATCCGCGAGGATTTGCAGCAGCAATTGGCGGGTCTGCAGCTTTCCGGTCGAGATCTTGTCATCAGCGACGAAAACCTGCTGGGGCCGATGCCCCGCGCGGAAGACTCCGATCCTTACCCCGCCGCCGCCACGCTGATCGGCACCTACCGGGAGGCGATGCAGGTCCTGCCGGAACCGCTGCAACTGACTGTCTGCCTGACGACACGCACCCCGCAAGACTGGGCCACCAGCATCCACGCCCATCTTGCCCGCAAGATCAGGGCGGTCCGGCTGACCGAAGATCGAGACAGTTTCACCGCCCGCCTGACCCGGAACGGGTTCGCCCGAACATTGGCCGCGATCCGCGCCGAACTGCCTGATCTCGATCTGCACGTGAACGAGATGGAGACACTGATCGATCAGCCCTTCGGCCTTGCACAGGTTTTCGTCGATTTCCTGAACCTGCCGGACAACCGGATGCTGCGCCCTGCCACGCATCGGCATCGCAGCCCCGCGCCCGGGCTGATCGACCGCCTGATAGCGCTGAACCGCAGCGATCTGGACGAGGACGCCTTGGCGACAGCCAAGCAGGCGCTACTGCTTGACGCGTCTGAAGGTGCGCCTGCAAAGGAATACCAGCGATGAAATCTCATGGCCGCCTGACAGCGAAACCCAGCCTCCGCCCGCGCGAATTGATGACCGAGCCGCAGGTCAAGGATGTCTGGACCGCCAGGATCGTCACGCTCTTCCCCGAGGCCTTCCCCGGTATTCTGGGCCTGTCGCTGACCGGCAAGGCTCTGGCACAAGGGCTGTGGAACCTGCAGACCATTCCGCTGCGCGAATTCGGGGTCGGCCGTCATCGCAATGTCGATGACACCCCGGCGGGCGGCGGTGCGGGCATGGTGATCCGCGCCGATGTCATGGATGCGGCACTGCGCGAGGCGAAACAGGGCAGTTCCGCCGCCCCGGTCATCTACATGTCCCCCCGTGGCCGCCCCCTGACGCAGGCCCGCGCCCGCGCCTTGGCGGAGGGTCCCGGCGTCACGCTGATATGCGGGCGTTTCGAGGGCGTTGACCAGCGCGTTCTCGACGCCCATGATGTCGAGGAAGTCAGTATCGGCGATTATGTCCTGACCGGAGGAGAGATCGCCGCTCAGGTCTTGATCGACGCAACGGTTCGGCTTATACCGCGCGTGCTGGGGAATCAGGATTCGCTGGCCGAGGAGTCCTTTTCCATCGGCAACCGGGGTCTACTGGAACATCCGCAGTACACGAAGCCCGCCCAATGGGAAGGCCGCGAGATACCGGAGGTTCTGCTGTCCGGCAATCACGCAGCCATTTCAGATTGGCGGCAAGCAGAGGCCGAAAGGCTGACCAAGGAACGCCGCCCCGACCTGTGGCGGGCATGGGCCGACGCATCGAGTGCGGCGGACATGGACCCGACAAAGGACCGACAGCTCTCGGGCGCATCAGACCAATCGCGGGGCCACCGCGAGCCAGAAAAGGAATAAAGCGATGAACCTGATCGCAGAACTCGAAGCCGAGCAAATTGCAGAGCTCGGCAAGACCATCCCGGACTTCAAGGCCGGCGACACCATCCGCGTCGGCTACAAGGTGACCGAGGGCACCCGGACCCGTGTGCAGAACTATGAAGGCGTCTGCATCTCGCGCAAGGGCGGCAACGGCATCGGCGCCAGCTTCACCGTCCGCAAGATCAGCTTCGGTGAGGGTGTGGAGCGTGTCTTCCCGCTCTATGCGACCAATATCGACGCGATCACGGTCGTACGCCGCGGTAAAGTCCGCCGCGCCAAGCTGTATTACCTGCGCGATCGTCGCGGCAAATCCGCCCGTATCGCCGAGAAAACCAACTACAGGCCCAAATCGGGCGCTGGCGCGAACGCTTGAACGAGGTCACCCGATGAAAAAAGACATCCATCCCGACTATCACATGATCGAGGTCAAGATGACCGACGGCACCACCTACCAGACCCGCTCCAGCTGGGGTTCCGAAGGTGAGACCATGACGCTCGACATCGATCCGACCTCGCATCCCGCATGGACCGGCGGCAATTCGCGCCTCATGGATGCCGGTGGCCGCGTGACCAAGTTCAAATCGAAATATGCAGGTCTGGGCTTCTGATCCCGCCGCATTGTTGCACGACCAGACGCCGCCCTCCGGGGCGGCGTTTTCGTTTTGACGGATCGGACCCTTGTTTGCGCGAGGACAATGCCCCGGCCCTGCAGGATCGGCAATCGGATCAAAGCGTGCTCCTAGCCTTGCGGGCGGCTTTCTTACGGTCCACATCTAGGGCAATCTAGAAAGGACCCAAGATGGCAGGACATGTGACATTCGATTCCAAGGACGCGGTGAAAGGCAATGAATTCGGGCAGCTTCCCGAATGGGACCTGAGCGATCTCTACCCTGCCCCGGATTCGCCGGAACTGACCACCGATATCAAGCGCCTGACAAAGGATGTGCAGGAATTCGCCGCGCGCTACCAGGGCAAGCTGGCCGATCTGTCCGCGCCCGAAATGCTGACTTGCATCCAGGCCTATGAGCAGATCGACATCACCGCCGGACGGATCATGTCCTATGCCGGGCTGCGCTATTACCAGAACACCACGGATGCGGATCGGGCCAAGCAACTGGGCGACCTGCAGGGGCGGCTCACCGATATCACCACGCCGCTGGTCTTTTTCAGCCTGGAGTTCAACCGTATTCCCGACGAGACCTATGAAGCGGTCTTTGCCGCCGCTGACGGCCCGGCCCGATACAAACCGGTTTTCGACCGGATGCGGGCCATGCGCCCACACCAGCTTTCCGACGAATTGGAGCAGTTCCTGCATGACAACTCCGTCGTGGGTGCGGCGGCATGGAACCGGCTGTTCGACGAAACCACGGCGGCGCTGGAATTCGACGTGGATGGCGAGCGGTTGGGGATGGAAGCCACCCTGAACCTGCTGACCGAACATGACCGCGCCAAGCGCGAAACTGCCGCCCATGCGCTGGCCAAGGTCTTTGGCGACAATGTCAAGCTGTTCGCGCGCGTCCACAACACGCTGGCCAAGGAAAAGGCCATCGAGGACAAGTGGCGCAAGATGCCCACACCGCAATATGGCCGGCACCTGTCGAACCATGTCGAACCCGAAGTCGTCGAGGCGCTGCGCGATGCCGTGACCAAGGCCTATCCGCGCCTGTCGCATCGTTATTACGCGCTCAAGGCAAAATGGCTGGGGCTGGACAAGCTGCAGGTCTGGGACCGCAATGCGCCCCTGCCGACCGAGGCGCCCCGGACCATCGGTTGGGACGAAGCACGCAGCACTGTACTGGACGCCTATGCCGGCTTCTCTCCCCGGCTGGCCGAACTGGCCGAGCCGTTCTTCGACAAGGGCTGGATAGATGCGGGGGTCAAGCCCGGCAAGGCTCCGGGCGCCTTCGCACATCCGACGGTGACGAGTGTGCATCCCTATGTGCTGCTGAACTACCTGGGCAAGCCGCGCGACGTGATGACCCTTGCGCATGAGCTGGGCCACGGCGTCCATCAAAGGCTGGCGGCGGATCAGGGCGAATTGCTGGCCTCAACGCCGCTGACACTGGCCGAGACGGCCTCGGTCTTTGGCGAGATGCTGACCTTCCGGGCCTTGCTGGCCAAGACCACCGATCCGGCGCAGCGAAAGACCCTGCTGGCAGGCAAGGTCGAGGACATGATCAACACCGTCGTCCGCCAGATCGCCTTCTACGATTTCGAATGCAAGCTGCATGCCGCCCGTGCCGAGGGCGAACTGACGCCCGATGACATCAACGCGCTTTGGATGTCGGTGCAGCACGAATCCCTGGGGCCGGTATTTGAATTCATGCCGGGCTATGAAACCTTCTGGACCTATGTGCCGCATTTCGTCCATTCACCCTTCTATGTCTATGCCTACGCTTTCGGCGACGGGCTGGTGAACGCGCTCTACGCCACCTATGAGGACGGCCTGCCGGATTTCCAGGAGAAATATTTCGAGATGCTGGCCGCCGGTGGCTCGAAGCATCACAAGGAATTGCTGGCTCCGTTCGGCCTCGATGCCTCGGACCCGGCATTCTGGGACAGGGGGTTGTCGATGATCGAAGGATTCATCGACGAGTTGGAAGCGCTGGAGTGACGATCTCGCTGCATCCGCTGGACCGGCGGGATGCCGGCCGGTTCGCGCATATCGCGGTCCGGCCGGGTCAGGAGCGGTTCGCGGGCACGGTCGATGCGGCTTTGGTCGAGCCCGAGGCAACGGTCGATCTGCACGAGATTCGGGAAGCTGGTGGGGTGGTCGGTCTGTTCAAGATCGACCGCGCATATCATCTGCGCCATGATTTTGCGCAAGCCGATCATCTGGGCCTACGTGGCGTGATCCTGGATCAAAAGCGGCAGGGACGCGGCCTCGGAACGGCTGCCATGACGGCGCTGAAGGGTTATCTGCCGCCTGCCTATCCGGGCAAGGCGCGGGTCTGGCTGACCGTCAACATGGCCAATCCACCTGCGATCGCCGCCTATCGCAAGGCAGGCTTCGTCGAGACCGGGGATATCTGGCCACATGGCAGCGCCGGGCCGCAACTGATCATGTTCATGCCATTGGGGTAAGGGGGCTGCCGCCCCCGGCCACGCCTTGCGGCGCGTCCTCCCCCGCGGATACTTGTATGAAGAAGAAGGGCCATCTTGAGCCGGGCTGAGGGGAGCGGAGAATGCTGAAGCGGATTTTACTGGGAATTGTCGCGCTGGCCATTTTGGCGACAGTCGCTTTCTTCATTTTCGCGCCGGGCTATGTCGAGCGCAGCATGAACCCGGTGACCATGCCCGAAGAGGGCTGGCCGGTCTCGGAGGAGGCCGAAGCCTTGCATCGGGAACTGGCGATCGGCGACTGGCACGCCGACTCGCTGCTTTGGGACCGTGATCTGTTGAAGCGCGGGACACGGGGTCATACCGATATTCCCCGGCTGCTGGAAGGCAATGTCGCTTTGCAAGTCTATACGACCGTGACGAAAAGTCCGCGCGGGCAGAATTACGACCAGAACAGTGCCGGGGCTCCGGACAATATCACGCCGCTGTTCATGGGGCAGTTGCGGCCCATCCGGTCGTGGTTCTCGTTGCGCGAACGTGCACTGGTGCAGGCCGAAGATTTGCAGCGAATGGCAGAAGAGACGCCCGACCGGCTGCGCATCATTCGCACGCGCGAGGATCTGGCAGATCTGCTGAAGGACCGGGCCGGAGGTGAACAGGTCCTGGGGGTGATGCTGGGATCGGAGGGCGGGCATCCGCTGGAAGGCGAGCTGGCCAATCTGGATGCCTTGTATGACGCGGGTTTCCGGCTGATGGGGCTGACGCATTTCTTCGACAATGAGCTTGGCGGCAGCCTGCATGGCGAAGGCGGCGGCGGTGCCGGGCTGACCGAATTCGGGTATCAAGTGGTCGAGGCGATGATCGCGAAGGGCATGGTGATCGACCTTGCCCATGCCTCGCCGCAGATGGTCGAGGATGTGCTGGCTATCGAGGGCGCGCGACCGATCCTGTCGCATACCGGCATTCAGGGGCATTGCGACAGCCATCGCAACCTGGATGACGCGCTGGTGAGACGGATTGCCGACAAGGGCGGGGTGATCGGCATCGGCTATTGGGCCGATGTGGTCTGCGGTCGGACCCCTGACGATATTGCCTCTGCCATTGAGGCCGCGATTGCGCTTGTGGGCGAGGATCATGTCTCACTGGGCTCGGATTACGATGGCTCGGTCGATGCGCCCTTCGATGCGGCGCATCTCTCCGCCTTGACGCAAGCACTGATGGATGCGGGATTGAGCGAGGCCCGGATCGCCAAGGTTATGGGTGGCAACATGATGCGTTACCTGGCGGATGTTCTGCCAAGCGGAACTTGAGGAGGCGCAGGATGAAACGCCGAACATTGCTGAATGCGGAACTGTCGGGGCTGATCGCGGCGATGGGGCATGGCGATCTGCTGGTCATTGGCGATGCCGGCCTGCCTGTCCCGCCAAGGGTGCGCTGTATCGACCTAGCCGTCACCGGCGGCGTGCCCGGCTTCTTCGAGGTGCTGGACGCGGTGCTGTCGGAACTGGTCGTCGAACGTTCCGCCGCCGCGGTTGAGGCCGATCCGGAGCTGATCGACCGTTTCTCTAAGCGGCAGATCGGGGTGCTGGAACGGCTGCCGCATGAAGACCTGAAGCTGGCCAGCAGGGACGCGCGGGCCATCGTCAGGACCGGCGAGTTCACGCCCTATGCGAATATCTGCCTCTGGTCCGGCGTGGCGTTCTGAGTGGCACTGGCTCTGATGGAAAGGGCATCCAGATGAATACCGTCACCCTGCTGATCGGAAAATCCGCGCTCCTTGCCGGAAGCTATCATCAGAGCGGGATCGCGAAATCTCCTGCAAGTGCCCCGCTCATGCTGGAGCCGAACGGTTTCACCGGTGACGAGCAGGCAGATCGGCGCGTGCATGGCGGCCCCGAAAAGGCCGTGCATCACTATCCGCGCGAACATTATCCGGCCTGGCGCGACGAGATCGGGGCGCATCCCCTGCTGGATGCCCCGGGCGCGTTCGGCGAGAACATCTCCACGACAGGATTGACCGAAGAGAATGTGGCGGTGGGCGACATGTTTCGCTTGGGCGGGGCGCTGATACAAGTCTCGCAGGGCCGCCAGCCCTGCTGGAAGCTGAACCATCGTTTCGGAGTCAGCGACATGGCGCGGCGCGTGCAGGGCAGCGGGCGCACCGGCTGGTATTATCGCGTGCTGGAACCCGGATCTGTCGCACCGGGCGACGAGCTTTCCCTGGTCGAGCGCCCTGCCCCGGACTGGACCATTCACCGCCTTTGGCATGTGATGTATGTCGACCGGATGAATCTCGACGATCTGTCGCGAATGGCATCGCTCGATGTCTTGGCCGAGGGCTGGAAACGCTACGCCAGACGCCGCCTGGACAGCGGCCGGATTGAGGACTGGCGCAAGAGGCTGGAGGGTACGGAATGACGCAGATAGAAAGACCGCCATTGGTGATCTCGGTTCAAAGCCAGGTGGTGCATGGCCATGTCGGCAACTCGGCGGCATTGTTCCCGATGCAGGCCGCCGGACTGGAGGTCGCTGCCATCCCGACGGTGATTTTCTCGAATACGCCTGACTATCCGACCCTGCGTGGCGCTCCCGTCCCGCCCGATCTTTTCGCCGACCTGCTTCTGGGGGCCGAGGAACGCGGCCTGCCGCAGCGGGCGACCTACCTGATGTCGGGTTATATCGGCTCGGTCGAGGTCGCGCAGCTGGTGGCCGAGTTCGTGGCGCGCTGCAAACAGGCCAACCCCGCGCTGATCTATATCTGCGATCCGGTGATGGGCGATCATGCGCCGGGCCTTTACGTCCCCGAGGAAATCGCCGGGGTGATGCGGAACGGGCTCTTGCCGCTGGCCGATATCGCCACGCCAAATTCCTTCGAACTGGGTCACCTGACCGATCGCCCCATTGCCACGTTGGAGGATTTGCGTCAGGCGGCAGCGGAGTTGCGATTGGCCCCGAAAGCGCGGCTGATCGCCACCGGCTGCGAATTGGAAGACACGCCCAGGGGAGACCTGGAAACCGTGATCCTCGGGCCGGACGAGATGACCCGCCACGCGACCCGGCATATCCCGGTCGCCCTGCCCGGCACCGGCGATCTCTTTGCCGGTCTGGTCGTGGCGGCGCTCGGGCGGGGCCGCTCCATGCCCGAGGCCGTCGAATTGGCCCAGGCGTTGACGAGCCGGGCGCTGGATCATGCGCGCTGTCTTGAAGCGCGCGAGGTCGTTCTGTTCGAGCCGGAATTCCGCCGGGCATTGCTGGAAATGTGAGCTTTTCAACATCATGGACTCAAGAAGGATATGCAGATGGAGATCGGCGAAGACCTGAACGAGGACATCACCCGCCGGGTGCGCGACAGCTTCAACCGCCAAGGATTGATGGCGCATCTGGGTGCCAAGATGACCGAAATCCGGGCCGGGCTGGTGACATTGATCCTGCCCTTCCGGTCGGAAGTCACCCAGCAACACGGATATTTCCACGCGGGCGGCAGCTCGGCCATCGCCGACACCGCGGGCGGCTATGCGGCCTATACGCTGTTTCCCGAGGGCAGCGCCGTTCTGACGGTCGAGTTCAAGCTGAACCTGATCAACCCGGCCCGGGGTGAGAGGCTCGAAGCGACCGGGCGTGTGATCAAGCCGGGCCGCACGCTGACCGTGTGCCAACTTGATGTCTGGGGCGTCGATGGCGAGCAGCGCGTCCATGCCGCAACCGGGATGCAGACCCTGATCCGGGTAAAGGGCGAGCAGTGAAACAGGGCAAATGCCCGGCTTACCCAGACTGCTTCCGCCCCTTCTTCATGTAAAATATCCCGGGGTCCGGGGTGGAACCCCGGCCTTCGCGAGATGCAGGCACAGCATTTCCGTCAGAGCGTGGCGCGCTACGCCCCGGTGACACGCCAGATGACATTCCCGACATCATCCGCCATCAACAGGGAGGATTTGTCCGGCCCGATGGTCACGCCAACCGGGCGCCCAAATGACGTCTTTTCGTCCTCGGACAGGAAACCCCACAGGATGTCACGCGGTTCACCGGCGGGCTGGCCGTCGCGGAACGGCACGAAAATCAGCTTGTAGCCGCTGAGAGTCGAGCGGTTCCATGAACCATGCTGCCCGATGACCATGCCATCGGGAAAGCCGGGCAAGGTCCCCTCGGGCATCCAGCAAAGACCGAGCGAGGCGGTATGGCCGCCAAGCGCGTAATCCGGCTTGATCGCCCGCGCCACCAATTCCGGATTCTGCGGCACGCGATCGTCGACGGTCTGGCCCCAGTAGCAATAGGGCCAGCCATAGAAGCCGCCGTCCCGAACCGATGTCAGGTAATCGGGCGGGGTCTCATCCCCCAAGCCATCGCGTTCGTTGACCACCGTCCAGAGCTTGCCGGTCACCGGCTCCCATGCCAGGCCGACGGGATTGCGCAGACCCGAGGCAAAGATCCGCGCCTCCCCGCTCGCCAAATCCAGTTCCCAGATCGCGGCCCGGCCTTCCTCGGCCTCCATTCCCTCGTCGCCTATATTCGAAAGCGAGCCCACGCCGGCATAGATCCTGCTGCGGTCCGGCGAGACGATCAGGCTGCGGGTCCAGTGACCGCCGGGCTTGAACTCCACCAGCCGCTCACCGGGGCCGGTCAGTTGCGTGGCGCCTTCCTCATAGGGAAATCTGACGATGCCATCGGTATTGCCGACATAGAAACTGCCATCGACCAGCGCCATGCCAAAGGGTTGCCGCTGCCCCTCCAGGAAGGCCTCGCGGATCTCCGCCTTGCCGTCGCCGTCCTGATCGCGCCACAGCGAAATCCGGTTCGCGCTGACCCCGATGGCATGGGCGCGCCGCATGGTCGCCTGCATCGCGCGTTCGAACAAGCTTTTCGGAGGTCCGGCCTCCAGCAGCGATTCCGCGACCAGTACATCGCCATTCGGCAGCACCTCGATCCAGCGCGGATGCTCCAGCCCCTCGGCGAAGGCGTTGACCTTCAAGCCCGGTGCCGCCTTGGGAACCTGTCCCGGCTCCCATCCCTTCGCAGAGGGCATCTTGAGAGTCATGATGCCCTGGGCCTGGGCGTCGGGAATCGCGGGCTCAGCGCCGACTGCCTGATCGCGCGGGGCGCTTGCCCGCCGCATCTGAACCATGATCCCGCCCACGATGGCTGTGGCTTTTGCCATGAGATCCATATTGTTCTCCCTCATATTTCAGTTCGCAGGTTAAGGCAGGAAAACCGCGCCGGATACCGCATATCGGCAAGACGGACGCCGTGCCTAAGATCGGGAACGTTTCCCTTTCGTCCGTTTTTTCGCCCGGTCGTCCGCTCGCTCTTCCGATTGCACATCGGCACCGGAAAGACGGCTGGAAAGCAGGTCGCCCGTCCGGGTCAGGATGGGATAGCCGACCATCGTGAAAGAGGTATTCACCTGCTTCAGCGCCCGCAGCGTCTCTTGGTGAATGCTGCTCGTCTCGATACTTTCCGCCAGTCCCTCGCGCAGACGGCCAAGATGATTGCGCTGCATCTGCTGCTCCACGTCACGGACCTTATCCTTGGCCGCAACAAGTTCCCGCGCTTCTTCCGGGTTCTGGGTCATCATGACATTCAGCGCCAGCTGCACATTGCCCAGCACCCGGTCGTGGAAATCGCTGATCTCCTCTTGCCCGGGCTTGGAGAAGGCAACGCCTTGCGCGTGCAATCGCTTCGCCAATTCCACGAGATTGCGGGAAACCAGTTCTGCCGCGGCATCGAAGCTGACCGCGAGCGAGGCAAGTTCCATGGAGCGCCCACTTCCCTCTTCATCCAGTTCGCGGCGATTGAGCCGCGCAAGGAACAGCTTGAGATCGAAATGCATCTTGCGCACGGTTTCGCCGCGCTTCCTGATCCCCTCTGCCGTGGCCGCATCCCATCTCTCGTAAAGGCCGCCGACAGCGCGCAGCATGATCTCGATGGCCTGCCCCATCGCCAGGATTTCGCGCGCGGTACAGACCAGCGCCTGATCGGGCTTGTCGAGCGCGGAATCGTCCAGCGCCGTTGCTGGCCCAAGCTCTCCCACCGGATCGGACCGCTCGGGCATCGCGAATTCCGCGAGTTGTGCGATCGGACCGAGCAATGGCAGCGACAGCAATGCAAGCACCAGGTTGAAGGCAAGATGCAGGTTGATCACCTGCCGCGCCTCGGCCTGACCGAGCCAACCGAGCGCAGCCGCATTCAAGGTCAGGCCGATCAGGACAAGCGCGGCCAGCCCGCCCCGCAGGACAAGGTTGAACACGACCATGCGCCTTGCCGGAATAGGGCTTGCCAATGTCAGGACATAGGCGATGAAAGCACCACCCAGATTTGCCCCCAGGACCATGGCCGCCGCGCCATATGCCGGCAGAAGTCCCTGGGCGACAAGCGTCACCACCAGCAGGATGGCTGCGACGCTGGAATGGACGACCCATGCAAAAATCGCCCCGATCGCGAATGCCGTCAGCCCGTCGCGGCCAAGATATTGCATCACCGCCAAGGTGCTGGTGCTGTCCAGCAGCGGAGCCGTGGCGGCGCGGATCATGTCGAGCGACACAAAGATCAATGCCAGCCCGATCAGGATGCGCCCCACCTGCCTGCTTCGCGGCTGGTCCCCGCGCAGGAACAGCGCCACGCCGACAAGCAAAAGCAGTGGAACAAGAAAGTCCTGCCGCAACAGCAGGATCTGCGCCACGATTGCCGAACCGACATCCGCGCCCAGCAAGATCGCCAGCCCGACCGCAGTGGCGATGCTGCCGCGCGAAACGAAATTCGAGACCATGATCGCGACTGCGGTGGAGCTTTGAAGAAAGACGGCCGCCGCCGTTCCCATGCCCGCCGCAAGGAACCGGCTTTTGGTCGAGCGGCGCAGCCAAAGTCTCAGTTGCGTGGAAAACGCCCGTTCAACCCCGGTCCGGACAAGGCGAACCGACCAGATCAGAAGGGCTGCCGCCCCGGCGATGTGAAGCATGAAAAGGATGATCTGGGTATCCTGCATCTTGCGTGCGACCTTCCTTTACCGGGCGTGACGTGTGCGATTTGGCCACGGAAATTCCCGAAGAGGAACATCCCGGACCTTGGAACCGCCGGGCGCGTGAAACCAGCCGGAGGGCATGACTAGGCGAGCATGAAAGCCAGACATGCCTACCGGTTAGCACCTCTTGTGGAAGCGGGGCCAGAGGTTTTTACGGCTCACCCTGCCACCGCAAGGTATAGCGACAACGTGCCGACTGACAGAACAGTTGTGATCAGCACCACGCGCCCCGTCAGCAAGGCCTCGCGCTCGTAGAATTCCGCCAGCATGAAGGGGCCGGTGCCGGTCGGGAGCGCAGCCAGGAGCACCACGACATGCGCCATTTCAGATGGAAGTCGCAGGACCGGCACGGCGATGATCCATGTGACTGCGGGCTGGGCGATCAGCTTCAATGCCACCAGAACATTCTGAACTCGCGTTCCCGCACGCGGCTGCCGCCCTGAATTATCCGCAAGGAACAGGCCCAAGGCGATCAGCGCACAGGGAGAGGCTGCTCCGCCAAGCAGCTTCAGATAGGTGTTCAGCGCATCCGGCAGCCCTACACCGTTTGCCATGACGACCCCGCCCAGCACCGGCGCGATGAGCAACGGGTTCTTGACCAGTGAAAGGCAAATCTTCCGGGCAATGTCGCGACGGCGTGTCTCTGTCTGCAGGCCGCTTTCGATCAGGATGATGGCAACCGCAAAGAGGATGCAGGCAGTAACGATCGTCGCGACCAATGTCGCCGCCATTGCCGATTCTCCGATCACGGCCAGAAGCAGCGGAAAGCCCATGAAGCCGGTATTCGCATAGCTCGTGTTCAACCCGTCGATGGCGGCATCCGCCAGCTGCGCCCCTTGCCGCATCCGCATCCAGATCGTGACGGCGAAAACCACCGCGCACCCCGCCGTGAATGCTGCAAGAAAACCCGGCTGCCAGATTTCGGAAGGAACGGCATTCGCCGTGATGTCGAAAAGCAGCGCCGGCAACGCCAGGTAGACGACCACGCGATTGACCTCGCGCGTGGCATTCGGCCCAAGGGCGCCGAGACGGCGCGCCAGCCAGCCGGTCAGGACGAGGGCAAAGATCGGCAGCACGATCAGCAGGTTGGAAAGCATGAGGGCTGAACTCGTTGTGGAATGGGCCTTGCTCGAAACATTTCACGGAAATTTCGGCTACGTGCCCAGAGAATGCCTTCCTGCGTCCGGGTGCAAGGGCCAAACCGAATGCCCGGCGGAATGCAGGATGCATTGTTTGATCCCGCGCTTTGATGGTGCAATCCTTCCTCGGAAATGGAAGAAAGTCTTATGGGACAAGTTGGTCACGGAAGCACCCGATGCCAAAAATACTGACTGTCGGGGAAATCCTCGTCGAACTGATCGCCACCACGAAGGGGGACGGATTCCACGAGCCGCAGCCCCTGATCGGCCCCTACCCCTCGGGCGCCCCTGCAATCTTCGTGAACCAGGTCGGGCGTCTCGGCGGGGATGCCGCGATCATCGGCCGGGTCGGAGATGACAATTTCGGCCACCTGAACATTGCCCGCCTCGCGCGGGACGGGATCGATGTCTCGGGGATAGAGGTGGCGCAGGGCGAGGTCACCGGCTGCGCCTTCGTCCGCTACCGCGAGGACGGTTCCCGCAGTTTCGTCTTCACCATGGCACAGAGCGCAACCGCGGCCCTGTCGATCACCGGGGCCGGTGCGTCACTGATGGAGAGCTGCGATCATATCCATATCATGGGCACCGCCCTCTCCGCCTCGGGCATGGCCGAGGTGGCCATGGAAGCCGTGGTCCGGATCAAGGCGCGCGGTGGCTCGCTGAGCTTCGACCCGAATATCCGGCCCGAGATCCTTGATACACCGGGGTTGCGCGCACGTCTGGACGGGGTCCTCGATCAGACCGATATCTTCCTGCCCTCGGGAAACGAATTGTTCATGCTAACCGGTGCCCGCGACGAGGCATCCGCGATCCGGGTGCTTCTGGAGCGCGGCATCCGCGAGATCGTCCTGAAGCGCGGCGCGGAAGGGGCGAGCCATTTCGATGCGGATGGCCGAACCGATATCGCGCCCCTGACAGTCGAGGAGATCGACCCGACCGGAGCCGGAGATTGTTTTGGCGGCGCATTCGTCACCCTGCGCCTCGCCGGTGCCACCCCGTTCGAGGCGTTGCGCCTCGCCAATGCTGCCGGAGCGCGTGCCGTGACCCGCACCGGCCCGATGGAGGGCAGTTCGACGCGAGCCGAACTTGACCGGTTCCTTGCGGATCACGAGACGGATTACTGATTTCACATGCCCCGGCCTGTCTCGCGATCCAAGGAAGGGCCAGGCGCCTAAAACCACGTCAGGCCGGTTCAGCCTCCGATGAAGCCCTGGTTGCAATCCGATCGGTCATCCTAAACGCTTCCTTCGGCACCGTAGGATTTCAGGAACGTCGCGGCTGCCGCCAGGATATGAACCTCCGTCGCACGGGGTGACCAGATTGGCATCTCGTTTTTCGTTCCTTGACCAAAACCTGCACATACTGCAATATACTTATGGTCAATATTGTTTACTCTCAGTAAGCAATTTGACAACCTCCCTGTTGGACTTGGCCTCGCGCTCATTGGCGCGAGGTCTTTTTCTTGAGGATCGGTAAATTACCAAGCGGCAATATTACTGCTTCTTTGACTTCTGCGCCTTTTTGCGGAGCGGAGGCGGGGCCGACGCTTCAGCGGCCTCTTTCTCAAGGCGGGCAGCCTTAAGCTTGGCGGTCAGATCAAGTTGCCGTTGCTGTTCATCCGCTATGATCTGCTTGGCTGCGGCAGCAGTGCGATCATGGGGCGTCTCAGTTGGTTTGAACATCTGCCCGTATGGAGATTTCGGGAGTTGTTTCCGTGTCATCTGACCTCCGTGTCTACGGCGTTTCGAGCTTTCGTTAAATCGTGGAAGCGCCGTAACTAGTTGTTCCTGCGCATTTCCGGGCCAAATCGGCACCTGTTTTTCTGGAAATGCTCTGAATTTCACCAAATGCTGTTACTCATAAAGGATCGGCGGGTTTTATCCCGCCGCTCCGCCT
Source organism: Paracoccus saliphilus (assembly GCF_028553805.1). Taxonomy (NCBI): domain Bacteria; kingdom Pseudomonadati; phylum Pseudomonadota; class Alphaproteobacteria; order Rhodobacterales; family Paracoccaceae; genus Paracoccus; species Paracoccus saliphilus. Next base: position 1,180,091 of record NZ_CP067140.1, on the reverse strand, counting down.
TCCGGCTATTTCCTGGTGGCAGTCAGCCAAACTATCAAGCCGCCAAACCAGCACACCAATCACGCCGGAAAATCCTCGGTTGCCACTGTAGTCACTCACCCTTTCCACCGCGGCTCTGGAGGATGTTATTTCCAGCTTTTTGACTTCTGACTAAAAGAGGATTTCTTTTCGTCATTGTCTCCCTGCTGCTTTTGGGGTTTTACAGGTTCCGTTTGCTCGGGCTGTGGCGAGGCATTCTGTTCGGGAACTGTCTTTTCCGGGGCGCTCATAAGCGTGCCCTCCATATCACCGCTCAGAAATACCGAGCGGGTACAGTTAAGATGGGGGCTCCGCAGGGAAAATACATCATGCGCCGAACGACAATCGTACAAGACCAGAGAAATGTTCCAAAGAATCCGTTCTCATCCCCTGCCGCAAGAGCGACACTCTTCTTCATGATGAGGAACAGTTCCTTCAGCCGCTCAGCACCACGCCAATGGCCATTGCGACCGCAGCCTGGGTCGGATCAATGACCGGGCGGCCCAGCCTGGTCTCCAGCACTGCGCGATGGCGGGCCATGCCCGCGCAGCCGAGGATCAGCACATCGGCTCCGTCAGCGACCAACTCCTGGCCGACCTCGCTCAGCCGCTCAAAAGTGCCTTCCCCCCGCGCACTTTCATCGACACTCATGTTGAGCGCCCGTTCTCCGGCGAGGCGTTCGATGACACCCATCCGCCGCAGATAGCGCAGATGCCGCGGGATCGACGCCTCGGCGATGGCAAGAACGCCAAAGCGATCGCCCCGGGCAAGTGCCGTCAGCACGCCGGATTCCTGGATGCCGAAAACCGGCACCGAGGCCGTGGCGCGGCAAAGGTCCAACCCGGGGTCCGAATAACAGGCGATGACAAAGGCCGAGGCATCGGGACGGCTTTTCACAAGCGCAGCCAGGGGCAATGCGACCTGATCGACATCATATTGGCTTTCGATACCGAACGGGCCTTCGGCCAGGGTCACGCAGTCGATCTCGACCGCCTTGTGAAATGCGGCCAACGCCTGCTCCAGCCCGTCGGTCACCACCTGGTTGGAATTGGGATTGATAACAACGATGGGACCGCTCATGGCGCGATATCCGCGCCAAAATTCCGTGCGGGGTCCAGCTCGGGCGTGCGTGTCCCCGGATAGCCGGTAAAATCCGGTGGGCGACGGGCAATAAAGCGGCCCCTGCCCGGCTTGGCCACCAGCTTGCCGCCATCCATCACCGTCTCTCCCCGTGACAGGACAGTGACCGGCCAGCCGGTGATCTGCTGGCCCTCGAACGGGGTGTAGTCCATGTTGTCATGCTGATCCTCGACAGTGACCGTGCGGGTCTCCTCAGGATCCCAGATGGCGATATCAGCATCCGATCCGATGGCGATTGTGCCTTTCTCGGGATGCATACCATACAGCTTGGCGGCATTGGTCGAGCCGAGCGCCACGAACTGGTTCAGCGTGATCCGCCCGGCCCTGACACCTTCCGAGAACAACAACGGCAGGCGCAGCGCAATCCCCGGCATGCCATTGGCGATCTGCTTGAATGTCGCATCCGGGCCATTCGCCAACTTGCCGCTTTCGTCAAAACGATAAGGCGCGTGGTCCGAGGAAAAGACCGAGAAGGTCCCCGCCTGAAGGTGTCGCCACAACGCCTCTTGGGTCCCGGCGTCACGAACCGGGGGCGAGCACATGAACTTGGCGCCTTCCATGCTGGGACGGTCGAGGTCTCCCTTGGTCAGAAACAGGTATTGCGGGCAGGTCTCGCCGAAGATTTTCGCGCCTTCCAGCCGCGCCTGCGCCACCATCCCCGCACCCTCGGTGGTCGAGACATGGACGATCAGCAGGGGCGCATCGACGAAACGCGCCAGCGTGATTGCCCGGTTGATTGCCTCGGATTCCGCCGCCGCCGGATGGCTGACGGCGTGATAGCGCGGCTGCGTATGCCCCGCCGCCACCAGCCGGTCCGAAATCCACCTGATGATGCCGGAATTCTCGGCATGGACCATGGTCAGCGCGCCATGGGTTTTCGCCACCGACAGGATATCGAGGAACTGGCCATCGTCGATCTTCATCAGGTCATAGGTCATGAACACCTTGAACGAGGTGATCCCGCGGGCAAAAGCCTGCGGCAATTCATCACGCAGAACCTCTTCGGTCGGATCGGCGACGATCAGGTGATAGCCGTAATCGATCACCGAATTGCCCTCTGCCCGGCTGTCGTAAAGATCCAGCGTCTCGGTCACGCCCACGCCGCGATGTTGGGCGGCGAAGGGGATGAAGCTGGAATTGCCGCCGAATGCCGCCGAGATCGAGCCGCTGCGGTAATCATCCGCCGTCATACCGCCGGTCGCACTTTCCTGCGCGATATGGCAATGCGCCTCGACCCCGCCGGGCAGGACCAGCTTGCCGCTGGCGTCGATTTCACGCGCGCCGCTCAGGTTTTCGGCAATGGCGGCGATGCGCCCGTCGCGGATGCCGATATCGGCGCGGAACGTATCCGATGCGGTGGCCACGGTGCCGTTCGTGATGACGAGATCAAGTTCCATGGTCACACCGATCTGATCGAGCCGCCATCACAGCGCACGAGGCTGCCAGTGATGTAGCTGGCGGGTTCCGAGACAAGGAAGGCGGCGGTCTTGGCGAACTCCTCGACCCTGCCGTAACGGCCCGCCGGGATGGTTTTGGCCGAGGCGGCGCGCACGTCGTCCACCGGGGTTCCCGTGCGCTTGGCCGCGGCGGCGTCCAGTTCGTCTGTCCGTTGGGTATGGATGCGGCCGGGCAGCAGCATGTTCACGGTGATACCCTCGGCGGCAAGATCGTTGGACAGGGATTTCGACCAGCCCACCAGCGCCGCGCGCAGCGTGTTCGACATCGCCAGCGTCGGGATCGGCTGAACCACGCCCGACGACCCGACGGTCAGGATACGGCCCCACCCGGCCTTGCGCATGGCAGGCAGAAGCCGGTCGGTGATTTCCATGACCCGCAGCACCATCTGGTTGAACTGGGCGGAGAGCGCGGCAAGATCCGCATCGACCATCTTGCCCGGCGGCGGTCCGCCGGTATTGGCGACAAGGATATCCGCTGCGCCGAAATTTGTCTCGACCGCCTGCGCCATCTTGTCGGCGGCATCCTCTTGCGCAAGATCGCAGGCGACCCACTCGGCCCTGCCGCCTCCCTTGGCGGTGATCGCCTCGGCCTCCTGCGCCAACCTATCGGCGCTGCGCCCGGTCAGCAGCACATCGGCGCCTTCCTCGGCCAGAGTCTGCGCGATTCCCAAACCAAGCCCGCGCGACGAGGACATGACCAATGCGCGTTTGCCTTTCAGTCCCAGATCCATCAGCCCAACTCCTTCAGTCGTTTTTCCAGACGCGCGGTCAGCCGCGTCAATTCTCCATGATCGGTACTACTCATCACCGGTCCCGGCCCACGCACCCGGGCCGAGGCGATCACCCCGCGGCGGCGCAGGGTTTCCTTGCGGATGGCAAGCCCCAACCCCAATTGCTGCTCGTATCGAACCAGCGGCAGATAGGCGTCGAAGATATCCTCGGCCCGGTCGTGATCGCCCTTTAGCGAAAGTTCCACGACCTGCACCATCATCTCGGGAAAGGCGAAACCGGTCATTGCACCATCTGCGCCGCGCTGCATCTCTTGCGGCAGGAACAGCGCCGAATTCCCGGTCAGGATCGACAGGCGCGGCTGATCGGGGGTGCCGGTCTCGGCCCTGACGCGGGAAAGCTTGGCAAGACCCGGCCAGTCCTCGTGTTTCAGCATGACGATCTGCGGGTTGTCGCGGGCGATCTTGAGAATGCTGTCAACCGAGAAGCGGGCGCCGGTGGTCTGCGGGTAATCCTGCAGGCAGATCGGCACGTCACTGCCAAGCGCCTTGCAGACCTGCGCGAAATAACCCTCCAGCCGATCCTCCGGACCCATCCCTTGCATCGGAGCCACCATGACCCCCGCCGCACCGGCCACCATGACATCGGAGGTCAGGCTGCGCATCGGGTCAAGCCCGGCCCCCGAGACTCCGACGATAACCGGCACGCGCCCCGCCACGCGGGTCAGGACACGTTCGGCAAAGGTCCGAGACTCGGTATCCGACAGCTTAGGGGCCTCGCCCATGATGCCGAGGATGGTCATGCCCGTGACGCCGCATTCAAGGTAAAAATCGACCATGCGATCGGTCGATTCCAGATCGAGCGCGCCATCTTCGGTAAAAGGCGTGGCGGCGATCACGAAAACGCCGGAAGAGTTGCGGTGGATGAGTTCGGTCATGGCTGCTCCTTGGGTTGCGGAATGGGGTGCCGGGCGATCTCTTCAAGCCGCGCGTAGCGGTCGGCAAAAAGCCGGGCGAGCGGAAAGCCACCTTCCCAATCGACATGCATTCTATCGGTATCGATAAGCCCGTCACGGGCCGCGAGCGCCACCGCCTCCCCCACGACGATATCGCGCTCGTCCGAATAGCGTAGCGTATCCTTGAGGCGGCATTCAATCGCGACCGGCGCAGCGGCCAGGCGTGGCGGCGCGACTTGGCTCGAAGGTGCAAGCTCCAGACCCAGAGCTTGCGGTTCGCTGACATCGGGCGGATAGGCTGCGGCGGTTTCCACCATCGGGCCAATCAGATCGGGCGTGACGATATTGACGACGAACTCCTCCGTCGCCGCGATATTGCGGGCGGTGTCCTTGGGGCCGCTGCCGTCGCGGGCATGCTCCAGCCCAAGGATCACCAGCGCCGGGTCCTGCCCGAAAAGATTGAAGAATGAAAACGGCGCGGCATTGACCCGCCCGGATTTGTCCTGCGTGGTGACCCATGCGACCGGGCGCGGGATGACCAGCGCCGTCAACAACTTGTAGCGCTCTTGCGGCGCCAGCGCGGTCAGGTCGAGTTGCGTCATACGTTGCGCACCACCCCTGCCTGGCTGGTGATCAAGCCGTAATGCTCGATCCGGCGGTGGCGGGCAAAATCGAAGATCGTCTGTTTGCCGAAGACCGACAGATCCATGTCGCATTCATGAACCAGCAACTCGTCCCCGCTTGTCTTCGCCCGCGCCACGACATAGCCGTTGGGATCGACGATGATCGAGCCGCCCATTAACGGATGACCATCCTCGTCGCCTGCCTTCGCGACCCCGACCACCCATGTGGCGTTCTGATAGGCGCCTGCGGTCATCGACAGTTCTGAATGGTACAGCCGCTTGTCTTCCCCCTCGGCGCTGTCCTGGCTGTTCACCGAAGGCGTATTGTAACCAAGGATCACCAGCTCGACCCCCTGCAGCCCCATTACCCGGTAGGATTCTGGCCAGCGCCGGTCGTTGCAGATCAGCATGCCGACAACCGCATCCTGCGTGCGCCAGACCGGAAAGCCCAAGTCGCCGGGTTCGAAATAGCGCTTTTCCAGATGCTGAAAGGCGCGGTCGTTATCGTATTCGGAATGCCCCGGCAGATGCACCTTGCGGTATTTCGCGACGATATTGCCGTCCCGGTCGGTCAGGATCTGGGTGTTGAAGTGATGCCCGTCCGGTGTCAGTTCCGCATAGCCGAAGCTGATCGCGACCCGCAATTCCCGGGCCCTGTCGAAAAGCGGCTGCGTGGCGGCATTGGGCATCTCGGCCTCGAACCAGCGATCGACCTCGGCTTGATCCTCCATGTACCAGCGCGGGAAAAAGGTGGTCAGCGCCAGCTCGGGATAGACCACCATCGTGCAGCCCGCCTCTGCGGCTTGTTCCAACAGGGCAAGCATCCGGGCGACGATGGTTTTACGGCTGTCAGCCTTCTGGTTGGGGCCCATCTGGGCGGCTCCGATGACGATTTTTCGCATGTTCTTCCTTTCAGGCGACAAGACGGCGCTGGTAGCGGCTGAGCAGCCGCACCACCGGCCATAGCAAGACGAGATAGATCGCCGCCGCCAGCGTCAGCGGCGAGGCATTGTAGGTGACCGACCGGGCAAGGCCGGCGGCATGCAGCAGTTCTCCCAGGGACACGACCGAGGCGAGCGAGGTCAGCTTGACAACCTCGACCGTGTTCGAGATCAGGTCGGGCAGCACGTTGCGGGTGGCCTGCGGCAGGATCACATGGCTCAGCGTCTGGCGCTGTGTGAGGCCGGTCGAGCGCGCCGCCTCCCATTGCCCCGTCCCCACCGAGATCAGCCCGGCCCGGAAAACCTCGCCATAATAGGCAGAGTTGTTCAGCAGGAAGGCCAACGCCACGGCCACGAAGGGCGACAGGCGGATGCCCGCAAAGGGCAACCCGGCATAGACGAAGATCAGCAGGACTAGCGGCGGGATGGCGCGAAACAGGTCCACCAGCGCCATGGCGGGCCAGCGCAGCCAGCGCGACCGGGCGGTCGTCGCCAGCGCGGCCCCCAGCCCTCCGGCCAGTCCGAGCGGGATCACCGCGCAGCAGATCAGCAGGGTCATGCCAAGGCCGCGCAGGATGGTCGGCAGGGCCTTGGCCATGATGTCGAGATTGAAGAACTGGGCGATGAGTTGATCCATGGCTCAGCCCTTCTTCCAGGCAAAGCGGTTTTCCAGCCAGCGCGACAGGATCACGAAGGGCAGGAAAAGCACCACATAGGCGAATGCGGCCAGCGTCAGTGGCGTCGCGTTGCCCGAAAAGCTTTGCGCCGTGGTGGCCTGGTTGAGGATGTCGGGCACCCCGATCACCGTGCCCAAAGCCGTCATCTTGGTGATGGCGATGGCGCGGTTGGTCAGCGGCGGGATTACCATGCGCACCGCCTGCGGCAGCACAACGTACCCGAGGGTCTGGGTAAAGCCGAGGCCGGTGGAACGTGCCGCCTCCCACTGGCCCCTGTCGGTCGCGGTAATGCCGGCCCAGATGATCTCTTCCGTGAAAGCGCCAAGCGTCAGGCCGAGGATGACGAACAGCACAGCAAAGCTGGACAAGGTAACGCCAAGGCTAGGCAGGCCAAAGAAGACCAACAGGATCAGCACCAATGGTGGAAGGGCGCGGAAGATGTCGGCATAAATGACGATCAGGAAGGAAACCGGCCAGATCCGGTAGGCACGGATGCAGGCCAGCAATGCCCCCCAAAGCGTGCCCGCGACGACGATCAGCACCGACAACTCGATCGTCACCCAGACACCCTGCAGGATCGACGGTGCGTATTTCACCAGAACCGATCCGTTCAGGAAGGTTTCTATAAAACGGTCGAGGTTGGTCATTGATTGTAACGGGACAGAAAGGCTCGGGTGCGCTCATGTCGCGGGTTTCCGAACAGGTCCTCGGGTGGTCCCTCTTCGACGATCTCGCCATCGGCCATGAAGACGACGCGGTCGGCGGCCTCGCGCGCGAAGGCCATCTCGTGGCTGACGACCAGCATGGTCATGCCGTCCTGCTTCAGCTCGCGCATGACACCCAACACATCGCCGACAAGTTCGGGATCCAGTGCGGAAGTGGGCTCGTCGAACAGCATCACCGCGGGTTCCAGTGCGATGGCGCGGGCGATGGCGACACGTTGTTGCTGCCCCCCTGATAGCTGCAAAGGATAGTTCGCGGCCTTGTCGGCCAGCCCGACGCGAGTCAACGCGGTGACGGCACGCGCATCGGCCTCGTCGCGCGACAGTTTCAGCACCTTGCGCAGCGCAAGCGTGACATTTCCACGGGCATCGAGATGGGGGTAGAGATTGAAACTTTGAAACACCATGCCGATGCGGCGACGAAGCCGGTCGAGATTCACACCGCGCCCGGTAATCTTCTCGCCTTCCAGCAGGATGTCTCCCGAATTGGGCTCCTCCAGCCGGTTGCAGCAACGCAGCATGGTGGACTTACCCGAACCCGAACGGCCGAGTACGAAGACCATCTCGGATTTCGCCACCTGCAGGCTGACGCTTTTCAGCACCTCCACCGTACCAAAGGATTTCTTCAGCCCGATAACTTCCAGCGTGGGCCGCGCCTTGACGGCTGCGGCCCCGCCCTGATCCTGCCCCGGATTAAGCACAGCCGGGCGCGTGATCGTCAGCGACATGGCCGGGGAAGTCCGGTTCGCCCCAACCCGGGCGCGGGGTGATTGCAGCCGACTCGTCGGCAGGCTCGACACCGAACCATTTCACGTGCAATTCGGCAATCGTGCCATCGGTCTTCAGGCATTCGATGACGGCTTCCACACTCTCGCGCAGCTCATCATCGCCCTTGCGGAACGGCATACCCCAGACCAGCCCGGTCGAATGCAGGTAGCTGAGTTGCACCGCCGGGTTCTGCTTGGCGGCCCATGCGCTGACGGTATTGCCCGCCACGGTCGCGAAGGCCCGGCCCGATACCACCGCCTGCACCGCATCGGTCGCCGTGCCATAGCTTTCGATGGTCCAGCCGATCTCGTCAGTCAGCTCGCGTGCCCAACTGTCATAGACCGAGCCCTTGTTGACGGCGATCACCTTGCCTTCAAGCTGCTCCAGCTCGGTGATGTCCGGCCCACCGGCTTTCACCAGGAACTGGAAATCCGTATTCAGATAGCCTTCCGAGAAGTAATAGGCCTCGGCGCGTTCCTGCGTGATCGTGGTGGGCGCGATCACGAAATCATAGGTTCCGGCCTGCAGACCGGGCAGAATGCCAGAAAACTGCGTGGCGACGATCTCCATCTCGGTACCAAGGCGTTCGCCAATGGCATTGGCCAGGTCGATATTGAAGCCCTCGAGCCCGCCATCCATCGTCGGCATGGCATGCGGGGCAAAGGTTCCGTCCACTGCCACGACATATTTGTCTTGCGCCAGTGCGGGGCTGCCCAAAGCCAATGACAATGCCAGCCCGTTGATCAGATATTTCATTTTGCTTCCTCTCTGTTGGTTTGCCTTGGGGCCAAGGCGGTCCAACCGGTGATCAGGTCGGGAAGTATGAAACAACTCGATCCTGAACCCGCTACATGGAGTTCAGCACGGGCAAGACTCGTCACGCAATATAGTAAGTTATTAATTATTGGATCACTAAATAATATTATATTATACTGCTTTCAGGTTCGGCATTTCGGGGATCTTCATGTTCACATTGAGGCAATTGGAGATCTTTCGCGCGGTCGTTCGCGCCCGGACCACGGTCGGGGCAGCCAGGGCACTGAACGTGTCCCAACCCCTGGTCTCCAACATGATCCGGCAGATGGAGGCGCGCATCGGCTTTCCATTGTTCGAACGACTCGGAAACCGGCTGGTGCCCACGCCGGACGCGGATGAAATCCATCGGGACAGCGAGTCGATCTTTTCGCTTTACCAGGCCTTTACCCACCGTATCGAGGCGCGCCAGCGCAGCGAAAGCGGTCATTTACGGGTGGTCGGCACACCTCCATTGGCCAATGCCCTGATCCCTCGCGCGCTGAAGGAATTCGTATCGAAACGCCCGGCGGTGCGCGTACATCTGGACACGCGGCGGATCATCGGAGTGCTGGAATCGGTCGAGACCCGAATGGCGGATATCGGGTTGGGGCTGAACCCGCCCGAACGCGAAGGCTTGTCCTTCGAGGTGCTGGCGAGGGCGCAGATGGTCTGCGTGTTCGCACCGGGGCATCCGCTGGAGGACAAGCTTGCGGTGACGTCGCAGGATCTCGCTGGCCTGCCGCTGATCCTTTACGAGCCGAGTTCCAGCCTCGACATCGCGATTTCCCGTGACATTCTCACTCCCGAATTGCGGTCGCAGGCGATTGCCGAGGTACGCTATTCCTCGGTGGCATGTCTGATGGCCGAAGTCGGGATGGGCGTGGCTTTCGTCGACTCACTGACCGCATATGTCGGCGACCGATACCGCCTGTCGGCCCGGCCGCTCTATCCGAGCCAGCCGGTGCCAGTCTGTCTTATTACCCGCAAGGATGAGCCAGCCAAGCGCATACAGGCGAATTTTATCGCAGAGCTGAGGCACTCTCCAACGCTAACGGCAATCCGGGAGTTCGGAAACGACATGACCGATTTCGATGGCTGAGCCAGCAATCGAACCAAGCATGGCGCCGATGCCACCATACGCGGCAAGGGACGGATTTGCCCAAACATATGCAGGTCGCGAGTCATGCAGCCGAGAATGATTCACCCCCCCTTCAGACATGTCGGAAACGCAAGGGACGTGGTCAGAGCAGACGGCCCACATGCAAAGGGCGTGGCAAACGGACGCTCATGCCCAACGGCGACACAACACGACCCGCGCAGCAAGACCGCTATTCGTGCGATGGAACTCGAGCCTTCCGCCATGCTGCACGGCGATGGTCGATACGATGGCCAGCCCCAACCCCACACCGCTCGCGGTACCGACATTCTCGCCCCGCTGAAAGGCACCGGTCAGACGTTCGAGATCCGTTTTGGTCAGGACCGAACCGCGATCGGTGACCGTCAGCCAGACATCGTCCGCGTCCCCATCCGCCGTGACCTCGGCCTCTCGCCCGTATTTCAGGGCGTTGTCGATCAGGTTCGACAACGCCCGCCGCAAGGCAGTTGGCTGGCCGCGCATCAACAGCCGGTGCGAATCCGGGGCGGGGCGTGCGGCCTCTCGTGCGAACAGGGATCTTGCCCGGGTCTCGCGCGGAAGCGTCTCTGTCATGCGCACCGGCAGGTCGACATCCTGATAATCGGCGACTACCGCTTCGGCCAGCGAGACGAGCGACAACTGACGGAACGGCTCTGCCCCGATCTCGGCGCGGGTATAGGTCAGCACGCCATCGATCATCCCGGTCATTTCGTCGATGTCGCGCTCCAGCTTGGCACGCAGCTTCGGATCCTCGATCAGCGCGCTGCGCAACCGCAAGCGGGTGGCCGGTGTTCCCAGGTCATGACTGACGCCCGACAATACCATGGCGCGATTCTGCAGCGCCGCGCGGTCCTGGGCGACATAGGCATTGACTGCCTCTGCTGTCTGACGCAACTCGTCCACACCGCCCACCGGCAGGGCAGCTGTCCGGGCGCGATGATCGCGCAAGGCAGCGGTGAAAGTCCCGAAGGCACCGGATATCTCGGCCGCCCAACCAAGCAAAAGCAGCAATGCGCCGATAGCAATCCCGGCCGATAACAACCGCAGATCGCGTGGAGCTGCCGCGCAGCCCCAGACAGCCGTGCCATCGATGCGCATCCACGGCCCGTCTTCCAGTTGCACGAATAGCCGGGGGTCACTGCAAAATCGCGCCAATGTCCGGGTCACGGAAGCCAAGCCCGCAGCCTGTGAGCCGCCCCCCACGGTCTGAACTTCAGCGGCGGGATACTGGATATCGGGCGATTGAAGCCGCATCGACAGGCGTGCCCCTTGCGCAAGATCGGGACGGCCACCGGTCAGGGTGATACGTGTCTCCCTCCAACCATGAGGCAGTTGCGGCGGCTCACGCAACCGCATCAGGCTGAGCCCATCGGGCAGCGGACTGCCGCTTTCCAGGCTGTCATGTAGGGCCAACCCGGCCAGGTACGCGCGATCGAGATGCGCATTCCATGCCGCTTGCGACGACATCCAGACCCAGACAGAAAGACCGCCCGCAATCATCGCCAGCGCGATCCACAGGCTGGCCAACCAGCGCAGGCTGAGGCGGCTAGGCATCGCTACGTATGACCTCGGCGGTGAAAACATAGCCGATGCCGCGCTCGGTCCGGATCAGCGCCGCGTCGATCTTGTGCCGCAACCGGTTGACCAGCATGTCGATCGCACGTCCCTCCGCTGCCTCTTCGGCGTCCAGTGCCTCGGCAATCTCCTCGCGTGTCAGTGGGATCAGGGGGTTGGCGAGAAACACCCTCAACAAGGCCGTTTCACGCGCGGACAGTGCGACTTGCCAACCACCGGGCGCCGTGACGGCATCGCCGCGCGCATCGTAGCACCAACCCGCAAAACGATGCATGGTATCCCGACGACGATGGTTCAGGCTGGACGCACGATGCGCACGGCGAAGAACGGCCCGAACCCTCGCCAGCAAAAGCTCGGGATTGAAGGGCTTGGCGATATAGTCGTCGGCCCCGACCTCGTACCCCGCCATGCGCTGATGATCCGCGGACAATGCCGAGACCATGATGATCGGGACCTCTTGCGTTGCACGGATATCGGCGCAGAAATCCACGCCACTGTCCTCGCCAAGCGAAACATCCAGAAGGATCAGATCGACGCGACCTGCCGTCAGGGCCTCGATCGCCTCTGCTCGCCCGCTTGCGCGGGTGACGTGGAATCCATGCCGCTGCAGGTACTCGGCCATCATCGCGGCCATTTCGGTGTCGTCCTCGACAACCAGCAGCTTATGCAGGCTCATCTGTTGCCCTCCGTTCAGGGTCGGACTCTCGGCGAACAGCCGGTATCGTAACAACTTGTAACAAACACGACCGAAAAACTGCGGGCGCGGTGATGTCTTGTATTGCCTGCATGGCTACCGTCTTGGCAAGATGTCGCCACTCGCGAGCCTGACATCGCGCATTCAAGATCTGGGAGGATCCATGTATATGAAATCCGTTCTGGCGGCCTCGACCGCCGTGATGTTTGCTGCGCCCGCACTGGCGGAACCCACAGCCGAGGTCCTGCATTGGTGGACTTCCGGCAGCGAGGCAAAATCGATTGCGGTGCTGCAGGAAGAGTTCAAGGAAAATGGCGGCACCTGGACCGACATGCCGGTTGCCGGCGGTGGCGGCGACGCCGCGATGACGGCATTGCGAGCCCGGGTTCTCGCCGGAAACGCGCCGTCGGCGGTGCAGTTGAAAGGTCCCGCGATACAGGAATGGTACGAGGAAACCGGCCTGGCCGATATCTCTGCCGTGGCAGAAGAGAATGGCTGGGCCGATGTGCTGCCCGCGCAGATCGCCGATCACATGAAATGCGAGGGCCAGTGGTGTGCTGCGCCGGTCAACGTCCATCGCGTCAACTGGATCTGGGGCAACAAGCAAATCCTCGACGAGAACGGCATCGAAATGCCGTCCACCTGGGAAGAATTCAACGCGGCCGCTGACAAGCTCCAAGAGGCTGGCATCACGCCTCTGGCCCATGGCGGGCAGGCCTGGCAGGATGCGACGGTGTTCGAAACCGTCGTGCTGGGCCTTGGCGGACCGGAATTCTACAAGGCCGCGCTGGTCGACCTGGACCAAGAGGCGCTGAAATCCGATACCATGAAAGAGGTCTTCGACGAGATGCGCGTGCTGCGCGGATATGTCGATGACAATTTCTCGGGCCGCGACTGGAACCTGGCAACCGCGATGGTCATGAACGGCGAAGCCGCCTTCCAGATCATGGGCGATTGGGCCAAGGGCGAATTCCTGGCGGCCGGAAAGCAGCCGGGAACCGATTTCGTCTGTGCGCCGACTCCGGGTGAAGGGTTCCTCTACAATGTCGACAGCTTCGCCTTCTTCAATGTCGATGGCGATGACAAGCAGCAGGGGCAAGCGCTGTTGGCCGAGCTGATCATGGGGCCGAACTTCCAGAAGGTGTTCAACATGAACAAGGGTTCGATCCCGGCCCGCACCGATGTGCCGCTGGACGATTTCGACGATTGCGCCAAGGCCTCGAACGAGGACATGCAGGCCGATTCAGAGGATGGTTCGCTGCTGCCGTCCTTCGCCCATGGCATGGCGCTGCGCGGAGCACAGGCAGGGGCGATCACCGACGTCGTCACCGCGCATTTCAACAGCGAGATGAGCTCGGAAGACGCAGTGCAGCAATTGGCTGACGCCGTCGCCGCATCGATGTGATCACTGGTAATGACGTCGCGCCCCACAAACGGGCGCGACGTTGATTTTGGAGGAATCGGGAATGGAATGGCTTGAGCGCAACGTGCCCAAACTCGTCCTGGCACCGTCATTCGTCGCGATCCTGGTATTCGTCTATGGTTTTATTGGCTGGACAGCCTGGGTCAGCCTGACGAAATCCAAGCTGATGCCGCGTTACGAAATCGACGGGATCAGCCAATATACGCGACTATTCGCCTCGCCCCGATGGGATGTTGCGATGAACAACCTGTTCATCTTCGGGGCACTGTTCATCCTGCTGTCGATGGTGATCGGTCTGGTGCTGGCGATCTTCCTGGACCAGAAAATCCGATCCGAGGGGGTCCTGCGCACGATCTACCTCTACCCGATGGCACTATCCTTGATCGTGACGGGAACGGCGTGGAAATGGATTCTCAACCCCGGGCTGGGCATTCAGGAAATGGTTCGAGGCTGGGGCTTCACCGGCTTCACCTTCGACTGGCTGATCCGTCCCGAAATGGCGATCTACACGGTCGTCATAGCCGCCATCTGGCAAGCCTCTGGTTTCGTGATGGCGCTGTTCCTGGCCGGGCTGCGCTCGGTCGATACCGAGATCATCCGCGCCGCACAGGTGGACGGCATTCCGACTCACCGCATCTATTCGGCAATCATCATCCCGACCATGGCGCCAATCTTCCTGTCGGCCTTCATCGTGCTCGCCCATCTGGCCATCAAGGCCTTCGACCTGGTGATCGCCCTGACCAATGGCGGCCCCGGCTATGCGACAGACCTGCCCGCGACCTACATGTACGCGATGGCCTTCTCGCGCGGGGACCTGGGCCAGGCGGCGGCAAGCGCCATGATCATGATGATGGTGATCTTCGCGATCGTCGTTCCCTATCTCTACAGCGAATTGAGGCCACGCCGTGACCACTGAAAAGATCCTGCGTTGGGGCCTCTTTGCGGTCCTGCTCCTGTTCGCCCTGTTCTACTTGATGCCGCTTTTCGTGATGCTGACCACATCGCTGAAAAGTCTCGAGGAAATTCGCACCGGCGGGCTTCTGTCCCTGCCCCGTCAACTCACCTTCCAACCGTGGATCGAGGCATGGTCATCGGCCTGCGCCGGAACGCAATGCGAGGGGCTGCGGCCATTCTTCTGGAACAGTATCCTGATGGCAGTGCCGGCGGTCCTGATCTCGACGATGGTCGGAGCGATCAACGGTTATGTCTTCGCGCAATGGCGGTTTCCCGGCGCCAACCTGTTTTTTGCCGCGATCCTCTTCGGCTGCTTTATCCCCTTCCAGGTCGTGCTGATGCCGATGGCGCGCATGCTCGGCCTGATGGGATTGGCAGGAACCATACCGGGGTTGATCTTTGTCCACGTGATCTACGGGATCGGGTTCACCACGCTGTTCTTCCGCAACTACTATGTCACCATCCCGCAGGAACTGATGCGTGCGGCCAAGGTCGACGGGGCAGGATTCTTCCGTATCTTCTTTTCAATCTTTCTGCCGCTGTCTTTGCCGATCATCACTGTTTCGGTCATCTGGCAGTTCACGCAGATATGGAACGATTTCCTGTTCGGCGTCTCGTTCAGCGGAGCAGGCAGCCAACCCGTCACCGTCGCCCTGAACAATATCGTCAACTCCACCACCGGCGTCAAAGCCTACAATGTGGACATGGCAGCCGCGATCATCGCCGCTCTGCCCACGCTGTTCGTCTATGTCGTCGCCGGAAAATATTTTATCCGCGGTCTGACCGCCGGGTCCGTAAAAGGGTAATCACATGCCGATCCTGGACATCGAACATCTTCAGAAATCCTATGGCGACACGAAGATCCTGCATGACATCAATATCAGTATCGACGAAGGCGACTTCCTCGTTCTGGTTGGCCCGTCGGGCTGCGGGAAATCAACGCTTCTCAACTGCATCGCAGGGCTCGAGCCGATCAGCAGCGGCACGGTCCGCATCGGCGGACGCGACGTCACCGGGGTCACGCCCAAGGACCGCGACATCGCCATGGTGTTCCAGTCATATGCGCTTTACCCGACCATGAGCGTGGCGCGCAACATCACCTTCGGCATGCAGGTGCGCGGAGTGGACAAGGCAACGCAGCAGGAAAAACTGGCCGAGGTGGCCCGGCAGTTGCAGATCGAGCCATTGCTGAACCGCAAGCCGGGTCAGCTGTCGGGCGGCCAACGCCAACGTGTCGCCATGGGGCGAGCTTTGGTGCGCGACCCCAAGCTGTTCCTGTTCGACGAACCGCTGTCCAACCTGGATGCCAAGCTGCGGGTTTCGATGCGCACCGAGATCAAGAAACTGCATCAGGACCTGAACGCGTCGATCGTCTACGTGACCCATGATCAGATCGAGGCAATGACCCTGGCCACCAAGATCATCGTGATGAAAGGCGGGGTGATCCAGCAGATCGGCACGCCGGCGGAAATCTATAGCCGTCCGGCAAACATGTTCGTGGCCGATTTCATGGGCAGCCCGGCGATGAACCTGATCCCTGCCCGCGCGCATAGCGAAGGCAGTTCGACCCGGATCGAGATCGAGCGCGATGGCACCTCACCGCTGATCTTCATCGACCCCACGGCCCGCGATCTTCCCGCCGAGATCGTGCTGGGCGTTCGCCCCGAGGACATCCACGAAGCCACTGGTGCGACGCATCTGCCCGGCAGCGCCGAAAATGCGGGCGGTGAGGTCTTCATCGAGGTGGTCGAGCCGGCAGGCGCCGACACATTCGCCGTGACAAATCTGGGCGGCAAGCCCGTTACGGCGCGCCTGCGTGCCGAAACCGCGGTACAGCCCAAGGAAATGTTCCCGCTAGCGTTCGATCTTTCGAAACTGTCCTATTTTTCACCCGAAGACGGTAGCCGGCTGAATTGACTGCATGATACGGTCCGGCCTGGCGTGAGTCCCCGTTCGGGGAAAAAAGCGCGCCCGGGCCGGGGTTCCTGTATCGGCATGATGCGCCAAGATTGAAATTGAACGACCTGCCCGTTTCGTGGGGACAGCACGAATGAGAATCGCGGCGCGTGAATGCACCGCCCCTACAGATGTGGACAACCCAGCACAAAGGATTGCCACAGGGGAGCCGCAAAGCGAATCACCGTGCCACATCCAAGTGATTTGTTTCCTGGAAAATTTGGTGCGGTCGAGAAGACTCGAACTTCCACTCCGGTTAAGGAACAGCGACCTCAACGCTGCGCGTCTACCAATTCCGCCACGACCGCATCCGGGCAGTGCCGCGGGTCATAGCCGAGCCCGTCAAAAATGAAAAGAGGAATTCTGCACATTCCCGCATCAAGAACAGGCACAAGAACTCTTCTGCCGGGAACATTCCGCCGAGACTTGACGGCGCCGACACTTCGGTTCAGATCGCGGCATGGTGGAATGGATCATCAGCAGCGGCCAGACCGGCTATGAAGAGGCGGTAGCGTTCATGGAGGCGCGCGTCGCCGCAATCCATGCGGGAACGGCGGATGAGGCGATATGGCTGGTCGAGCATCCGCCTCTCTACACCGCCGGGACCAGCGCCAAGCCCGCCGATCTGCTGCAAGCGCGCTTTCCGGTCTTCGAGACCGGCCGGGGCGGGCAATACACCTATCACGGTCCGGGGCAGCGCATCGTTTACGTCATGCTGGATCTGAACCGCCGAGGCCGCGATGTCCGGCGCTTTGTGGCACGGCTCGAGGCATGGGTAATCGCGGCGCTCGCCGAATTCGGCGTGACTGGCGAGGTCAGGGACGGCCGGGTCGGTGTCTGGGTCTCGCGGCCCGAAAAGCCGCCACTGCCCGATGGAGCCCCATCGGAAGACAAGATCGCTGCGATCGGGGTCAAACTGCGTCGTTGGGTCAGTTTCCACGGCATCGCGATCAATGTCGAACCCGACCTGTCGCATTATGACGGCATCGTGCCTTGCGGGATCAGCGGGTATGGCATCACCAGCCTTGTCGACCTGGGGTTGCCGGTCACGATGGCGGATCTGGATACCACACTGCAAAGGACGTTTCCGGCAGAGTTCGATTGAAAGCCTGTTCAGAATGTCTCGTCCCGAGGACAGATGAACGGGTAGATATGTTGCGGCACCTCGTCCCATGGAATGAATGCGGGCATCCTTGAAATCTTCCGCAGATCGCGCCAGCCGCCCTCGACTCTCGTGATCAGGCAGCGGGTGATCCGGTTCCCATGATCCTGCTCGCTGCGCGCCAGGACCGAAATTCCCGTTGCGACCGATTCCAGCCCCAGTTCGACCACGCGAAGATGGATCAGTGAAATGGCACGCGAGGGCTCGCTATGAAAGAACAGCATCGTATAGCCTTCGCGTTGCCGCAGCACCATCCCGCGAAACTCACGCCGCCGACCGATCCCGCGGAGATGGCGCGGGCCAAGTTCACGCGCGTTGTACCCCCTGACCACCCGCGCGGCGGCAAGTGTATGCACGCGGATCAGTAACTGGACCGCACAGTCGCGGCGAGAATTCGCACCCCGCCAGAGCTGATAGACGCCATCGGGAAGCCCGTTGCCGCCATGGAAATAGTTCTGATCGGGTACGCAATAGCTGACAGCTTCCCGCATGGCGGCCATCTCGGGTGGCATGGTCGCGGTATGATACAGGCCCGCCGAGATCATGCCGAGCTGCTCCGGCGTCAGAAGATCCGTCAGGATTCGGGCATCCACGCCGAAATAATCGCATATCCGCTTGAGGACATTGGGTTTCGGGAACGATTCCGAACGCAGGTAGCGCTGGAACTGGACCCGGTTGATATCCAGGTCCTGGGCCACCGAAATCTGGGACCCCCGAAGAGCCGTCAAATTCCGCAAATTTTTACCGAAGACCCCGAGAACAGACATTTAACCACTGATAGCACGACCATTTGTCATGCCAGCATGGCATATCTGTCATTGCACGGCTAGCATTAACCAGCAAACTCACCGGAACGGCATGATCATGCCGTTCCGGCCAGGTCCATCGATCCAATTCGAAGCGAGGGGGAGAGTGCTGCTTCCTGGTATCGACGGATGACGGAACCATGCCCTCTCGTCGGGGGGAGCTGCGAGAGAATGCTGGTGCCCGTCCATTCTGTTATGTTATGTCCGCTTGCACCTGACGGCGTGTCGCTGTCCTTTTCTGCTCAATCCTGCACGCGAAAATTCTGGATTCGCGCGGCAAGCTCCATCAACTCGCCTGTCCGGCTGGCCGGGATACGATCCGCGAGCGCAAAGGCCACGGCTTCGATCTGTCTGCCAGCATCGCTCAGGACACGTTGTTCCAGTTCGAGCGGGGCATAAAGGACATAGACGTTCTGAGTTCGTTCGTCATCATGTCCGGGTTTTCGGCGCATTCCTGCGCTGACCATCGTATTCACATCACACACCATATGCTTGGGTTTTACGTCTTCGCGACGTTTCATGGGGTCATATTAACCAATTCGCACCACCCTGAGCAGATTCGCATTTGTGACTTTCAGCTACAGAATTGTTAACTGAAAAATGTGTTCCGTATACATTTTCATAAACTCAAAGCACCTCGAAATTACAGTTAATTTATTGAAATAACGTAAGTATACCTCAATTCGATCACAGTCCGCCCTGCCAGGGCGGCATCTCTGAAAAGGCGTTGGCGAGATGGTCGATGAACAACCTGACCTTGCGCGGCATCGGCTTGACCGGCGGCCAGACGACGCTGATCGGCAGCGGGTGCTGAGGTAGTTCGGGCAGCACACGGATCAGCCGCCCCTCGCGCAATGCATCATGCGCGATGAACAGCGGCAAAAGCGCCAATCCAAGCCCGCCAATGGCCAGGTCCCGCATCGCCTCGCCATTATTCGCCGCAATCCTGCCCGAACGCGGCAGGGGAATCTCGGGGCCGAAGGGCCATATCTCGCCAAGCCGCGCATTCAGATAGCCGATGACCTCGTGCCGGGGCAGGTCTGCGGGGTCGCTGAGCGGGCCGTGCATCGCCAGGTAATCGGGGCTGGCGACCAATGCGCGCGGATCCTCGCAGAGGCGGCGGGCCATCAATGTGCTGTCCTTCAGATGACCGATCCGCAAGCCGATATCGAAACCCGATCGCCCCAAATCAGTCAGTTGATCGTCATATTCCAGCACGATCTCGAGCCCCGGATGGGCGCGCGCGAATCCCGCGATCACCGGCCCAAGATGGCGAATACCGAAACTCATCGGCGCGGCGATGGCCAGCCGTCCACGTAATTCGACCTCTGGCCCGGCGACGCTCTCGGTCGCGGCAACCAGCTCGGCCAGCGCGGGGCGCAATCGCTCGGCAAGTGCAAAGGCGTTGTCGGTCGGCGCGATCCGCCCGGCATGGCGCGTGAACAGCGGCACGCCCAGGGACGCCTCGAAATCGCTGATCCGCTTGCTGACGACGGATTTCGACAGATCGGCACGCGCTGCCGCTCCCGAAATACTGCCCGCATCCAGAACCGCCAGAAATGTCTCGATATCATTGATCGACCAGCCCATAATCTGGACAATAACCCAGTTGCCGCCGTTCGCAATATCCGAACGCCGCTTTGCATCGACGCCGGGTGCCGCGAACGGCGGCGCTGCGCCATATTGCGTTCGGACAAGGGAAAAGGAGCCGCATCATGCAGCTGACAGGAATTCACCATCTGACCGCCATCACCGCCGATGCACCGGGAAACAACCGTTTCTATACCGATACGCTCGGCCTGCGGCGGGTCAAGAAAACCGTCAACCAGGACGATACATCCGCCTATCACCTGTTCTTCGCCGATGGCGCGGGCAGTCCGGGCACCGATATCACCTTCTTCGACTGGCCGGTGGCCCGCGAAAGCCGGGGCACGCATTCGATCAGCCGCACCGGGCTGCGCGTGGCCGAGGCCAGCCTCGACTACTGGGCCGGACGTTTGCGCGACCGGGGTGTCGATGTGGGCGAGATCACGACGCTGGATGGCCGCCCCAGCCTCGACGCCGAGGATCCCGAGGGCCAGCGCCTGCGCCTTGTCGCCGCGCCCGAGGGCAATTCCGTGGCATGGGAGAAAAGCCCCGTCCCGGCGGAACACCAGATCCGTGGCCTTGGTCCGATCACCATCTCTGTCCCCGATCTCGGCCCGACCGAGGCGGTGCTGACGCAGGTGATGAACATGCGCAAGAGCCGCGACTACCCCAGCCCCGATGGCGAGGGACAGGTCCATGTCTTCGAGATGGGCGATGGCGGCGCGGCGGCCGAACTGCATGTCGCGGTCCAGCCCGGCCTGCCGGTTGCGCGTCAGGGCGCGGGCGCCGTTCACCATGTCGCCTTCCGCGTGCCCGACAAGCCCGCGCTGACGGAATGGACCAAGCGCGTCGCGGGGTTCCGCGTTCCGAATTCGGGCGAGGTCGAGCGTTACTACTTCCGGTCGCTTTACTTCCGCGAGCCAGGTGGCAATCTGTTCGAGATCGCCACGGACGAACCCGGATTCGACGTGGACGAGCCGCGCGAAACCATGGGAGAAGGGCTGTCGCTGCCGCCTTTCCTCGAACCGAAACGCGCACAGATCGAGGCGGGGCTGAAACCCCTCGCCTGAACCGAACCCGCCGGGGGCCCCTGCCCCCGGCCATCACAGGGAGGAACCCATGCCCGTCATCCTTGGCCTCAGCGGCAGCCTGCGCCGCGCCTCGTTCAATTCCGGCCTGCTTCGCGCCGCCCGCGATGCCGCGCCCGAAGGCGTCGAAATCCGCATCGGCTCGATTGCCGAAGTGCCCCTTTACGATGGCGATGCCGAGGCCGCGCAGGGCACACCGCCCTCGGTGGCCGAACTGAACCGGCAACTGGCCGAGGCCGATGGGCTGCTGCTGGTCACGCCCGAATACAACAACGGCATTCCCGGCGTCTTCAAGAATGCCATCGACTGGATGTCGCGCGGCGATGGCGGCAAGAATTTCAAGGGCAAGCCTGTCGCTGTCACCGGTGCCTCACCCGGCAATTTCGGCACCGCCCATTCTCAAAGCCACTGGCTGCCCGTGCTGCGCACCCTCGGCACGCGGCAATGGCACGAGGGGCGCCTGCTGGTCTCGCGCGCGGGCGATCTGTTCGATCAGGACGGCAACCTGACCGACGACAAGACCCGCCAGAAGCTCGCCGATTTCGTCGCCGGCTTCGCCGCCAGCCTGTAATGGACCGCCTCGCCGCCGATCCCATGTTCGCGCTGATCGGCGTCGGTGCGGCCGCTGCCATCCCGGACTGCAATGACAGAGGATACCATGACCGGAAAATCCATAAATCACGTTGCCTTGACGGTGCGGGACCTGCCCGGCATGGCGGCTTTCTACGAGACGGCACTGGGCCTAACCCCGCTTGGCGGCGACGGCGAGACCCGCCGCCTCGGCGCGGGCGAGGAGATGCTGCTGGAACTGCGCGCAGACCCCGCCGCCACAACACGCGATCCGCGCCAGGCAGGACTGTTCCATACCGCTTTCCTGCTGCCCGAACGGGCCGATCTGGGCCGCTGGCTGCGCCATGCCGTCCAGAGCGGGCTGCGGCTGACCGGGGCCTCGGATCACGGTGTCAGCGAAGCGATTTATCTTGACGATCCAGAGGGTAACGGGATCGAGATATATCGGGATCGCCCCGAATCCGAATGGAAGCGCGATGGCGACCGGGTCGAGATGTTCACCATGCGACTGGACCTGAACGAGCTAAGCGCCTCGGGCAGCGGAGAGTGGCGTGGCGCGCCCTCGGGCAGCCGTGTCGGTCATGTGCATCTGCAGGTGGGCGAGCTCGCTCCGGCGGATGAATTTTTTCGCGAAACCATGGGCTTGACCCAAAGCTTCGAAGGACCGGGAGGGGCGTGGTACGGCTGGAACGGCTATCACCACCACCTTGCGGGCAATGTCTGGAACAGCCGGGGCGCGGGACCGCGCGACCCGAAGATGACCGGGCTGGCCGAGTTGGTGGTGAACGATCCCGACCGGGCGGGCGAGACCGTCACCGACCCCTGGGGCACGCTGTTCAGGATGGCCTGAGCCGCCCCCGCCCGGCCGCTTCTTCTTTGTTCAAATACCTCGGGGAGTCGCGCGGCACGCGCGGCGGGGCAGAGCCCCTGACCCGCCCTAACCCGCAGACTGGCATTCCTGCCTGCTTCCATCCTCCGTCAGATCGGTGAAGCTGGCCGTGTCGCCCTTGCTCCACCATTCGTATTTCCCTGCAACGTAACGCGCACCGGATGCCGAGATCACGTTCACGAAGACCCGACTGGTCCCCTCGACGGGCAGGATCGCCAGCCGGTTCTCCCCCGCATTCACATATTTCACCTGGAGGGCTTCCCCTTCGCCGCAGCTATATTCCACCGGGATGACGCTGCTTTCCCCGGTCAGCGGCAGCGGGATCGACAGCATGGGTTCTGCAGATAGCGGTAATGCGATCAGCGAGAGCGCCGCGCTGGCAAGAAATGTCTTCATCATGAATCTCCTCTGCGATGGATCAGGCGGCATCCATCCAGCCGCCCAGGAAGGCATGGATGTTGTGGGTCAAATCATCCGAGAGATAGCCCCCCTCCTGCACCATCACGGTGGGCAGGCCCGCCCCGGCGATCAGCGCCGCCGCGCGCCCGAAGCATCCGGTCGTCACCGACAGGCCCTTCAGCGGGTCGTTCTCATGCGCGTCCAGCCCCAGGGCCAGCACCAGCGCGCCGGGGTCGAATTCCCCGATCCTCTCCAGCGCGGTGGCGATGGCGGCCAGCCAGTCCTCGTCCCCCTGCCCCTGCGGCAAAGGCAGGTTCAGGTTGAAGCCTTCGCCCGCGCCGCGCCCGGTCTCATGCGCATAACCGACATAGAAAGGGTAGAAGGCCTCGGGCGAGGCATGGATGGAGACGGTCAGCACGTCAGGGCGTTCATAGAAAATCTCTTGCGTGCCATTGCCGTGATGCACGTCGATATCCAGGATCGCGACACGTTCGTGACGCGCGAGCAGGGCCTGCGCCGCGATGGCGGAATTGTTGAGGAAACAATGCCCTGCCGCGGTATCCGCATCGGCGTGATGCCCCGCCGGCCGGCAAAGCGCATAGGCCGCCCTTTGGCCGTTCATGACCGTTTCCGCCGCCGCCAGGGTCGTATCGGCCCCGCGCAGCGCCGCCCTGTAGGTATCGCGCCCGACCGGGCAGGCGGTGTCGGCCATATGCCATCCCGCGCGGCCGACAATGCCCCGGGGATAGGTTTGCGTCGCCTTTTGCGGATGCAGGTTGGCGACTACCTCGGCCCCCGCATCGGGGAAGGACTGCCATTCTTCCCAGCAATGTTCCAGGAAATCCAGGTATTCCGGCGTGTGGATCGCCCGCATCGCCTTGCGGTCGGTTTCGGGCGGGTTCACGGTCGCCAGCCCCAGTTTGGACAGCCCGGCCAGCAGGCGGCGGGCGCGTTCGGGCAATTCCTTGTTCGCGGTGGGCACGCCGCGCAGCATCCAGAAACGCGGATCATGGGCCTCGGTCTCGGGGGCGTAAAAGCAAGGCAGGGCGGTCATCGTTTCTCCTCTCGTCGCGCACGCGCGAGACTAGGAGGTTTCGAGACCGGGCGAAAGTCATGGCGCAATCTGTCCGGCGTTGTGGGGGCTGCCCGCCCCCGCCGCGCGTTCCGCGCGCCTCCCCCGGGGATATTTGCATGAAGAAGAAGGCGGATTTTGGCTGTCTTGCGGGGCGGGGAGGCGGAAGAATCCGGCAATCGGGGCCGTCAGAAACCCTGATGGGTTTTGAGGAACTCGGCCTCTTCGGGGGTGGATTCGCGGTCCAGCACGGCGTTGCGATGCGGAAAGCGGTCGAAGCGGGCGACGATATCGCGATGCTCGCGGGCGAAATGCAGGGAATGGGCGTTGCCAAGGGCTTCGTAGAGTTTTACCGAGCGCTCCTGGTCGGCGAGTTCCTCGCTATGCATGAAGGGCAGGTAGAAGAATTGCCGCGTGGTCTCGTCCAGTTCCTGATCGAAGTCGCGATCAAGCGCGGCGCGGGCATGGGTCAGCGCGAGATCGTTGCTTTCGAAGGACCGGGGCGAGCCGCGGAACATGTTGCGCGGGAACTGGTCCAGAGCGATGATCAATGAGAGCGCGTCCTGCGCATTGACGCCCCAGTGATCCAGCCGGCCGGCATGGGCGGCCTCGTAGGTGGCGCCGAAAAGCTGGATGATCTGGCGGTCGATCTCTTCTGATTTCTTGAACCAATAGGGCTGCATCTCAGCCGAGAACCAGAAATCGTGGATATCCTGCGGGGTTTTGACGGTCATGCTCTGTCCTTTGCGTGATACGTGATGATTCCGAAGCCGCCTCGATGCTACGGGTGCGCGGCTTCGGGTTTGCTGATGGGAGTTGCCGGGTGCTCAATCGGGCAGCGGAATGAACTCCTCCCGGTCATCGACCGGCAGGTCGAACAGCCCCTGTCCCCATTGCTGCGCCTGCCATTCGCGTTTCGCCTCTTCGATCTTTTCCTTCGAGGAGGCGACGAAGTTCCACCAGATATAGCGGGGTCCGTTCAAGGTCTCTCCGCCAAGCGCCATCAGCCGCGCGCCGCGATCCCCGGCCGACACGGTGATCTGGTCGCCGGGGCGGAAGACCATCATCTGCCCAGCCTCGTATTCCTGTCCGGCGATGTGGATCGAGCCTTCGGTAATGTAGATCCCGCGATCCTCGTGATCGGTGGGCAGCGGGAAACGGGCGCGCGGCGCCAGCGTCACATCTAGGTAGAACGTATCGGAATAGAGCTTGGCAGGCGCGGTCTCGCCATAGGCGCGGCCAAGGATCAGCCGCGCCTCGATCCCCTGGTCGCGGATCTCGGGCAGGGCCTGCTTGCCGTGATGCTCGAATGCCGGGGCCATGTCCTCGTGGCTTTCGGGCAGGGCGATCCAGGTCTGGATGCCGAACAGGCTGTTCGGTCCCTGTCGCGCCGTGGCAGAGGTGCGTTCGGAATGCGTCACCCCCTTGCCCGCGACCATCCAGTTCAACTCGCCGGGGCGGATGACCTGATCGCTGCCGACGCTATCGCGGTGATGGAAGTCGCCGCGATAGAGATAGGTGACGGTGCCAAGTCCGATATGCGGATGCGGGCGCACATCGACACCCTGCCCGGTCAGGAACTCGGCTGGACCGGCCTGGTCGAAGAAGATGAACGGGCCGACCATCTGCCGCTTGGGCGCAGGCAGGGCGCGGCGCACCTCGAATCCGCCGATGTCGCGGGCGCGGGGAATGATCAGTGTCTCGATGGCGTCCGGGCCGATCTCGTCAGGGCAACCGGGGGCGAGTGCGGGGTTCCAGCTCATGGTGATCCTCCATTGGCTTGTGGCTTGGTGACAGGATGGTCCGAAACTGCCGAACAGCCAAGCCTTGATGCGTTCGGCAAACGCGAACGCCGGGTTGGGCCGGGGATTGCTGGTGTCGGGCTGGCACCTGCCTCATCTTTGTCACCAAGCAACAAGGAGTCATATCATGACCAGCGGAATTCATCATGTGACCGCCATCACCCGCGATGTGCAGGCGAATGTCGATTTCTGGATGGGCTTCCTGGGCCTGTCTCTGGTCAAGCAGAGCGCCGGTTTCGAGGATGCCGAGCAGCTTCATCTGTTCTATGGCAATGCCACCGCCGATCCCGGCACTTTGGTCAGTTTCCTTGTCTGGCAGGACGGTGCGCCCGGCCGGGTGGGTCATGGGCAGGTGGCCGAGATCTCGCTGGCCATTCCCCGCGCCCGGATCGGCGACTGGCTGACCCGCGCCATGCAGCGCCAGCTGCGGATCGAGGGGCCGTCGCGCGAATTCGGCGAACCGGTGCTGCGCCTGAAGGATCCCGATGGGATCATCGTCAAGCTGGTCGGCGCGGATGTTGCCGATACCGGTTGGCCCGCCGCGCCGCATGGGCTGCGCGCGGTCACGCTCTGGTCCGAGTTGCCGGAGCAGACCGCCGCCTTCCTGTCCCGGTTCGGTTATCGCGCCGAGACGGTCGCGGGCGGTGTGACGCGGCTGGTCTCGGACAGCGATGCGCTGGATATCCGCGATGCCTCGGGATTCGTGGCGGGTGTTCCCGGCACGGGCGTGATCGATCATGTCGCGCTGCGGATGCCGGACGTGGCCGCAATCGAGGATCACCGCGCCGCCTTGGCGCGTCTGAACAGCGGCGGGGTCACGGTCCATGACCGCAAGTATTTCACCTCGCTCTATATCCGCGAGCCGGGAGAAATCCTGATCGAACTGGCCACGGACGGCCCCGGTATGGGCATTGACGAGGCTCCCGGCCATCTGGGCGAGACGCTGATGATCCCGCCGCATTTTGCCGACCACGCCGATGATCTGCGCGTGTCGCTGCCGCAATTCGCCCGTCCGGGCGAGGAAAGGACCCCGATGAGAGATCTTCCCTTCACCCACCGCATACACCGGCCCGATCAGCCCGATGGCTCGACCCTGCTGCTGTTGCACGGCACCGGCGGCAACGAGGCCGACCTGATGCCGCTGGCCCATCACGTGAACCCGAACGCGACCCTGCTGGGCTTGCGCGGGCGATCCAGCGAAGAGGGCGTCACGCGCTTTTTCCGGCGCCTGTCGATGACGAGTTTCGACCAGGAGGATATCCGCGCCGAGGCAGCTGCCTTCGACGCCTTCATGAGCGGGGCGATTGCCGCCTATGAGCTTGACCCCGAGCGGATCACCGTGCTGGGCTATTCCAACGGCGCGAATTTCGCGGGGGCGGTGATGGCGCTTTATCCGGGGCTCTTGCGCCGGGCGATCCTGATCCGGCCCATGGCGGTGCTTGAGGACTTGCCGAGTCCCGATCTGACCGGCACAAGGGTGCTGACGCTGGCCGGTGCGCATGATCCTTACGGCGCTTATGCCCCGCGCCTGAACGATTGGCTGCGGGCCAGTGGCGCCGATCTGGACGACCGAACCACAGAGGCCGGGCATGAACTGGCGCAGGCCGATCTGGCCGCTGCGCAGGACTGGCTGAAAGGAGCATGAGATGACCGAGATCACCATCACCCGCGAGGAAATCGACGACCGCCATGGTCGCTACGTGGCGCGCGTCGCGGGCATCGATGCCGAGGCCGAGCTGACCTTTACCCGCCGGGCCGGCGACCGGATCAGCGCCGATCACACCGGCGCGCCCGAAGAGTTGCGCGGCACCGGCGCGGCGGGCGCATTGGTCCGGCACATGGTCGAGGATGCCCGGGCGAGCGGGTTCAGGATTATCCCGCTCTGCCCCTATGTGCAGGCGCAATATACCAAGCATCCCGACTGGTCGGATGCCTTTACCAACGCGCCGGGGGAGAAACCGAAACTGCCGGGATAGGGGCCAGAGGGTGTAACAACACCTATTTCCCGTCGTCCCGCACCGTGGCAATGATATGGGGCAGCACGGTTTGGCTGACAGGCCGGAAAAAACGGGGCGGCGGATGAACAGGATTGCCATCGCGGAAGGGGCGGCGGATGTCGCCCTGGTGCTTGGGGCGCTGGAAGCACATGGGTTCTCCCCCATCGCGACCGACAGGCATAGCGGCCTGACCCTTTCGAACTGGTTGCAGGCTCTGGGCGGCGTGAAGATTTTCGTTCCAGCCGTTGAGGCGGATGAAGCCACCACGCTTTTGGCCGGGCTCGGCATGCCGCGATGGCGCGCCCCTAGCCTCTGGGTGATCTTCGCATTCGCGTTTGCCTGGCTTATGGCAAGCGTCCCTCCGCCCGGGCTCGGCAATTACCTGATCCGTCGTCCCGGCATGGACGTCTCCGCCTTGGACGGTCCCTGACCGAGAGGGCAAGGGCCGCCCAAGAGCCGGGCAAGCACCCGCCGGTTATCCCGGGCAGGCCGCGCCAGTGTCGATCCAGGCTTGAGTCAGCTGGCCGAACTGTTCCTGCGAGCCCGGTGCGGGGGTGCGGCCCTCGCCCGGTTCCCAGCCCCAACCGACCAGGCCGTCCTCGGCCATATGCTCGTGCAGTTCCTCCAGCGAGCGGTCGCCATTGCGTTCCGGATCCTTGAGCTGCTCGCAGATCTCGCCAAGGCCAAGCCCGACCCATGCCATCTCGACCGGGGCGAGCGACCACGGCTCGTGGCCGGGGATGCTTTCGACCCCGCCGACGCCGGTGGTCTCGAAATTCTCGGCACCGTGGCAGGTGTTGCAGGTCATGCCGGGTGCGCCGAAATCGGCATCGCCGCGCACCACCGGAGGCTCATGCGGCTGCATGTCGTCGCCCTGTGTCGGGCCGTCCTTGGGGTGACAGTTCAGGCAGCGCGGATGGGTCAGGACCTTGCCCATCTCTTCGAAGATCGCCGCCGAGCGTTCGGTCTGATCCTCGATGCTCTCGAAATCGGCGGGCGCACGCAGATCCTGCGCCGCCGCCGGGACGGCCAGCACCACGGCCAGCGCAAGCGAAAGGGGGAAGCGTTTCATGCGGGTCTCCTTTCTCATGCGACCGGGATGATGGGCAGGCGGCGATAGGCATTGCCGGTCATCCGGCGCCACGCATTGGCGATGGCCGGGGCGATCGGTGGGGTGCCGGGTTCGCCCACGCCGGTGGGCGCCTCGGCAGAGGGGATGATCGCCACCTCGATGGCGGGCATCTCGGGGATGCGCAGGATGCGGTAGCTGTCCCAGTTTTGCTGCCGGATCAGGCCGCCCTCGTCCAGCGTGACCTCGCTGTAGAGCGCGGCGGACAGGCCGTAACCGATGCCCCCCTCCATCTGCGCGCGCACGACATTGGGATTGACGGCCAGCCCGCAATCGACCGCGCACCAGACGCGGCGGACATGGGGAATGCCGCCGCGATCCTCGATCTCGGCGATCTGGGCGACATAGCTGCCGAAGGATTTCACCACCGCCACGCCATAGCCGTAATCGCCGGACTGATCGGCCATCTCGGCCACGCGCTCGAGCACGGCCCTCTCGCGGGGATGGTCGTCGCCCATCAGCGCGAGGCGGCCCTCGATCGGATCCTTGCCGGCTTTTTCCAGCAATTCGTCGATGAAACATTCGACCGCATAGCCGGTATGGGTATGCCCGACCGAGCGCCACCATAGCGTCGAGACCGGCGATTCCATCTGCGCCCAACGCAGCCGGTGATTTGCCGTGGCGTAATGCAGCTCGTTCGCGCCCTCGAAGGCGGTGAAATCGGGACCGCCCTGCAGCATCGCCTCGAAAGGCGTGCCCATGACCACCGATTGCGCGGCGATGCCGTGATCCCATGCCTTGATGCCGCCCTGGTCGTCCAGCGCGGCGCGCATGTGATGGACCGTCAGCGGCCGGTAATAGCCGCCCTGCACGTCATCCTCGCGCGTCCACATCAGTTTGACCGCGCCCTTGCCATTGGCCTTCGCGACCTCGGCCGCCTCGGCGGCGAAATGTGAATCGGGCGTGGCGCGGCGGCCAAAGCTGCCGCCTGCCAGCATGGTGTGCAGGCGGACATTCTCGACGCCCAGAACCTTGGCGATGGTGCCCTGATCGCCGGTCTGCATCTGGCTGCCCATCCAGACCTCGGCCTCGCCGTCGCGCAGCTCGACCACGGCATCCAGCGGCTCCATCGGGGTATGGGCGAGATAGGGGAAGACATAGGTGGCCTCGACGATCTCGGAGCCCTCAAGCGCGGCCTCGACATCACCGGTGTTGGTAACCTCCCATTTTCCGCCTGCCTTGGCGGCGGTGGTCCATTCCTCGATCATCGCATCGCTCGAACGGGTCTCGGCCTCTGCCTCGTCCCATTCGATTTCCAGCGCATCGCGCCCTTTCAGAGCGGCATAGGTGTTATCGGCATAGACCGCGACGCCGGTCGGAACCTGCGCGACCTTTTGCACCCCCGAGACCTGCAAGGCGGCACTATCGTCGAAACTCGCGACCTTCGCCCCGAATTTGGGCGGATGGGCGACCACGGCGGTCAGCATGCCGTCGCGATAGACGTCCAAGGTGAATTGCGCGGAGCCATCCGTCTTGGCGCTGCTGTCCACCTTGGGAAGATCGGTGCCGATCAGCTTGAACTGGTCGGGCTCCTTCACCGGCGGATCCTCGGGCGCGGTCTGCTGCGAAGCGGCCTCGGCCAATTCGCCGAAGGTTGCGGATTGATCGCCCGCGCTGACGATGCCCTTGTCGATGGTGATCTCATCGGCGGCCACTCCGAAGCGCTCGGCAGCGGCGGCGATCAACATCGCCCGCGCACCGGCCCCGGCCTTGCGCATCTGCATGAAGCTGTTGGCCATCGCCGTCGAGCCACCGGTGCCCTGCATCCCGAAGGCGGTATTGGCGTATTTCTCGACATCGGCAGGGGCGGCGGCGGCGCGCATCTGCGACCAGTCGGCATCCATCTCTTCGGCCACAAGGGTGGTCAGGCCGGTATAGGGGCCCTGCCCGAACTCGATATGCTTGATCAGGACGGTCACGGTATTATCCGGGGCTACGCGGATGAAGGCATTAGCCGACATCTCGCCCGAGCCCTCGGGAAGTTCGTTGAAAAAGGCGGCCGCGCCGGATTTCTGCTGTGCGCGGGCAAGCCCCGGCAGGGCGACTGCAACGATCAGCCCGCTCAGGAAGGCGCGGCGGCTGGTATGGATATTCATGGCTCAGCCCTCCAATGTCTTGGCGGCGTCATGGATCGCCTGCCGGATGCGGACATAGGTGGCGCAGCGGCAGATATTCCCGGCCATCGCGTTGTCTATATCCTCATCACTGGGCGAGGCGACCTGCTGTAACAGCGAGGTCGCGCTCATCACCTGCCCGGACTGGCAATAACCGCATTGCGGCACGTCGATGGCACGCCAAGCGGCCTGCACCGCCTCGGCTTCGGGGCCGCTCAACCCCTCGATCGTGGTGATATCCGAACCTTCAACCATGGAAACCGGCGTCACGCAGGAACGGCGGGTCATGCCGTTCAGATGCACCGTGCAGGCACCGCATTGCGCGATGCCGCAACCGAATTTCGTTCCTGTCAGGCGCAATTCGTCCCGCAGAACCCAGAGCAGCGGCGTATCGGGATCGACATCGACGCTGCGCTCTTCTCCATTGACTGTAAAGCTGATTGTCATGCTGGCATTCCTCTGCTGGCACCGGCAGAGTAACGCGAAAACGGCCCGTTTGCGAGTTCTTGAAATCTGCGCGTAAGATCCCATGTCGGTTAATCATGCCATCGACGACGAATGCGTCGATCAGCCCCCTTCCCCACTTTGACGCCCGCCCTTCCCCGGCCTATGAGGCAAGAGGCGGTAGCGAGGGAAACGGCCATGAAGATCTGCATTCTCAACACCGGCGGCACGATCAGCAGTGTCGGCTCACCCCTGGCGCCCATGTCCGCCGCCCGTTTCGCTGAGGCGGCCGAGGCCATCCTGGCGCCGATGATCGCGGCTTCCCTACCGGGAATGGAGCTGCATTTCGACAATTCCCTGCGCTTTTCCGATCATGGCACGGGCGCGCTGGACAGCACCAATCTGCAGCCCCGCGACTGGTGCCGGATCGCGGATGCGGTGCTGAATGCCTATGCCGATCACGACGGTTTCGTGATCCTGCATGGCACCGATACGATGGATTTCACCGGCGCGGCCCTGCCGCTTCTGCTGAACGTCACGGACGAATACGGTTTCGGCCGTGCCGTCCTGTCCAAGCCGGTGATCCTGACCGGGGCGCAACTGCCGATGTTCCGGGACACGCCCGAGGGGCTGGTCCTGAACGCGGGCAGCGACGCCTTCGCCAATTTCTGCGGGGCGCTGGCCTGTGCCCGGTTGCGCATCCCCGAACTGGCGCTGTTCTTCGATGGCAAGCTGCTGCGCGGCAACCGGGCGGTCAAGGTCTCGACCACGCGCTTCGCCGCCTTCGAGTCGCCGCATCTGCCGCCGCTGGCCGAGACCGGGATCGAGGCCTGGCACGGTCATGCCACCGCCCTGCCCGGCCCCGCCGCGCCGCATCTGTCGCTGGACGATCCGGAGGCGCGGCGGATGGCGCACGAGCGGCTAAGCGCCATCGACGCCGCGATGGACAGGCATCCGGTGATCCAGCTGAATGCCTTTCCGACGCGCTTCCAGGGGGACAGCCCCCTTGCCCGCATGATCGGGGATGCCGTCGCAGCCGGGATCAGGGGGATCGTGCTGGAATCCTATGGCGAGGGGAATTTTCCTTCGGGCGATACCGATGATGCCAGCCAAGGGGCAATCTGCAAGGCACTGAAGGCCGCCACGCAGGCCGGGGTGGTGGTGGTGGATGGCACCCGCGTCATCGGCGGGCAGGTCGGGGAGTTCCATTACGCGGCAGGCGCATGGATGGCCGAGGCCGGAGCGATCAGCGCGGGTGACATGACCCCGATGGCGGCATTCGCCAAGACCATGATCCTGTCCGCCGCCGCGGAATATCACGGCTGGAACGCGGCCACGCTACGCGCGATGATCCGGCGCAGCCTGGCGGGCGAGTGCAGCTCTGCCGACCGATTGGACAGCCGCCTGAACCCGGTGTTGAACCCCGGGCAGTCCCTGTCCGCCGCGGATGGCGCTGCGCGGCTGGTCAATGATCCCGATCACGGCATCGCATTGACCGGTGCGGATGGAAAAACCCTCTGGTCCCCGGCGCCGGACCGTCCCGGGCGCCTGGTTCTGCCCCCCAACGGCAGGCTTGCCTGTTTCACACCGGACGGGACTGCCTTGTGGCAGCAGGCCGCGCCGGAAAAGCCGATGGCGGATGCCTGCCTGTTGTTGCGCTGTGACCCGCAGGGACAGCCGGTGCTGGAACTTCGCGGCGCCGACGGCGTCCTCGCGACCAGCATCCCGCGCTGAGCCGTTACTGGACAGCACCCGGCGCAATGCCTAAACCGGCTGGAACGTCTTGCCATCCGATCAATCCGGGAAACCGCCATGCCACCGCGCCAGAACATTCCGATCGCCGTTGCCGGGCTTGGCTATGTCGGGCTGTCGAATGCCGTCCTGCTTGCCCAGAACCACGAGTTGCGCGCCTTCGATATCGATACGACGCGGGTCGAGATGGTCAATGCACGCCGCTCGCCCATCGAGGACAACGAGATCTCCGAATTCATGGCCGAAAAGCCCTTGCAGCTGACGGCCACCACCGATGCGCGGGAAGCATTGGAGGGGGTCGAATTCGTGGTCGTGGCAACCCCGACCAATTATGACCCGCGCACGAACCGCTTCGACACCTCGACGGTCGAGGCGGTCATCGCCGATGCGCGCCGGATCGCCCCCGAAGCGACGATCATCGTCAAATCCACCGTGCCGGTTGGCTTCGTGACACGGATACGGGACGAGACCGGCTTCGACGGCATCATCTTTGCCCCCGAATTCCTGCGCGAAGGCCGGGCGCTATACGATAACCTGCATCCCTCGCGCATCGTGATCGGGGATCATGGCGAGGCCGCGCATCGCTTTGCCGATCTGATGGTCGAGGGGGCGATCCGCAAGGACATGCCGGTGCTGTTCACCGGCCCGGTCGAGGCCGAGGCGATCAAGCTGTTCTCGAACACCTATCTCGCCCTGCGCGTCGCCTATTTCAACGAATTGGACAGCTATGCCCTGCAGCACGGGCTGAGCACGCATGAGATCATCACCGGCGTCAGCCTCGATCCGCGCATCGGCGATCACTACAACAATCCCAGCTTCGGTTACGGCGGCTATTGCCTGCCCAAGGACACCAGGCAGTTGCTGGCCAATTACGAGGACGTGCCACAGAACCTGATCTCGGCCATCGTGCAGTCGAACACGACGCGCAAGGATTTCATCTCGGAACGGATCGTCGCGCGCAAACCGCGCGTGGTCGGGATCTACCGGCTGGTGATGAAGGCGGGCTCGGATAATTTCCGCGACAGTTCGATCCAGGGGATCATGAAACGGATCAAGGCCAAGGGGATCGAGGTGATCGTGTACGAACCGGTGCTGAAGGACGACCTGTTCTTCAATAGCCGTGTCATCCGCGACCTGGGCACCTTCAAGGCCGAAGCGGACCTGATCCTGGCCAATCGCCGGACCGAGGATCTTGCCGATGTGGCCGACAAGGTCTTTACACGCGATCTTTTCGGGGCAGACTGACGGGCAAGGCGAAACCGGGGCGGAGAACGACAATGGCGATCATCTATGTGCTGAACGGGCCGAACCTGAACCTGCTGGGCAAGCGCCAGCCCGAGATCTACGGGCGCGAGACGCTGGAAGATGTCGAGTTGCTGTGCCGTGACGCGGCGGGCGGGCACGAGATCCGTTGCCTGCAATCGAACTGGGAAGGCCAGATCGTCGACTGGATCCACGAGGCGCGTGAAAAAGCAGCCGCCATCGTCATCAACCCCGCCGCGCTGACCCATACATCGGTCGCGGTGCTGGACGCGCTGAATAGCTTCGACGGCCCGGTCTTCGAGGTCCATATCAGCCAGGTCCACAAGCGCGAGCCCTTCCGCCACCATTCCTATGTCTCGCTGCGCGCCGACGGGGTGATCGCGGGCCTCGGCATCGAGGGTTATGCCGCAGCGGTCCGGCGTGCGGTTTCGCTGCTCGGGGAGTAGGAACCGCGCAGAATGGATTGCCGCTGTGGGCAGCTCGCGCTATCGCTGTGTCATGACCGGTTTTCATCTCGACAATGCGACGGCGCGGCGGGTCTTTCTCGACCGTCACGCCCTTGCCGAACCGCCGACCGGCCCCGCCGGGCCGAACGAGATCCAAGCTTTGATCGAACGCTTGGGATTCGTGCAAGTCGACAGCGTGCAGACCGTCGCCCGCGCCCATCACATGATCTTGTGGTCGCGCAGGCAGCGCTATCGCCCCGCCACCCTGTCGCGGCTGCTGGAGCGTGAACGCAGCCTGTTCGAGAACTGGACCCATGACGCCGCGATCATCCCGACCCGGTTCTTTCCCTATTGGCACGAGAAATTCCGCCGCAGCCGCAAGCGGATGGAAGAGCGCTGGCCGAAATGGCAGGGAGACGCCTTCCTGGGCGAATGCGACGACGTCCTGTCGCGGATCGCCCACGCGGGGCCGCTGACGGCGGGCGAGGCCGGCGACGGCAAGGCCGGGAATGGTGGTGGCTGGTGGGAATGGCAGCCCGCAAAGGCGGCACTGGAATTCCTGTGGCGCGGCGGCGATCTGGCCATCGCCCGGCGCGAGGGGTTCCGCAAGTTCTACGATCTCACCGAGAAGGTGATCCCCGAAACGCATCGCGGGCCCGCCCCTTCGGACCAGACGCTGGATTGGGCCTGCAACGCAGCGCTGGACCGGCTCGGCTTTGCCACTCATGGCGAGATCGCGGCATTCTGGGACCTGTTTTCCCCGGCGGAAGCCCGCGACTGGTGCCTTGTCGAAATGGCGGCCGGACGGCTGGTCGAAGGTCGGATCGAAGCGGCGGATGGCCGCGCCTACCGCGCCTATGCCCGCCCCGGGATGGCCGAAACAGCCGGGCTCATCGCCGAACCACCCTCGGGCCGCATCCGCATCCTGTCGCCCTTCGACCCCGCCCTGCGCGACCGCAAGCGCACCGAGCGGTTATTCGGTTTCCGCTACCGGATCGAGATCTTCGTCCCCGAGGCCAAGCGCGAATACGGCTATTATGTCTTTCCCGTCATGGAAGGCGCGCGCCTGATCGGCCGTCTCGATGCCAAGGCCCTGCGCGATTCCGATTGCCTTTCCGTCCGCGCCTTCTGGCCCGAACCCGGCCTGCGGATGGGCAAGGCCCGTCTTGCCCGGCTGGAGGCGGAACTCGACCGGCTGACCCGGTTCGCAGGCTGCGCGCTGGTCGAATATGCCGATGGCTGGCTGCGCGAGGCGATACCCGGATAGGACATGATCCGGCCACCATGACGGCCCGAGCTCAGCGAAAATCGTGATCCCGCGCATTTTCTTCTTCATGCAAATATCCTCGGGGGGTGCCGGGGGGCGAAGCGCCCCCGGCTGTCGCGGGACGCGATCCCACCGCCATCTCAGGCGGCGGGCATCCGCGTCTCGACCATCCCGGCATACCAGCTCGAACCGGCCGGGATCGCATCGTCGTTGAAGTTATAGGCCGGGTGATGAACCATCGCCGTGTCCCCATTGCCAACGAAGATATAGGCGCCGGGACGCTCGTTCAGCATGTAGCTGAAATCTTCGCCGCCCATCATCGGCTGCATGGTCAGATCCACGTCTCCGGCGATCTCGCGCGCCACATCGGCAGCCCAGACCGTCGCTTCTTCGTTGTTCATCGTCACCGGGTAGCCACGATGGTAATCGATCTCGACGCTGGCTCCCATGGCGGCGGCGACATTGGTCGCGACGCGCTTGATCCCCTCTTCCAGCTGGTCGCGGACCTCAGGGGCAAGGCTGCGCGCGGTACCTTTCAGTTCGACCACCTGCGGAATGACGTTATGCGCCGTCGAGTCGGTCGAGACGACGCAGACCGAGATCACCGCGTTCTTCAGCGGATCGATATTACGCGCCACGACGGATTGCAGCGCCACGATGATCTGGGATGCGGTCAGGGTCGTGTCGATGCATTCATGCGGCTTGGCGGCATGGCCGCCCTTGCCGGTCACGGTGATGTCGAACTGATCGGCGGCGGCCATCATCGCACCGGGACGGATCGCGAATTCACCGACGGGAATGCCCGGCATGTTATGCATGCCATAGAATTCCTGGATTCCCCAACGTTCGGCCAACCCGTCCTTGATCATCGCGTCGCCACCCGCGCCACCCTCTTCGGCGGGCTGGAAGACGACCACCGCGGTGCCGTCGAAATTGCGCGTCTCGGCCAGGTATCGCGCCGCACCCAACAGCATCGCCGTATGGCCGTCATGCCCGCAGGCATGCATTTTGCCCGGCGTTTTCGAGGCGTATTCCACCCCGGTCTGCTCATTGATCGGCAGGGCGTCCATATCGGCGCGCAGGCCGATCACCCGCCCCTTGCTGTCGGTCTTGCCCTTGATGACGCCGACGACGCCGGTCTGGCCGATGCCTTCGGTCACCTCGTCGCAGCCGAACTCGCGCAGCAAATCCGCGACCTTTCCGGCGGTGCGGTGGACGTCGTAAAGCAATTCGGGATGTTCATGGAAATCGCGTCGCCACGCGGTGATTTCGGGCAAAAGCTCTGCAAAGCGGTTCTTGACTGGCATGATGTTCTCCTTCGCCGCACAGGATGCGGACTTTGTGCAGAGTCTGCAAGGGGCCGAAGGGGTGCCGGTGGATCACAATTCGGGGCCGAGCGTGACCGGCGAGCCATCCGAGAATCGTGCGAAGCGGAAACGCTCCAGGTCGAAGCCGGATTCTCCGCCGCGGATCAGATCGGCCATGACCCGCCCCACTCCGGGCCCGATGCCGAAACCATGGCCGGACAGGCCCGTGGCGATGAAGAAACCCCGGATCGTGGTTTCATCCAGCACCGGCACCTGGTCGGGCGTAGTGTCGATCATCCCCGCCCATGCTGCCCGCAAGCGGGGGCGTCCTATCGCCGGAAATGTCGCCGCGAAATCCTCTTGCAGCCGGGCCAGCGCGGTGGCGTTGGGCTCCGGGTTGAGCATCCGCATCGCCTCGAAGGGCGAGGCGCGGTCGGCAGACCATCGGCGCGGTGTCCCCCATGCGTCCGGATAGCCTTTCGGGGCACGAATTTGCAGCCGGGTCTGGCTCAGGTCGCGGCGGATCAGCGGCAGGTAGCTGCGCGAGTGGCGGAAAGCGGCGGGACCGATCCAGAAATCATGCGTGGTGCCGGGGGCCAGCGTATAGCCACCATCGGCACGGCGGCGGAAGGCGAACTTGGAATCGGCGGCCGCGCCGCTCCAGAATTCGGGAAGCGGTTCGGTCGCGGCCACGGTGGCGCGAACCGAAAGCTGCGGCAGGGATATCCCGGCATTGCCCGCGAACAATCCCGACCACGCCCCTCCGGCGAGCAGCACGCGATCTGCGCGGACGGGACCGTCCTCGGTGATCACGCCGGAGACATGACCGGCCGAGATATCCAGCGCCCGGACCGCGCAATGTTCCCGGATCGTGACACCCTCGCCCACCGCCAATCTCGCGATGGCCGGAACGGCGACACCCGGTTCGGCGCGCATATCCGAGGGCGTGACCAGCGCGCCCTGCCAGCCCGCATCATTGGGCAGCAGCCCGTCCAGTTCCGCCCGCCCCATGATCCGGCTGTCCAGGCCATGGGCATGGGCTATTGTCAGCCATGCCTCGTATCGCGCCAGCGCCGCCTCGTCGGAGGCGAGATAGCTGACCCCGCAGGTCGTCAGGCCCAGTTCCTCGCCGATCTCCTGCGCCAGTCCCCGCCATTGCTGACGGGCCATCATCATGATCGGCAGTTCCGCCTCGTCCCGGCCCTGCGCCCGGACCCAGCCCCAGTTGCGAGAAGATTGCTCGCCCGCGATCAGTCCCTTTTCGCATAGCACCACCGACAATCCGTCGCGGGCAAGGTAAAGCGCCGTAGTCACGCCCGCGATGCCGCCACCGATAACGACCACATCCGCGGCCTCGGGCAGATCGGCGCGGAATTGCGGCGCGCCGCCCGGAGCGATAGGAGGATCGGCCCTCACGAATGGGTCACCGGATCGACCAGCACGCGATGGCCTGGCGCGACCTCTTGATAGACCGAGGGCTTGGGCTGGTAATCGACCGGATGCATCGGCGAGGGAATCGGGCTGAAATTCAGGTCGTCGCTGATCTTCTTCTGCCGGGGATCGGCGACCGGAACGGCCAGCATCAACTGCTTGGTATAGCTGTGCTGCGGATTCTCGAAGACCTGTTGACGGGTTCCCATCTCGACGATTCGGCCCAGATACATGACCCCGACGTGATGGCTGACCCGTTCGACCACCGCCATGTCATGGCTGATGAACAGCATCGAGATACCCAGATCCTGCTGCAATTCCATCAGCAGGTTCAGCACCTGCGCCTGCACCGAGACATCCAGAGCCGACACGGCCTCGTCCGCGATGATCAGCTTGGGGTTCAGCGCCAGCGCGCGGGCGATGGCAATCCGCTGTCGCTGGCCGCCCGACATCTCGTGCGGATAGCGGCGCATGAAGCTGCGCGGCAGTTCCACCCGGTCGAACAGGGCGGCGATGCGGTCCTCGCGTTCGGACCGGCTGCCGATACCGAAATTCTGCATCGGCTCAGCCACTTGGTCATAAAGCTTCATATGCGGGTCGAGGCTGGCAAAGGGATCCTGGAAGATCATCTGCATGTCGCGGCGGGCCTTGCGCAGGCCCGATTGCGACAGCGCCAGGATATCGGTGCCGTCGATGGACACCTTGCCCGATTCCGGTTCGACCAGGCGCAGGATCGAACGACCGCAGGTGGATTTCCCGCAACCGGATTCGCCCACCAGCGACATGGTTTCGCCGGAATTGATGGTGAAGGAGACATCCTCGACCGCGTGCACATTGGCGACAACGCGGCGCAGCACCCCACCCTTGACGGAGAAACGGGTAACGAGGTTTTCAACCCTCAGCAGCGGCTTGGGGTCCTTCACGATGATCGATTCGGGTTCACCCAGACTACCGTCATGCATCAACCGCAGACGTTCGGGGGCGGGCTTGCCGGTCATCTCGCCCAAGCGCGGCACGGCGGCCAGCAGCATCTTCGTGTAATCCTCGCGCGGTGACTCGAAGATCTGCTCGACCGGCCCCTCCTCGACCTTGTCGCCGCGATACATGACGACGACACGATCTGCCATCTGCGCGACCACGGCCATGTCGTGGGTGATGAATAATACGGCAATCTGCTTTTCGCGCTTGAGCCGGTCGATCAGGGCGAGGATCTCGGCCTGGATGGTGACGTCCAGCGCGGTCGTCGGCTCGTCGCAGATCAACAGGCTGGGTTCGCAGGCCATGGCGATGGCGATGACGACACGCTGGCGCATGCCGCCCGACAATTCATGGGGATATTGATCGAGGCGCCGCTCGGGCTCGGGGATGCGAACCTGCTTGAGGATTTCCAGCGCGCGGGCGCGTGCCTGGGACGTGTTCAACCCGCGATGCTCGATCAGCCCCTCGGTCAGCTGGTCGCCGACCGTGAAAACGGGGTTCAGCGCGGTCATCGGCTCCTGGAAAATCATCCCGATCCGGTTGCCGCGAATGTCGCGCATGACGGGGGCGCCCTGTGTGGCAAGGTCGATGGGCTTGCCGTCGC
This sequence comes from Paracoccus saliphilus, assembly GCF_028553805.1. NCBI lineage: Bacteria > Pseudomonadati > Pseudomonadota > Alphaproteobacteria > Rhodobacterales > Paracoccaceae > Paracoccus > Paracoccus saliphilus. Next base: position 1,139,422 of record NZ_CP067140.1, on the reverse strand, counting down.
CGGGATCGAACATGAGCTGGCCATTGGTGATCGTTCCGCCGCCGAATTCGACCAGCCGCATCAGCGAAAGCGAGCTGACCGACTTGCCCGAGCCCGATTCGCCCACGACGCAGACGCATTCGCCGGGCTTGATGTTGAAGCTGATATCCTTGACGCCCACCACGGTGCCGTCATTCGTCTCGAACTCGACCCGAAGGTTCTCAAAGGAAACAAGCGGTTTCTGGTCCAGCATCATAAGCCCCCGATCATCTGTCCCGGATGGAGGCTAGCGGCAGGTGAAAGAATGTCAAAGCCGAAACTTTCATCCCGAGGATGTGGATAGGGCTTGCCATCGCGGGGTGGATTGTTTGAAACTGCAAACATTCCGCAGGGAAACGGTACCATAACAAAGACCCGGACAATACGGGACAGGAAATGAGAAAACCAATCCGAACAATGGATTACCATTTCATATGGCTTCGACCCGTGCGGCTGTTTCATCCAACGGGAGAATGTCATGAAACTGAAGACCTTGCTGATGTGCGCCGCCGCATCGATGGCCCTGGCCCCTGCTGCCATGGCCGAGCGCGGCAGCGACGGAGAGGTGAATGTCATCATGTGGCAGGCGCCATCGACGATGAACATGTACCTGTCCAGCGGAACCAAGGACATCATCGCCGCCAGCATGGTGCTGGAGCCTTTGGCCGGCTTCCAGCCCGACGGCACGTTGTTCCCTGAACTCGCAGAAGAAATCCCCACTCTTGAAAACGGCGGCATCTCCGAAGATCTGAAAACCATTACATGGAAGCTGAAAGAGGGCTTGAAATGGTCTGACGGGACGCCGTTCACCTCGGCAGACGTGGTCTTCACGGCCGAATACTGCATGCATCCCGAAGGGGGTTGCGCACAGCTGGCGAAATATGAAGGTATCGAGTCGGTCGAGGCAGTCGACGACCTGACCGTCAAAGTCAGCTTCACCGAGCCGCGCCCCGACCCTTACTCGGCCTTCGTCGGCGGACAATCGACGATCATCCAGAAGGCGCAGTTCGAGAAATGCCTTGGCGCGGCCGCGCCCACCTGCACCGAGGAAAACTTCAACCCGATCGGGACCGGGCCGTTCCGAGTCGCTTCATTCAAAACCAATGACGTGATCGAGTTCGAGGCCAATCCCGAATATCGCGATCCCGAGAAGCCGGCTTTCGCCAAACTGACCATGAAAGGTGGCGGCGATGCCGCAGCAGCAGCACGCTCGGTACTGGAAACCGGTGAATTTGACTATGCGTGGAACACCCAGCTTGCGCCTGATGTGATCGCGGGAATGGAAGCAGCGGACAAGGGCAAGGTCCACTCCGCGTTCGGCAGCCTTGTCGAACGGTTGATGGTTAATCTGACAGATCCCTCCTCGAGCCTGCCCGACGGTGAGCGCTCAACGACCCAGCACCCGCATCCCTTTCTGACCGATCCGGCCGTGCGCAAGGCGCTTTCGATGGCCATCGACCGCGAATTGCTGGTCGAGATCGGATACGGCACAGCAGGCAAACCGACCTGCAACCTCGTCCCCGCGCCGGAAGCATGGGCCTCGCCCAATACAGATTGCATGACGCAGGATATCGAGGGCGCGAAGAAACTGCTCGATGAAGCCGGTTGGGTTCCGGGCGGTGACGGTGTGCGGGAAAAGGACGGCGTAAGGCTGTCGATGGTCTACCAGACTTCGGTCAACGCCGTGCGTCAGGATTTCCAGGCGTTGATCAAGCAGTGGTGGTCCGAGATTGGCGTGGAAACCGAACTGAAAACCATTGACGCGTCGGTGTTCTTTGGCGCTGACGCGGGCTCGCCCGACACGCTGCAGAAGTTCCATGCCGATATCGAGATGTATGCCAATAATTTCGAAGGCAACAATCCCGAGCCCTATCTGGCCAAGTTCACATGCGAAAAGGCTCCGGGTCCGGATAACCAGTGGCAGGGCGAAAATATCGTCCGCTTCTGCGACGAGGAATATGACAAGCTAGTCGCAGAACTGGGCCATACCACCGGTATGGAAGAGCGCGGCAAGCTGGGTCAGAAACTCAACGAAATGCTGACCAAAGATACCCACTCGATCATCCCGCTGGTCTATCGCGGCACTGCCTCGGCCGTCAGCAACTCGCTGGGCGGCGTTCAGTTGAATGCCTGGGATACCGAGTTGTGGAACGTTCAGGACTGGCACCGCGTCGAGGAATAAGCCTCTGGAATCACGGCCATGCCCGCCCCTGTGGCGGGCATGGCCGAAACGGAAAGCGGCCCCGCCAGGCGGGAGAATCCGCGAGATTGCAACGGGAAGGGAAATTCGATGTCCATCAAGACACTCAAGACCGGCCTGCTGACAGGCGCCGCGACAGCCGTGGCACTGGCAGCCGCACCCGCATTCGCCGAACGCGGCTCGGATGGAGAGCTGAAATTGCTGCTCTGGCAAGCTCCGTCCACGCTGAATGTCTATCTTTCGACCGGCACCAAGGACATGCTGGCCTCGTCGCTGATCCTCGAACCACTGGCCACTTTCGCACCGGATGGCGAGATCGTCCCGCGCCTCGCGGCCGAGATTCCCACTGTCGAGAATGGCGGGATATCCGAAGATCTGACTTCGATCACCTGGACCATAAAGGAAGGGGTGACCTGGTCGGACGGCACGCCGCTGACCGCGGAGGACGTGAAATTCACCGCCGATTACTGCATGAATGACGAAGGCGGCTGCGCGCAATCGGCCAAGTTCACCGGCGTGAAGAATGTCGAGGCGATCGACCCCCAAACCGTCAAGATCACCTTTGACGGCCCACGCCCACATCCTTACGACGCTTTCGTGGGTGCGCAGGCCCCGGTCATTCAAAAGGCACAATTCGAGAATTGCACCGGGGCGAAGGCCGCGACCTGTACCGACGAGAATTTCGGCCCGATCGGCACGGGCCCCTTCCGGGCGGTCGATTTCAAGACCAATGACGTGGTGACGCTGGAGGCGAACCCCGAATATCGCGACGCGGAACTGCCGGCATTCGCAAATGTCACCCTGAAGGGCGGTGGCGATTCGACGGCGGCGGCGCGGGCGGTGCTGGAGACCGGCGAATACGACTACGCCTGGAATATCCAGCTTGCGCCCGATGTGCTGGAGGGCATGCTGGCCGCGGGCATGGGCAAGCTCGAAGTCGATTTCGGCGCCACGGTCGAACATCTGCAACTGAACCTCACCGATCCCTCGCCGGACCTGCCCGAGGGCGAGCGGGCGACGGTGGATCATCCCCACCCCATCCTGTCGGATCTCAAGGTCCGTCAGGCGCTGTCCATGGCCATCGACCGGCAGCTTCTGAACGAGATCGGCTATGGCGAGACCGGCAAGGCGACCTGCAACATGGTCCCCGCCCCCGAGATCTTCGCATCCGACAACCCTGATTGCCTGACGCAGGATATCGAGGGCGCCAAGGCCCTGCTGGACGAGGCGGGCTGGACTGTCGGCGGCGATGGCGTACGCGAGAAGGATGGCAGGAAACTGAAATTGTTGTTCCAGACCTCTGTCAACGCGGTGCGTCAGGATTTCCAGGCGCTGATCAAGCAGTGGTGGTCCGAGATCGGAGTCGAGACCGAGTTGAAGACCGTCGATGCCAGCGTCTATTTCGGCGGCGATCCCGGCTCGCCCGACACGATCGTCAAGTTCTATGCCGATGTCCAGATGTACACCGATGTCTATGACGGCACCGATCCGGGAAGCTACCTGGCCGAGCGGGCCTGCGATCAGATCCCCAGCCCCGAGAACCAGTGGCAGGGCGAGAACAATGTCCGCTACTGCAACGAGGAATACGAGGCGCTGATCGAAGAGATGTCGCAGACCGCGGGCACCGAGGCGCGGGCGGAACTTGCCCGGAAGATGAACCTGATGATCACCCGTGATTCGATGACCCATCTGCCGCTGATCGCGCGCGGCCGTGTCTCGGTCAGTTCGAACCGGCTCGGCGGCGTTCACATGAATGCCTGGGACAGCGAATTCTGGAACGTCGCCGATTGGCATCGCGTCGAAGAATGATCGCAATCCGGCCCGGCCGCTAGCGGCCGGGCCGGGTCCATCCTGACGCGTCAAAGAGGTTCCGGATGCTGAATTTCACGATCCGCCGAGTATTGCTGGCGATCCCGACCCTGCTGTTCATTTCGCTGGTGATCTTTCTGCTCTTGGAGGCCTCGCCCGGCGACCCCCTGGGCGATGTGCCGCTGACCGTCCCTCCAGAGGTCAAGGAAAAGATGCGCGAGGCGCTTGGCCTCGGCCGGCCGTGGTATATCCGCTACGTGTTGTGGCTGAAGCAGTTTTTCTGGGTCGAGCCGCTGTTCTGGACCGACCAGTTGCTGGGCACCTATTTCAGTGACGGGATGCAGCGGGTCATCAGCTTCCAGTCGCGCAGCCCGGTCTTTGACGTGATCGTGCAGCGCATGCCGCAGACGCTGACCGTGGTGGGCATGTCCTATATCGTCGGCGTGATGATCGCGATCCCGATCGGCATCCTGTCGGCCTACAAGCAATATAGCTGGTTCGACCAGCTCGGCACCTTCATCTCGATGGTCGGTTTCTCGATGCCGACCTTCTTTACCGGGGTGGTGCTGATCATCATCTTCGGGGTCAAGCTGCAATGGTTCCCCTCGGTCTACGACACGACGCATGAGGTGCAGGATTGGGATAGCGTCATGGTGCAGGTGCGGCAGATGATCATGCCGGTGACGGTGCTGGCACTGTATAACGCCGCGCAGATCAGCCGTTTCATGCGGGCCTCTATGCTGGACAATCTGGGGCAGGACTATGTCCGGACCGCCCGCGCCAAGGGATTGGGAGAACGCAAGGTTGTGCTGAAACACGTTCTGCGCAACAGCCTCATCCCGGTGGTGACGGTCATCGCATTGGGGCTGCCCACGGTGTTCGGCGGCGCGATCATCACCGAGCAGGTGTTCAAGGTGAACGGGTTGGGACAGTTGCTGATCTCGGCCATCCACGCCAATGACATCCCGATGGTGCTGACGCTCACCTTCATCTTCGCCATCCTGATCGTCACATTCACGCTGATTGCCGATGTTCTCTATGGCGTGCTGGACCCGAGGATTCGCTATGACTGAGACAGAACGCCAGCAACGGATGAATACCGACGAACTGATCGAGGAAACCGCCGGGGCAGCCGCCGCGACAAGCGCCCTGCCACCCGACGATCCACAGGTCGCCGGTGGCGAGACCCGCAGCCAGTGGCGCGATGTCTGGCGGCAATTCCGCAGCCACCGGGGTGCCATGGTAGCGCTGGTGCTGTTTGTCGGGGTGCTGCTTTTCGTATCGATCGGGCCGTGGATCTGGACGCTCGATCCGACCTATGTCGATATCCGCGCCCGCAATAGCGGCTTTTCCATCGACCACCCCCTGGGCACGGACCAGCTGGGCCGCGACATGCTGGCCCGGCTGATGGCGGGCGGACGCGTCTCGATCGCGGTGGGGCTGACGGCGATGCTGATCGCCATCTTCCTGGGCAGCACGATCGGGGTTCTGTCGGGCTATTTTCGCCGGCTCGACGCGCCGCTGATGCGGTTGACGGAACTGTTCCTGGCACTGCCCTTGCTGCCCCTGCTGCTCTTGATGGTGACGCTGTTCCGCGAACCGCTCTCGCAATCCTTCGGCCCGGCCATGGGCATCTTCATGCTGATCGTCTCGGCCATCGGCGCGACAAGCTGGATGCAATCGGCCCGGATCGTGCGCGGCGATGTGCTGGGGCTGAAAGAGCGCGAATTCATCCTGGCCGCCAGGTCAATCGGTACGCCGCCGCGCCGGATGATCCTGCGGCATATCCTGCCCAATGTCCTGTCGCCGATCATGGTCGCCGCGACCCTGGGGATCGCCACCGCGATCATCACCGAGAGCGCGCTGAGCTTCCTGGGACTGGGTTTCCCGCCGGATTTCCCGACATGGGGACGGCTGCTCTATGATGCGGTCGACCAGATGGTGCTTTATCCGAGCAGGGTGATCCTGCCGGGTGTGTTCATCTCGCTGACGGTGCTATGCGTGAACTATATCGGTGACGGTCTGCGCGACGCGATGGATCCGCGGATCCGGGGGCGTTGAGGGGGCTCTGCCCCGCCGCGCGTACCGCGCGACTCCCCGGGATATTTGGATGAAGAAGAAGGGGCGCGAGAGAAGTTTCACCGCGCCCCTTTCTCGTCATTTGCGAGGCTTGCCCCTGAACGTGTCAAACCAGCGGCGGAAGCGGCCGCGGACCTCGCCCACCTCGGAACTGACGCGATCTGTGGCATCGTCCCATGTGTCATCGACGGATTGGATCGCCGGATCGATCGTGCGTTGCCGGAATTGCGCCCACATGCGCCAGGCCAGCACAAGCAGCAGGAAAAGCACGCCAAGGATGATCATGGCGGGCCAGTTGCGGGGGCGTTCATTTGGCCCGGACAGCGTGTCGATGGCGATGGCGTTCGGATAGGCAGTCAGCCACGGAATACGCCATCCATAGGCGGTGACGCTGACCCATTGCGGATCGGCGCCACTGGACTTCAGGTTGGTCGCCTCGGAATGCAGGTTGGCGCTGTCATATTTGAGATAGGGGGGCCAGATCCAACCGGTATCCTCGTTGCGATAGACGAAGACCTTGCCGCCGGGCCGAACCGTGTCGATGAAGCGGACATCGCGCTGGCCCGAGGCGTTCTCGACCGTGCCGGTATCCTCGGACGCATAGAAGATCGCGTTGGACGAGGTGACCGAGGTCAGCCGGTTATAGGTATTGGTGATCCGCACCGTGTTCTTGGACGGCAACGCGTAGTCGAGAAACATGAATACCGCGACTCCGAGCAGCACCCCGAGGACAACCTTGATATAATACATGCGGCGGCTCCTACTGCCAGTTCACCCAATAGACGATCCCCATGATCGCCAGGTTCGGAATGATGAAAACCGCCCAGGTCAGCCTGACCTTCAGCGATTTCTCGTAACCGACCATCGATTTTCGCACGAACTCGTCCCGTGCCGGACTGTCTCCGGCCCTGTCGGGATGGCGTTCGTCCCAGATTTCCTCCAGCTTTTCATACCGGAGTGACCGGATATAGATGCGGAGCAGGACGAAGAACAGCGCCTCGACCGCCAGCACGATCACAATCAGGCGGAAAAACTTGATCACCCTGCCCCTCCCGCAGCGCTGCCCCAGGGCCCGGTCACCCCTTTCGACAAGCTGACGCGCGGCATGCCCCATGGGCCAGAGGCGGAGGAGGTCATGTCCGGCTCTGCCATATCCGGTTCCGGGCCAAAGAGGGCATCGCGCGTGCCCTGCTTGTCCATGGCATATTCGCGGGCCAGCATATTCGCGACATAGGCGCGTTTCGCGTCCGGCCAGTCCTGATAAAGACGATAGAAGAGCGGCTTGTGGGTGATGAACAATTGCCGCACATCCTGGGGCGCAAGTTCCGAGAGCAGCCGATTGACCAGGTCGCGGGCCGGGCCGGATGTCGCCCGGAGCGCATGGAAATAGGCGGGATCGCCACTATCGATCACCGGCCAGTCGCCTCCCTGTTCCGCATAGCGTTGCAGTGCCGACAATCCCCGGATCTCGGCAGGCAGATCGTCCCCCATCCGGGCAGCGGTGCGGCGCAGTTCCGCCCGCGTGCCATCACCGGTATCAAGGCACAGCCAGACCGCCGCATCAGCAAGAATGAAATCGATCTTCTGGCGCAAGATCGCGGCGGCATCGGCGCCACGCGCATTGATGATCGGCTCGGCCAGGGCATTCCGCGCCAGCCAGGCAGCCAGCGCGTGCCGGTCCGAGACCGTTAACGCCAGGAACCCCTCCACCTCGGTCTCGTGATCCGGGTCGGCAAAGATCACCGCCGGTTCCCGTGTCGAGCGGATAACATAGGTGCCGCCGAACCTGTCGGTCCAAAAATCCGGCACCTCGAAATCCGTATGTTCGAGGCGGATCGGGTGGCGCAGCACATCGCCCGATTTCTTCGCCTGCCCGATCATCCGGGCGATCAGGACATCGTCCCACCAGCCGTCGGGATCAGAGCGGAATTGCTCGATCATCGCGGTCAGCTTGTCGGCTTCGGCCACATGGTTGCCGGTGGTATCGGCACTGACCCGAAGGCGGCGAATATCCGGCAGATCGGCGGGGCCTTGCAGCTGCCAGACCTGATCGTCGATCTCGCCGATGACGGCGTCGCGGGCGGTCAGGCTGAAAAGCTGGCTCTCGTTTTCCGTGATGAACCGTCGCAGCACGTCGCGCAGGACCGACAGATCGGCATTCAGCATCGGCGCAGTCTTCTGCTCGGTCGTGAGCAGGACGAAATACCGATTGCCCCCTTTCGGAGCGAGGTAATCCATATCGCCAAGCTCGTCGCCGATCTCGGGCGAATAACCGGAGATGTCGATATGGAATTCCGTCAGGGCGGTTTCTTGCCCTATCAGCTTTTTCAGCGCGCGATTATACAGGCCGATCCAGGCCGCCGAATCCACCCGGATCAGGTTGCCGAACATCAGGCCCTTTTCGATGAGGCGTTTCACGATCTGCCCCTTCTTATCAATGCCGCAAGAACAACGGCCACAAGCGCAATAACCACGAATATCAACAGAAAGCTTCCGAAAACCTCTGATGGATAATCACTCGCACTGCATTGCCCCGCTTCGTTGAACGAAAGAAAAAAGCGGGGATGACACAGATTCGCGGTCATGGCGAATGTGGCCGCTAATATGAGAAACAAAAAAGATGCAAAGCGTAGGGCAACCGAGCGGTGCGCGAGATAATCGGCCAAGGTCGCAACCGCCATAAATCCGATTCCTAGCACCGCCAACCCCATCACGTCCCCGCAAACCGCCGCTTGGCCTCTGCCATCCGCTCCATCCCGCGAACGGTTTCCTCGATGGCGGCCTCGTCCGCGCTGTCGGAATAGCGCCATTCGCTATCGGCATAGCGGTTGATTTCCTGCACGACCATCTCTGTCGTGATCGGCTGGCGCAAGGCCTCGATCATCTCGAGCTTGCACGCATAGGGCTGGTGGAGGAAGGGCTCGGGCGTCTCGAACCATTCGTCTGGCATGTCGAAATCCATCGCGCGTGCCTTGACCGCATCGGTGATGTTCTTGACCGCGCGGCCGGTGAAACGCGGCTCGGCCAGGGCGATGGCATGCAGGTAGCTGCCCAGTTCGGCCAGCGTTTCCAGCTTGCCGAAATCGCGGCTCACCTCGTCGAAGACGCGCGCAAGACCGGCTTCGGCCGGGCGGGAATGGCCGGCATAGCTGTCCGCGACGGCCTTTTGCATCGCCTGCGCGCGCATCAGGTCGTGATCGCCCACCGGGATCTGATGCCGCTTGCCCAGAAGCAGGGCAAGAATGTCGATATAGTCGTCCTGCGTGATCGGCCCGTCGATCAGGAAGCGGGCAGCGGCGCGCTGGCGCAGGGCATCGTCGATATTCTCGGCATGGTTGCTGAACATCCCGAAGGTGCAGTTGCCGCGCACCACCGTCGAGGCACCGGCGAAAGCCTCCATCAGTACGGCGGTGATTTCCTGCTGGCCCGATGAAGACTGCCGGTCGCCGCGCTTGCCCGCGATCTGGTCGATATCGTCGATCGTGCCGAACCCGATCGCCTTGGGATCGAGCACAGCGTCGATGAAAGCACGGGCGTTCTGGCCGGATTTTCCCTGGTAGCTGTCGATATTGTCCACCGACAGGTTGCGATAGCGGAAGGGATAGCCAGCGACCGCGCAGTAATCATTGATCATCCCGGCCATCATCTGGATCAGCGTGGTCTTGCCGGTGCCGGGGCGGCCATCGCCCAGGAAGGTAAAGACGAAGCCACCCAGTTCCACGAACGGGTTGCTCATCCGCTCGAAATCATAGGCGACGACCATCCGCGCCAACCGCATTGCCTGATGCTTGGCGATGGCGTTGCCGATCACCTCTTCGGGCTTCTTGAAGGCCATGGTCAGGGCCGGACCGCGGGATTTCGTGGCCGGGGCAAAACCCGCGATGGGGAAATCATCCGCCTCGACGCGCCAACTTGCACCGGTGAAAGCACCGACTCGCGCTGCCGTCTCTCCACGAGATGCAACAGCAGCGGACAGCGCCTCGGCCCACGCCAGCATGGTGGCGATCAGCGTCTCGTCATCCTGTGCGTGGCGCGCGAGGTTCTGATCCAGTTCCCACAGAGCGCCTTGCAATGCGGCCAATGGGTTGTCGGTCAAGACCTCGTCGCTGGTCACGCCCTCGATGCTATGAGATCCGGTGTGTTCGGCCAGCAGGAAAGCCGTCGCATTGGCCATGACCGACAGGGCCGCCAGCGACTCGACCGCCAGCAGCTCGGCAAATTCGCGATGCCGGTCGGCGGGAAGGCGGCTTTCCAGGTTGGTGCGTTTCAACTCCGCCGCCCCCGAGCGCGCCGCAACCTCGTCGGCCACGGCAAGCGCGATGGCAATCGCGCGGCGCAGGGCGCGGGTTACTGTCGCGGCGGCGGGAGTCGCCAATTCGTCGCCATCGGCATCCTCGATCCTTTGCAAGAGCTGGGTGCCCTCGCCCCGCGCCGTGGATCGCCCCGCCAGCCCCGGCGTGGTCGAGCGGAAACGCCGGGTCGTGCGTATCCCCGGAGAACGCTCAATCGGGGCCACAGGGGCGGATTTGCCAAGGCGCGGCGCATGCTCGAACCCGGTCAGCAGCGACAGGGCCTGGGGATAATGGCCCTGGATTTCGGCCTCGGGCAGTTCCATCTCGTTACGCGCGTCCATTCAATCCTCTCTCGACCAATGCCTGCCTGATTCATTCAATTGTCTGTGTCAGCGATATCCGACCACCCGGCCATCCGGTCCCGGCACGTATTTGCGGATCTCCCGGAAGCCGGCCGGATCAAGCGAGACCAGCGCCTGATAGGGCCGTTGCGGCAGGATCAGCGCACGGGTGGCGCTGGTCGCCCCCTGCCCCGCGCCATGCGTGTCCAGCGGATCGAGGTGAAAGACCTGACGCTCGACCACGCTGAAGAAACCGCTGGATTCGACGGTCGCTCCCTTGGCGCGCAAATCCTCGACCGTCATCGCCATCGCCCAATCTTCACCCTTGGGAGCGCGCGCATTCTCCAGCACCTGCCGGATCGGCCCCTCCTGCACGGTGAAGCTTTGCGAATAGACCGGACCAAGCACGATGCGGCGCAGCCGATGCGGATGCAGCCGGTCGAAATCGTGGTCAAAGCCCTGAGCGATGGTCAGCAATTGCAGCGAGGTGACCGACTGCGCCAACAGATGCGCCCGCACCTCGGGCCAGCGCCCGGCATCTTCGATCAGCGGGCGGCGGCCGGTATCGTCCACCTCCATCAGGTACAGCACCGGCACGTTGAGCTGGCTGTCATAGACAGCCCAATGCAGCAGCCAGCGCCGCCGCCCGCCCTCCTGTCCCGAGAGCCAGAAGCCCTGCGGATGCATCTGCGGCCAGAACAGCCCGCCTCTGGCAAGAGCCTCGTAATAGAGCCGCTGCGACATGGCGTATTGCAACCGGGTCGGGATAGACAATTCGCCGACGATCTCGCGGATCATCCTGTCCTTGATGGCCTGCGTATCCGCCGTGCGCGCCAGTTCCTCGTCAGCCTGGGCAGCATCGGCGGCGGTCTGGGCGATCTCGGACCAGACCGGGAAGCCCGATTCATGGATATCTATCGTGACATGCTGCCGGAGCGGCCCATCGATCCGATCCGAAATCAGGTATTTCATCGACAGCGCGTCGATGCTGGCCTTCAGCGCGGAAAGGTAGCCCCCGATGACATCCGTCTCGACCCGGTTGAACAGGCGGTCACGCACCATCTCGGCCAGCGCGGCGGGCAGCACGGTGGCGATCCGGCGCGTCTGGTCGAAAAAAGCACGCGCGCTTGCCTCGTCCTCGAGGCGTCGGTGATCGGCGTCAAGTTTACCCGTTTCGGCCACTGCCTAGCCACCATACAGGTTGCTGTCATGCTTCTCGACGATCTGGGCAAAGCGGCGGGCAAAGCGTTCGTCGGCCTTGGCCTTCTCCTCCAGTACCTTGCGGGCGAAGACCATGTGATCGCCATGGGCTTCCAGCATGTCGGCCATGCGGTCATTGGTGGCGGTGCCGATGGCGGCCATGGCGGCCTGCGCCTCCTGGTCGGTCTTGACGCCGATCTCGTTGATGCGGTGGGCCACGTCCTGCTGCTGCGCGGTCTTGAGCGACTTGGTCAGGGCATCATACAGCACCACGCGCTGCCGCGTATCCGTCTGCAGCTTGTTGATCAGCACCATCTGTGTCGCGGCCTGGTTCTGCAGCGAATCCACCCAGGTCTTGCCGGCCTCGATATAACGCTCCAGGGTTTGCGACTTGGCCAGCGCGACCTGTTCCTCTTGCACCAGAGCGTTATGCTCCTTGTTGGCATTGGCCAGCTCGGTCTCGTATCCGGTGCGCTCCGAGGCGTCGGTGGTCGAGGCGACCTTGTTTTCCAGCTCGATCAGCTTGGGGTCCATCGCCGCGATCCGCTCGCGCAGGTTTTCCAGCGTATCGACCGTCTCTTCGCGTTCGGTCAGGGTCTGGCCCAGATTCGCCTCGACCTTTTCCTTCTGCTCGTTCAGCAATCCCAACTGGCCTTCCAGCAAGCGGGTGATCGTGTCGGATTTGGAGATCAGGTCCTGCAGCTTGTCGTCGATGCTGGCGGCGCGCAGACGTTCCTGCCGCATCGCCTCGGATTTTCCGCTGGCGAAGACACCGACGAATTTCTCCCAACCGGTCTTGCTGCGAAGCTCGTCGAAATCCTTGGAAAAGCCCGAGGTGACGTCATCCAACCCCATGATCAGCTCGGCGATATTTGCGTTCATCGCATCGGTATGGGCATGAACATCGGCCAGCGTGGCATTGGCCACATCAAGCGGCAGGTCTTCTACATCCGCCTTGCCCGTCGCGCGGTCCAGAACCTGCGACATCTCGGCGATCTTGCCCTGCGCCTGTGCCACCTGCCTCTGGCTGTCGGTAATCTGCTGTTCCAGCGATGCCATCTCAAATCTCCCAATTCAACTTGAGGGGATCTTAGGCCATCAGCCGCCATGCGCAAGTGCGGGTTGGTCAGATAGTGAACGAGCCATATTGCCACCGGAATGCCATGCGCCTAGCCTTGCCTGCATGAGTCACCTGAAAGATGCCATCGACGACCGCCGCGATCAGCTTGTCACGCTGACGCAAGAGCTGATCCGCATTCCGACGCTGAACCCGCCGGGGCGTCATTACCGCGACATCTGCGAATATCTCGAGGCGCGCATGTCGCGGCAGGGATGGCGATGCGAGCTGGTGCGCGCCCATGGCGCACCCGGCGATTGCGAGGAATTCCCCCGCTGGAACGTCGTGGCGCGGCGGCAGGGCGCGAAGCCGGGCGATTGCGTGCATTTCAACAGCCATCACGATGTGGTCGAGGTCGGTCATGGCTGGACCCGCGATCCTTTCGGGGCCGAACTTGATGGCGACCGTATCTATGGCCGTGGCGCCTGCGACATGAAAGGCGGGCTGGCGGCCAGTATCATCGCCGCCGAGGCTTTTGTCGCAACCTATCCCGACCATGCCGGCAGCATCGAGATCAGCGCCACCGCGGACGAGGAATCCGGCGGCTATGGCGGCGTTGCACATCTGGCCGGACAGGGAGCATTCACCCATGTCGATCACGTCATCATCCCCGAGCCGCTGCACAAGGACCGCATCTGCCTTGGCCATCGCGGTGTCTGGTGGGCCGAGATCGAAACCCATGGCCGCATCGCGCATGGCTCGATGCCCTTCCTGGGCGATTGCGCCGTCCGTCACATGGGTGCCGTGCTGGCCGAGATGGAGGCCGCGCTATGGCCCTTGCTCGCCGGGAAACACACGGAAATGCCGGTGATCCCCGAGGGCGCGCGATCCTCGACCCTGAACATCAACTCGATCCATGGCGGCGCGGTGGAACAGGCGGCGGAATATACCGGCCTGCCCGCCCCTTGCGTGCCCGACCGCTGCCGCATCGTGATCGACCGCCGCTTCCTCATCGAAGAGGACCTGGCCGAGGTCAAGGCCGAGATCGCCGCGCTCATGGAAAGGGTCAAGGCGCAACGGCCCAGCTTTCGCTACGAGATCCGCGATCTTTTCGAGGTCATCCCCTCGATGACCGACAAGGAGGCCCCGGTCGTGCGCACGACCGCAGCCGCGATCCAGGATGTCCTTGGGCGCGAGGCGGGCTATGTCGTCAGCCCCGGCACCTATGACCAGAAACATATCGACCGGATCGGCAAGCTGAAGAACTGCATCGCCTATGGACCCGGCGTCCTGGATCTGGCCCATCAGCCGGATGAATGGATCGGCGTGCAGGATATGTCCGACAGCGCCAAGGTCATGGCGCTGGTCTTGCAGGAGCTGCTGACAGGATCATGAAACCAGGCTCGGCACCCACGAAAGCTGGGCCCGCCCTCGAATATCGCGCTATACGCGCTCCTTCTTCTTCATGCCAATATCCTCGGGGGAGGCGCCCGGAACGGGCGACGGGGGCAGACAGCCCCCATCAACCGCCGAAATCGGAGAATCAGTCGCGCTTCACCGCCGCGATATCCGGGGCGTCAACAGCTTTCATTCCGACGACGTGATAACCGGCATCGACGTGATGCGTTTCGCCTGTCACGCCCGAACCAAGGTCAGACAGCAGATACAACGCCGAATTGCCGACATCCTGCTGGTTCACGTTGCGGCGTAGCGGAGAATTCAGCTCGTTCCACTTCATGATGTAGCGGAAATCCCCGATCCCCGAGGCCGCCAGCGTCTTGATCGGCCCGGCCGAAATCGCGTTGACGCGGATGCCGTCCTTGCCGAAATCCTCCGCCAGGTAACGAACACTGGCCTCCAGCGCGGCCTTGGCGACCCCCATCACGTTGTAATGCGGCATGACGCGCTCGGCTCCGTAATAGGTCAGCGTTACCATGCTGCCCCCGTCGGGCATCATTGCCGCGGCGCGCCGGGCAACCGCCGTGAAGGAATAGACCGAGATATCCATCGTCGCCCGGAAATTGTCGCGCGTGGTTTCTGCATAGCGGCCGCGCAACTGTTCCTTGTCGGAGAAACCGATGGCATGGACCAGGAAGTCCAGCTTGCCCCATTCCTTCTGCAACTGCTCGAACAGCGCATCGATGGAATCCTCGTCACCGACATCGCATGGCAGCACCATCTCGGACCCGAGCTGCGCCGCCAGGGGGCCGACGCGCTTCTTCAGTGCCTCCCCCTGGTAAGAGAAGGCGAGCTCTGCCCCCCCGGCCGCAAGGGCCTTGGCTATCCCCCATGCGATTGATTTATCATTGGCCAGGCCCATGATCAGACCCCGTTTTCCGGCCATCAGCCCGCTTGCATGTTCGCTTGACATGAGGCGTCCCTCGCGGTTTCAAATTGCCTTCCGTGCTTAGGCCAAAGGTCTGGCAGCATCAAGCGCAAGGAGGCGAAGATGGGCGATCGTGATGGAATCTTTGCCGGGGATGACCCGTTTGCCATAATTCGTAGCTGGCTGGCCGAGGCCGAGGCCAGCGAACCGAACGATCCGAACGCGATCGCGCTTGCGACCGCCGATGCCGACGGGTTGCCCGATATCCGCATGGTGCTGCTGAAGGATATCGATGGCGCGGGGCTGGACGGCTCCTTCGTGTTCTACACCAATTACGAAAGCGCCAAGGGGCAACAGCTCGCCGTCAACGGCCAGGCCGCCTTCGTCATGCACTGGAAATCGCTGCGCCGCCAGATCCGCGTGCGCGGGACCGTCACCCGCGAAGACGGGCCGCAAGCCGATGCCTATTACGCCAGCCGCGCCCTGCAAAGCAGGCTGGGGGCATGGGCCTCGGCGCAGTCGCAACCCCTCGAGAGCCGTGCCAGCCTGATGGCCGCGACGGCAAGACAGGGACTTGTCCACGGCACCAATCCGCCCCGCCCGCCTTTCTGGGGAGGGTTCCGTATCGCGCCAAGCCAGATCGAATTCTGGGCAGATGGAGCGTTTCGCCTGCATGATCGTTTTTGCTGGCGCAAGCAAGAAACCGCTTGGACGATCACCAGACTTTCTCCCTGAACTTGACCAAATTGGTTAAACCACGAAATATGACATGCGGATTTCTGCCGAGAGCCGTAGAAACGTGATTTCGAAACATGGCGTTAGGCTGAAACAGCTTGGCCGCGCATTTGAAATCTGAAATCCATATCTGTTGCGCGCAACTAGCACTACTTTGGCAGATTTTTGCTGATACGACAATCTCCGGATTCACGGGAGGTGTTTTGGGTGATTCATAGGGAGCCAGCTTTGAGGGAGGCTGGCGGATTATGGAGAACTGGCGGGACGATCTGGAGACATGGCTGGCACCGTTTATTGCGGGGCTTGGGCACAAGACGCGGGGGCGGATGTGTCCGGCCTATGTTGCCGGGTTGATCGGCCCGGGTGATCGCAAGAGCGTGCAGCCGATGGCCGAGCGGGACAGGGCGGTCAGCTATGACCAACTGCATCATTTCATCGCCGACGGGGTCTGGGACAGCGCGCCGCTGGAAGCGGCCTTGCTGGCCGAGGCCGACAGGCTGGTTGGCGGCGCGGAGGCCTTTCTGGTCATCGATGATACCTGTCTGCCGAAGAAGGGCGAACGCTCGGTTGGGGTTGCGCCACAATATGCCTCCTCGCTGGGCAAGACCGCGAATTGCCAGTCGCTGGTCTCGGTAACACTGGCGTCGCGCGAGGTGCCGGTGGCGGTGGGGTTGCGGCTGTTTCTACCGGAAGTCTGGACCGACGATCCCGACCGCATGGCCCGAGCCCGGGTGCCGGAATATCGGCGAGCGGCCCTGAGTAAACCTGAGATTGCCATCGAGGAGATTGACCGGGTGAGGGATGCGGGCGTCCGCTTCGGCTGTGTGCTGGCCGATGCGGGTTACGGATCGGGCGGGCCTTTCCGCCAGTCTCTGAGCGAGCGCGGCCTTGCATGGGCGGTCGGCCTGTCGCGGCGCCAGAACGTCTATCCGGCGGATGTCGGGCTGGTCTTTCCCGAGGTGGGACGCGGTCGCCGCCGCAAATATCACCTCCCCGACCGCGTGGCCGTTTCCGCTGAACAGATGCTGAAGGACGAGAAATGGCGGAAGGTCAGCTGGAGGCGTGGGACCAAAGGCAGGTTGAATTGCCAGTTCGCCGCAATCCGTGTCCGCATCGCCGATGGCTATCGGCATCGCATGGCGGATGGCCGTGTGCAGGCTATGCCTGGTGACGAGGAGGTTTGGCTGATCGGTGAACGCCGTGCGACCGGCGAACGGAAATATTACGCCTCGAACCTGCCAGCCGACACCTGCCTCAAGACGCTCGCCGCTACCGTCAAGGCCCGATGGATCTGCGAACAGGCGCATCAACAACTCAAGGAAGAGCTTGGTCTCGATCATTTCGAGGGGCGGTCCTGGACGGGTCTTCACCGACACGCACTGATGACGATGATCGCCTACGCCTTCCTCCAATCCCGCCGCCTCAAGGCTGCGGGACGGGGGAAAAAGAGTCCCGGGACCACCCCCACAACCAACCATGCCAGCCGTCAGGCAAGCAATCCTCGATATCCTGGAGCGTCCACCGCCTATTCGATGCCCTCATTGCGAAAGGCGTATCGCAGCGGGTGAGAAAAATCTGCCAAAGTAGTGCTAGTGGCTGTGCGACAATCCTGCCAATGTCGCGGAAACGGTGTAGAATATGAAGACGGACGAGATGGAGAATATGCTTGTTTCTGGTTTGGTCAAATGGTTTGACCCGACCAAGGGATACGGTTTCATTGTCAATGATGACGGCGGTGCCGATATCTTGCTGCACGCCAATGTGCTTCGCAATTTTGGTCGCAGTTCCGTGGCGGATCACTCGCGTGTCGTCGTGCAGGTTCAGTCTACCGCGCGCGGCCTGCAAGCCACCGAGGTGCTCGAGATCAGTCCGCCCGAAGGTGACGGCACCCCGCCGATCGAGGATCTCGATGCCGACATTATCCGGCAACTCGATTCCCTCCCGCTACAGCCCGCGCGCGTGAAATGGTTCGACAAGGCCAAGGGCTTCGGCTTTGCGAATATCTTCGGCCATTCCGACGATGTCTTCGTTCACATCGAAGTCCTGCGGCATTCCGGTTTTTCCGACCTGGTTCTGGGCGAGGCCATCGGCCTGCGCGTGGTCGAAGGGCCGCGGGGGCTTATGGCCGCGCAGGTGACCAGTTGGGACAAGGCGATCCAGCCGACGAATGTTGAACTTTTCCCCAGTTCCACGCAACAGAATGACGATCTGCGGGACTGGGTCCTGTCGCGTGCAGCCGAATAAATCAGCCGGATTACGGCTGCTTGCGGGTTTTCTTGTCGCTTGGCTGGCCTTTTACCTGCCTGCGGCAGCGGAACCTTCTTTCGCTTGCAAAGATGATCGCGTAGCGATCCTGACGGATCGCGGAATCGTCGATTTCACCGTCGAAATCGCCGACAGTCCTGCGGAGCGGGCGCAGGGCCTGATGTTTCGCAAGACCCTGGCCCCCGGTAGTGGCATGCTGTTCGTTTATGACAGGCCGCGACAGGTTGCGTTCTGGATGCGGAATACATTCATCCCACTCGATCTGATCTTCATGGATGCGACCGGAACGATTCGCCATATTCATCCTAATGCGCGGCCCCTCGATGAGACCCCCATACCCGGCGCCACAGCCGATGATCCGAATCCCGAGAGAAAGCTGATCCTGGAGATCGGTGGCGGCGAGGCTGCCCGCTTGGGCCTGGTGACAGGGCAGCCCATGGCAACCTTGCAACTGGACCAGACAAACGCCGCTTGGCCGTGCAGCTAGCTCTTTCCCCCGCCAAAATGATCGGCTACAAGCACGTTCGTCGGGGCGTAGCGCAGCCTGGTAGCGCGACGGTTTTGGGTACCGTAGGTCGGAGGTTCGAATCCTCTCGCCCCGACCAGCATTCAGCTGGTTTTCAATATGTCCGGTTTGCAGCTCTGCTCTGGTTTCAGTCTATTTCACCTTCCCTGAGAGATCGCCCGACATGGCTGATGGCAGCGCGAAGTTTCGCTCGATGATCTCGCTTGCGGATGCGTGATAATTTATCCTGCTTTAACGGGGAGCAAACATAAAATTCCCGTGGCCGCTCGCTATGGACGATCCATGCCGTCATACTTCGCGCATCATCAATGACAGGGAGATCAAAGATGAGCTTGGGAACTGCCCCCTATGATGGAAGTTCGATCATGCCCACGCGGCCGTTCAGTTCCCAAACGGCGGCCAAATCGCTATCGGAAGACACTTCCTGCCAACAGCGCCGCATATCGCGGGAAAAATTGATGTCATCAAAGATAATCAATGCCCCGGGTCGAGCAACCTGCTTTACAAGTGCGAATTGTGAAACAACAAAATCTCGTGTGTGAATCGCATCAATTAATGCGATGTCCACATGCCGCGGCACATCCTTAACGCCATCCTCAAACGTTCCATTTGTGAATGTTGCGCGCGAGCTGACTGCGGCGAAATTTTCGCAAGCTATATCAAACCAGACCTCGTTGGGCTCAAAGCTGTATAGATGGCCCGATTGATTCGCTTCGAGTCCCGCCAGCCAATACATGCCACTCACCCCGAAAGCAGCTCCGAATTCCAGCACCGCCTGAGGGCGCTTCTGTGTAACAAGCCACGCATAGAATCGGCAAAGTTCCGGGGTTGATCGCACCTGTTTCACAGACCGCTCTGCATTCGGCCCAACATCACGCCCATAGCGCTGCAAATCCGAATAACCGTCCCAAAGCGGCTGCTTTCCCAGTTGTTGGGTTTTGTGAATCTGATCCTCAATTGGCTCAAAGAGTGGCAGAGAAAAGTTCATGTCAAAGGCATCAAGATCACCTGTTTCTGGGAAAGCCGATGCGCCGCGAACCGTTCTAATGCTGATTCCTCGTTTAGTCATCCATCCTCCAACGATTGTTCGAACCGTAGCTTTCAGCCCTGAGGCGAGCACTGCTCTGACCTCGCGCTTGGGAATGCCTACTGGCCAGTTCTCTTTTCCGCCGTGGCGAAATAACGTCGCGATCGGCTGCCGGTCCGCTCCCAACTTGCGGCCCAACATGTCGCCTACCCCGCGGGATGGTGTTAATCCTACTCGCAGCAGTTAACAAGGCACGGAGCTATCCACGCCTGCCAAGAACCCGCACTGATCCCAAACCATCATTTAGGTGGGGTTCTTGGCCGAACCGCCACGCCTCGATCACGTCTGGATTCTGGTGATCGTCTGATAGCGAGGTTTGCCGTCTCAGAACGCGCAACCATCCGCCGTACCGCTGTCTACTCGGCTCGACATTGACATGAAAAAACGTATTCTGGGCCCATTGGCAGGTGGTGATCGTAGTCATTTCAAGGAAGATCGAGTTCAATGTTTGCGACCAAAAAAAATCGGAACTTTGTCGGCGCCACTACGAGCGTTCTAGCATTGATCCACCATCAAACTGTCTACAATCTCAGGCAAGAGCATCGAAATGCGTTGATCGGCCTGCTGCTCAGCATCATGCAGACGGTTGTTTTTATTTCAGTTTTCGGCCTGTTCTTTGTGATATTGGGCGTGAGGTCATCACCCATAAGGGCAGATTTCATGCTTTTTCTCATTTCCGGCGTTTGTCCATTTATGCTTCATGTGAAATGTGTCGGGGCGGTTTCAAGTGCCTATAAGATCGGAAATCCGCTCATGAAGCACCGCCCGCTCACACCGTTGGTCTTGGTTATGGCTGCGGCCTTGGCCGAGTTATATCGTCAGACCCTCAGTGTGATAGTGCTACTTTCGATTTACCATGTCATGTTTAACCCCGTACACTTGGTCGATCCCGTTGGATGCGCGGCCATGTTTGTTCTGGCCTGGCTGGCCGGGCTGGCAACCGGGTTGTTTTTCCTGGGAATTAGCGCGTGGGCGCCAAAGGGTGCGGGCCTCCTGTCAACCGTTTACCGAAGAATTAGCATGATCGCATCTGGAAAGATGATGGTCGCCAATGCTCTCCCAAACGCGATCCTCGTATTCTTTTACTGGAACCCGCTTTTTCATATCATCGACCAGCTCCGCGGCTATGCCTTTATCAATTACAACCCGGTTAAAACCAGTTACATGTATGCCATCTGGTTCTCGCTGGTTCTCATCGTCATTAGCGTTTTGATAAACTTCGCAACCAGAAAGTATGAATCGCTAAGCTGGAACGCCGCCCAGTAGGGAAGCGCGCGAGGTTTCGAAGCCAAGATGGCCCCGCTGGAGATGGGCGGACGGTGCAGACGGCGGCCCAGGGTTCCGTCCTCCGCCTCACCAGCTCATCAATGCCTGCCCGGCTAAAATGGCAACTGGCGGTAACCGGTCGAAACCTTTCGCGATGGAGCGTCCGGTAGCAGATTCTTGCGTGCGCACGGGTTGCTGCGCAGCAGAATTCGCTTATCCTGCGCTGGTTTTTCGAGGCCTGATCATGTTTCGCCCCTTCCGTCGCAAAGTTCTGTATATTCCGGGTTTTGATCCTGTCCCGCCCCGCCGCTACCGCGAATTGTTCCGTAAGGAATCGACGGTGCAGGCGGCAATCTCCGGCTACGAGATCGAGATCGTGCCGCAATCGCATAAACCGGGATTTGGCTGGCAATCCCGTGGCAACTTCCCCGAAGGCTCTGCAGAGACGCAGTTCGAGGTCCTTGTCTGGGCTGATCTGGTTCAGGATTCGATGCGCCGCGGCATTCTGGGGACCTATGGACAGCTTGTCGCCACCGCTTGGGCCTATATCGGCACCGGCGCGCTCTTCCGGCTGATGCGGCTGCGGCGCGGTCCGGTGCTGGCGGCGCTCTATCCGATCGTGATGTTGTTGATGCAAGCGCTGCTCGCGATCCTGACCGGAGCCTTGGCGGGGTGGCTGTTGTCGCATCTACTGAGCTGGTGGGCCGGGTTGCCATTTGCCCTGGCTGTAGCCTGGGGCCTCCTGCTGGTCTTCCGACGGCTCGATAATCGCCTTTTCGCCTATTACCTGATGCATGATTACGCCTTCACCGCGCAGCATCGCGGGGCCTATCCGGCCGGACTGGAAGCACGGCTGGCGGAATTCGGAGACAAGCTGGCCGCGGCATTGGCCGAGGATGTGGACGAGGTTCTGGTCGTGGGCCATTCCTCGGGAGCCTATCTGGCCGTTTCGCTGCTCGCCGATGTCATCCGATCCGGACGTCTGCCAGCCGACGGCCCCAAGCTGGCATTGCTGAGCCTTGGCCATGTCGTGCCGATGGCGTCCTTCCTTCCCCGGGCGGATCGCCTGCATGATGATCTGGCATATCTGTCGGAAAGGTCAGAGATATTCTGGCTCGATGTCACGGCCCCCGGAGATGCCTGCTGTTTCGGTCTGTGCGATCCCGTGGCGGTCACCGGCGTCGCCGGACCGGATCAGCGCTGGCCATTGGTGGTTTCCGCCGCCTTCAGCCAGACCCTCTCCCCGCAGCGCCAGAAGGCCATGCGCTGGCGTTGGTTCCGGCGGCATTTCCAATATCTCTGCGCGTTCGATCAACCGCATGATTACGATTATTTCGCGATAACCGGAGGGCCGATGCCAATGTCGGAACGCTTCGCGAACCGTAAACCATCGCCGGGCAGGATCACCCTTGCCGCCGGTCCGGGTAAACGCAAATGATCGCCCCCAAGCCGGACAGCGCCAAGGGGCGCGGCTCGCTTGTCCGCCTTGTTCGCGGCTTCAGGCGGGATCTGCTCTCCGCCCTGCCCCAGCGTCTCTACCGGGCCTGGATGGCCGAGTATCGCAACCCGCTGGTCCACAGCTTCCTGTGCAACGACCCCAAACTGGTCCGACTGATCCTGCAGGAACGTCCCGATGATTTCCCTAAATCGGATCGGCTACGCGAGGGGCTGGCCCCGCTCCTCGGGGAATCGATCTTCGTCACCAATGGCGAAACATGGAAACATCAGCGCCGCATCATCGACCCGGCTTTCGAGGGCGGCCGGTTGCGTGAAAGCTTTCCCGCCATCTGGTCCGCCACTGATGCCACGCTGGCGCGCCTGGCCGAAGGCGAGATGGATATCGAGCCCGAGGCCAGCCATGCCGCCGCCGACGTGATCTTCCGTGCACTGTTCTCCCTACCGATCGAGCACGAGATCGCCTCTCGCGTCTTTCGCGCCTTCAAGTCCCATCAGGATGCCCAGCCCATCGTGAATCTTGCCGCATTGGTGCCTCTGCCCCGCTGGTTGCCGCGCCTCCATTCGGCGCGAACCCTGCGAACGGCGGCCGAGATTCGCGAGCTTATCGAGGAACTGGTAGCCCGCAGGATGGAAGCCATTAGGAAGGGCACCGCCCCGGATGATCTGGCGACCAAGATCATGACGACGCCTGACCCGCAAACGGGGCAATGTTTCACCGCCCCGGAAATGGTCGATCAGGTGGCGATCTTCTTTTTGGCGGGGCATGAGACCAGCGCCTCGACCCTTGGCTGGGCGCTTTGGCTGCTTGCCGCCAATCCGGAATGGCAGGATCGCGTTGCTGCCGAAGGACACGCATTGACCAAGGACTTCAGCGCGGTCTCGGCACTCAAGGTGACGCGTGCGGTATTCCGCGAGGCGCTGCGCCTTTATCCCCCGGTGCCGATGATGGTTCGTGAGACGGTTCAGCCCGAGGTTTTTCGCGAACGGCCAGTTCCCACTGGCGCGCAGCTTGTGCTTTCTCCGTGGCATTTACACCGTCATGAACGGCTATGGCAGCGCCCCGACGATTTCGACCCTGGCCGATGGGAAACACCCGAGGGCAAGGCCAGCGCCCGCGACGCCTTCATTCCGTTCTCGGCCGGTCAGCGGGTTTGCCCCGGCGCGGGATTCGCGATGCTCGAGGGTGTCATCATGCTCGCTCGCATCACCGCGGCGTTCCACCTGTCGACGGGACGCGCACGGCCCATTCCCGTTGCACGCTTGACCGTTCGCGGCCGTGACGGCATCCTGATCCGGCTGAAACGCCGCGAGGGCAATGAATGAGCCGTGACAGTGTCAACCGCATCTGCGCCGCCTTGCCGGGTACCGAACATTCCGATCCCTGGGGTGGTGGGCATGATTGCTGGAAAGTCGGTGGCAAGATGTTCGCGGTGACCGGTGCGGTCAACGACTCTGTCTCGGTCAAGACCGATGATGTCGAGACAGCCGAAATGCTGATCGAGGCGGGGGTGGCCGAACCCGCCCGCTATCTTCACCGCAGTTGGGTTGCCCTGCCGCTGGACAGCCCCGAAGACGAGCTCCGGCATCGCATTGAGGCAAGTTATAGAATTATTTACAATAATCTACCAAAGAAAATTCAAGGAGGCATAGAGTGATCTATGTCGGCGGCACCAGTCGCATCAGCGCAGTAAGAATGGCAAGCGCTCCGACCATCATCCCGCCCATCTTGATGACCAACCGATTTTCCAGATCGCGTAGATCAGCCTTCGTCGCAGCCTTCAACGCATGGATTTGCGCCTGAAGCTCGGCCTTCACGGCAGCGATGTCCTGCTTCACCACGGTCAGCTCCTGTCTTACATCGGCCACATCCTGCTTCAATTCGTGCTTCAGCACGCCCAGATCCTGCTTGGTGGCCAGTTCGCTGGTATCCACGTCGATGAGAGCCTCGGCAATCGCCTCTGCCGCGGCGGGGGCCATACCCGCTGCGACCAGCTTGCGAGAGAATTTCAGCGTGTCGATATGCAAGGCGTTCATCATTCCGTATCAATCCACCCTCAGTATATCGCCGCCGGAGGGTGATAGGACCGAAAGCTTGAAGTCAGGTTAACGGAACAGCACCAGCGAGCCGGGCGACCATGCCAGCCGCACGGCCGTACCGACACAGGGAACATCGCGGCCAAAGACATTGCGCATCGAGATTCGTACCGTCCTTGCCTTGCCATCCAGACGGGCTGAACCGTCCAAACGCAGGTCGTAATAGGTCATGTCGCCGTAATAGACGACCTCGTCGATCACCGCGCCAGTTTCTCGGGCCTGCTGACTGGACTGGCCGGGCCCCAACAAGGTCATGGTCTCGGGACGGAAACCAACCATCGGACCGCTGTCATCGGCATCGGCCCGGCTGATCTGCCCTTCGGGCAAGTCCACGACACCAAGCCCCGGAACATCCACCGTCGCACCGTCACCCGGCTCGTTCAAAACCCGCGCGGGCAGGAAGTTCATCACGCCGATAAAATCCGCCACGCGACGGCTTGCGGGTCGGGCATAAAGCATCTCGGGTTCGTCAAGCTGCGCGATCTCGCCTTCGAACATCACAGCGATGCGGTCGGACATGACCAGCGCCTCTTCCTGGTCATGGGTGACCAGCACGAAGGTGATGCCGACCTGCCGCTGCAGCTTGATCAGTTCCACCTGCATCTGCTCGCGCATCTTGCGATCCAGCGCCGACAGGGGCTCATCCAGCAGCAGGACCTTGGGCTTGAGGATCAGCGCACGTGCCAGCGCCACCCGCTGCCGCTGCCCCCCTGACAATGCGTGAGCCGCCCGCGCGCCATAACCCTTCAGGCCGACCATCTCCAAAGCCTCGTCCACCATCGCGGTCTTTTCGGTCTTTGAACGAGGATCACGACGCAGGCCGAAGGCGACATTCTCGGCTACGCTCAGATGCGGAAAGATGGCATATGACTGGAACACCATGTTGGTGGGCCGCCTGTTCGCCGGTACATCCTCCATATGCTTGCCATCGATCAGCACCGCGCCCGAGGAAATATCCTCGAAACCCGCGATCACGCGCAGAAGCGTGGTCTTGCCGCAACCCGACGGCCCCAACAGGGAAAAGAACTCGCCTTCGCGGATGCTCAGGTCGATGCCGCGCAGTGCATGGTAATCGCCATAGTATTTCTGCACGTCTCGGCATTCGATCATCGGCCTTTGGTCGTCGCTCACAGAAAGCCTCCGCTATCCTTGCCGCCAATCCGGGCGATGCCCCGGCGGCGGAAATATTCGCCAATCGCCAGAAGAATGATCGACAGCGCCACCAGCACGGTGCCAAGCGCCATGATCATCGGGATCTGCTTGGGAAAACGCAGCTGGCTGAAAATATAGGTCGGCAATGTCGGCTCGTTCCCCGCCAGGAAGAAGGCAATGATAAATTCGTCCAGGCTGATGGTGAAGGAAATCAGCAGCGATGAAATGATCCCCGGCATCACCAGCGGCAGGGTGATCAGGCGGAAGGCGCTCCATTTTGTCTCGCCCAGGTCATAGGCGGCCTCTTCCAGTGATCGGTCGAGACTGGCAAAGGCGGTGGAGAGGATCGCGATCCCGTAGGGCATGCAGATTAGCGTATGGCCAAGGATCACCGTCAGGATCGACAATTCCACCCCGATCCCCAGCAGCACGACCAGCAGGGACATGGCGACGATGATCTCGGGCAGGACCATGGGCAGCATGATGAAGCCCATGATGCCGGTCTTGCCCGGAAACTCGAAACGGGTGGAGGCGCGGGCGGCGAAGATGCCGAAACAGGTCGCCAGGACCGAGGCCGACACGGCGATGGTCAGCGAGTTCGTCAGTGCCCGGCGCAGTGTCGCATTGCCCCACATCTGCACGAACCAGTCGGTGGTGAACCCCTTCAGAGGAAAGGCGATGATCGTGCCCGAGTTGAAGGCGAACAGTGGCAGCAGCAGGATCGGCGCATAAAGAAACAACAGGTAAAGCAGCGTATAGGCGCGCAATCCTCCGCCCCGGAACCGCCCGCCGCTCATTGCTTCACCTTCAGGAAGCGGCGGTTGAGCGCCAGGAAGAGCAGGCTGACCACCGCCACGACCAGCATCGCCGTCACCGCCAGCGCCGAGCCGAGCGGCCGGTTGTCCAGCGCTAGCATCTGCACCTGTATCAGGTTGGCGATCATCGGTATCTTGCCACCGCCGATCAATTCGGGCGTGACGTAATCACCGATGGTCGGGATAAAGACGATGAGCACCGCCGCGATCACCCCCGGCATCGCCAGCGGCAACGTCACCCGCCAGAAGGTCATCATCCGGTTCTCTCCCAGGTCCCTCCCCGCCTCCAGCAGCGACCGGTCGATCTTCTCCAGCGCCACGAAGATCGGCAGGATCGCGAAGGGCGCATAGGCATGGGCCAGCGTCAGCACGATGGAGTTGACGTTGTACAGGATGAAGGTCAGCGGCTCGTCGATGATGCCAAGCCCGGTTAGTGACGAGTTGATGACACCGTTATAGCCAAGGATTACCTTCCACAGGAACACCCGGATCAGGTAGCTGGTCCAGAAGGGAATTGTGATCAGGAACAGCCACATGGATTTCCGCTCGGGCCGAACCATGAAGCTGACATAATAGGCGACGGGAAAGGCCAGCACGACCGTGACCAGCGTCACCAGAGCCGACACCATCAGCGACCGCAGCATCACGGTACGCACGATCGGATCGGTCCAGACCTGCCGGTAATTGTCGAGCGTGAACTCGCTGACCACCTCGAGATAGCCATCGGTCAGGAAGCTGTAGCTGAGGATTGTCAGGATCGGCGCGGCCAGAATCGCCAGCGCATAGAGGAATGGTGGCGCAATCAGGGTAAAGCCCTGTCTTGCCTCGGCATCCATTCCACGTTTCGCCATTCTGCCGTCCCTGTTGCGCCCGTTCGGGGTCTCTTGTTCCAATTCCTTCCACATGGACGCCGGGATGGGAAGAGGGTTTGTGAGCGTTTCAACCGGCCTTGCCGCGGCTCCCGTTTCGGGGATAGCCTCGGCATCGGATCAATGAGCAAGCGGTGAAGAAATATGACAGCAGTTGGCAT
Source organism: Paracoccus saliphilus (assembly GCF_028553805.1). Lineage (NCBI taxonomy): Bacteria > Pseudomonadati > Pseudomonadota > Alphaproteobacteria > Rhodobacterales > Paracoccaceae > Paracoccus > Paracoccus saliphilus. The sequence continues at coordinate 1,111,672 of NZ_CP067140.1, read as the reverse complement.
CCGTCGTCTCACCCCGGGCGACAAGGAGGACTGGAACCAGCTTTGGCAGGGCTATAACCGGTTCTACAAGCGCAGCGTCGAGGAACGGGTGACGGAGCGCCTCTGGGACCGGCTGATCGCCGGCACCGGCGAACCCTTCGGTTTCGGGGCAGAGGTTGACGGCAGGCTTTGCGGATTCGCGCATTATTTCTTTCAGCCGTCCACCTCGGACTGGAATCCGCGCTGCTACCTTCAGGACCTCTTCGCCGATCCGGATATCCGCGGCAAGGGCGTCGGGCGCGCGCTGATCGAGGCGGTCTATGCCGAGGCCGACCGTCATGAGGCGGCTCAGACCTATTGGCTGACGGAAGACAGTAACGCGACCGCCCGGCTGCTTTATGACCGGATCGGGAAACAGACGCGGTTCATCAAGTATATGCGCTGATACTGTCGGGCGGAATGATTGCCTTGTCTTGTCGGGAAGGATTCGCGATTGCGTCCCGCGATGGCCGGGGGGCTGTCTGCCCCCCGGCACCCCCCGAGGATATTTGCATGAAGAAGAAGGAACGGACGGTTTCACTGTGAGGAGCGGAACGCGATGTTCATTGTGGATTTCCGGGCCCTCGGGCTAGCCCATTATCGCCACCAGCGACCGGTCAAGGCAAGCCAGGCCAATGACGCGCGGCGCTGAAATGGCGTTATTTCAATTTGCTGACTGAAACAGTTGACCTTGCCCTCGGCGATTTCGGCAAGAAACGAGACCACGCGGGGACCGGGGTAAAGTGCCGCAGCCACTGATTTCGGAACAGCCCTGCGGCCGCGTGCCGCCCGGCGTAACGCTTCGCGGCCAATCCCGGCCAGTTCCTGCGCATGCTCGGCCTGTGCATCGGCGAGCCCCAGTCCCATTGGCTGTAGCTGTGGCAGCGCCCGAAGCCATGCGGCCAGCCCCACCCCGAGCGCCTGATCGGCCACGGCCTCACGCGCTTCGACCGGTACTCCGAGTGCCGAGGCCGCCTGCCACATCAATTCCCCCGCCGTCGTTTCGACATAGCTGACAACCTGTGCCGGAGACGAAAAGGCCTGACGCTCGCAATCTCGCCGCCGCGCCTCGGCTAATGCGGCCAGATCACCGGCGCGCGTGCCCCAGGCATCCCATAGCGGTGTCAACACGTCATGCAGGGGTGGAGCAGTGCCGTCCCCCATCTCGGCCAGCCGGTCGATCCACCATTGCAGCCGCATCTCTGCCAGCATCGGCTCGGCGGATTGAAACGGTGCGCGGGCGATCTCGAGATTCAGCGCATAAAGCGTGACCAGCGCCGGTCGATGTTCCGGCGCGGCCGTCAGCACTGCCCCGAAACGGCCGGGATCGTGCTCACGCAAGGTTTCGGTGCAGGCCTCCAGTGTCACGCGCCGACCGAACGGGCAAGTTCGGACAGTTTCGCCGCGTCATAGCCCGCCGTCAGCGACCATTCCGCGCCCTGCGCCGTATCCTTGACCTCGACCCCTGCCGCCTTGAAACCGTCGCGAATGGCGTCGGCCCGCCCGAAATCGCGCGCCTTGCGGGCCTCGGTCCGGGCCGCCAGCAGCGCCTCGATCAGACCCGCCGCATCCTCGCCCGCTTCGGCCCATGCCCCCATCTGCGGCAGCAGCAGCCCCAGCATTCGGGCCGAAGCCAGCAATGCGGGCGCATCCCCCTGCCCGGCCAGATCGTGCAGAACCGCGATGGCGCCCGCCGTGTTGAGATCGTCCGCAAGCGCCTGAACAACCGCAGTTGCGGGCTCCGAGGCGGGCTCGACATCCGCGACAAGCCCACGCCAGCGCCGAAGCACCGCTTCGGCCTCTTGTGCCTTGGTCTCGGTCCAGTCCATCGGCTTGCGGTAATGGGTCGAGAGCATGACAAAGCGGATCACCTCGCCCGGCACACCGCGGTCCAGCAAGTCACGCACGGTAAAGAAATTGCCCAGGGATTTGGACATCTTCTTGCCCTCGACCTGCAGCATCTCGTTATGCAGCCAGACACGCGCAAAATCGCCATCGGGATGGGCGCAGCAGCTTTGCGCGACCTCGTTCTCGTGATGCGGAAATTGCAGGTCGATGCCGCCGCCATGAATGTCGAATGACGGCCCCAGAAGCGCTGCCGACATGGCGGAGCATTCGATATGCCAGCCCGGGCGCCCACGCCCCCAGGGACTGTCCCAACCGGGCGTATCGGCATCCGACGGTTTCCACAGCACGAAATCCATCGGGTCGCGCTTGAAGGGCGCCACCTCGACCCGCGCGCCCGCGATCATGTCATCGACCGAGCGCCCGGACAGCCGCCCGTATTCCGGAAAGGAACGCACGTCGAACAGCACATGCCCCTCGGCCACATAGGCGTGGCGGCGCGCGATCAGGGTTTCGATCATGGCAACCATCTGGGTGATATAATCGGTCGCGCGGGGCTCGTGATCCGGACGGTCGGCACCGAGGGCGTCCATGTCGTCGTGATACCAGCCAATCGTCTCTTCGGTGATGTCGTGGATGGTCCGGCCGGTCGCCGCGGCGCGATCGTTGATCTTGTCCTCGACATCGGTAAAGTTGCGCACATAGGTCACATGGCCCGCGCCATGGACATGCCGCAGCAGCCGCACCAGCACGTCAAAGACCAGCACCGGCCGCGCATTGCCCAGATGCGCCCGGTCATAAACCGTCGGTCCGCAGAGATAGAGGCGGATATTCCGGTCATCCAGCGGGGTGAAGATTTCCTTCTTCCGCGTGCGGGTATTCGTCAGCCTGATCTCGACCATGATTTGCCTCATCTGCCAGCCGGCAGGGTTTAGCGCATCGGATCAAAGCTTTCCACCCACTCGATTTGCCTCGGCAAGCTTTGAAGTTGCAGGTCATATCCGTCACGGATGGTCTGCCGGGCTGCACGACGAAGAGTCTCGCCCTCCGGATCGCCCTCCAGACCGCGGATCAGGGCCGAAGAAAGCGCCGGCACGTCAAAGAACGGTACCAGCCGTCCGTTCTCGCCGTCGCGGATCAGTTCGCGCACCGGCGCGGTATCCGAGGCGACGATATAGGCCCCGGCGGACATGGCCTCGGTCAGCGACCAGGACAGAACGAACGGATAGGTCAGGTAGCAATGCACGCGGGCAAGCTGGATCAGGGACATATATTGCCCGTAAGGCAGCCGCCCGACAAAATGCACCCGGTCCAAATCGAGCCGGTCGCCCAGTTCGGCCAGCATCACGTCTTTCCAGCTTTTCCCATCCCCCGGCGCCTTGCCGTAGCTGACGCCGTCACCGCCCACCAGCACCACCTGCGCCTCCGGTCGGGCAGCCAGCATTTCGGGCAACGCCCGCATGAAGATATGAAAGCCGCGGTAAGGTTCCAGCGAGCGCGAAACAAAGCTGAGCACCTCGTCACCGGCCTTCAGCACCCGGCCATTCGGCAATGTCAGGCTGGCATCGGGATCGGGGCGGGCGCGCTGCGTATTGATCCCGTCATGGATCACGGTGATCTTCTGCCGCAATTCGGGCGGGAAGCTGTCGGCCTGGTAGCGCGTGGGCGCGATGGCCGCATCCGCCTGCACGATCCCCTGGATCAGATGGGCCGAGCGCGCCACGGTCATGAAACGCGCCTCGAGACTATCTGCTGCGAATTCGGGATCGAAACCGACATCCGCGCCTTCGGTGCGATACATCAGCTCGGCATAGATCAGCAATTTCGCCTCGGGCCAGATCTCGCGCAGGAACAGCGTCTCGCCCCAACCGGAATGTCCGATGATGACATCGGGAACGAAGCCATGCTGGTCGCGCAGCGCCCGTGCCCCGCGCGCCGCCATCAGGCCCCTCTCGGCGTTGATCGAATAGCCTCGACCCAGGATGCCGTCGCTCTCGACCGGTTTCGGTTCCTTGTAGCGAACCGTGTTCACCGGGGACGGGTTCTTGTTATTGGCATCCGTCAGCGCGAGAACCTCGTGTCCGCGATTCACCAGCGCAGGAGCCAGATGCGGGAACTGGCCGGGAAAGTTCTGATGTACGAACAGTATCTTCATTGATCTCGGTCGGGAAAGGCTGCTTTCAGCAAGGCACGGGTATAATCGGTTTTCGGGTGATCGAAGATCTCGGCCGCAGGTCCCTGCTCCATCACCTCGCCCGCGCGCATCACCATGATCTGGTGCGACATGGCGCGGACCACGCGCAAGTCATGGCTGATGAACAGGAAGGTCAGGCCGTATTTCCGCTGCAATCCGCGCAGCAAATCCACAATCTGAACCTGTACCGTCATGTCCAGCGCCGATGTCGGCTCGTCCAGCACCACCACCTTCGGGCGCAGGATCATCGCGCGGGCGATGGCGATGCGCTGCCGCTGGCCGCCGCTGAATTCATGCGGATAGCGATGCATCATCTTGGGATTCAGTCCGACTTCGAGCATGATCTCGGCGACCATTTCGCCAGGATCACGGCCCGGTTCAACACCGTGAACGCCCAGCCCCTCGGCGATGATCTGTTCGATGGTCATGCGCGGCGAAAGACTGCCATAGGGATCCTGGAAGACGATCTGCATGTCGCGGCGCAGATGGCGAAGCTGCTTGCCCCCCCAAGCCGCGATATCCTGCCCCATATACAGGATCGGACCGTCGCTTTCGATCAGCCGCATGATGGCCATCGCCAAGGTCGTCTTGCCACTGCCTGACTCGCCCACGACACCCAGGGTTTCGCCCGACCGCAATGTCAAACTCGCGCCGTTTACCGCCTTCACATGCCCCACGACACGGCGCAGTAATCCGCGCTGGATCGGGAACCAGACCTTCAGGTCCTTCGTCTCGACCATCACCTCTGCATCCGAGGAAATCGGATCGGCAAAACCGGTTGGCTCGGCTCCCAACAGCTTTTTGGTATAATCATGCTGCGGATCGGCAAAAATCGCCTCGACCGGACCTTGTTCGACGATCTCGCCATCCTTCATCACGCAGACCCGGTCGGCAATGCGGCGCACGATGCCAAGGTCATGGCTGATGAAAAGCAGGCTGAGTCCCTCTGCCTCCTTCAATTCCGCCAGCAGATCGAGGATCTGGGCCTGGATGGTCACGTCCAGTGCCGTCGTCGGCTCGTCCGCGATCAGCAGATCGGGGCCATTCGCCAGAGCCATGGCGATCATTACCCGCTGTCGCTGTCCACCCGAAAGCTGATGCGGGTAATCGGCCAGGCGCGTCTCCGGATCACGGATACCGACACGGTTCAGAAGCTCCACGATCCGCGCCCGCGCCCTGGTTCCGGTCAGCCCCTGATGCAGGGCCACGCTTTCGGAAAGCTGCTTTTCCAGCGTGTGCAGCGGGTTCAGAGAGGTCATCGGCTCCTGGAAGATGAAGCTGATATCGTTGCCGCGAATGTCACGCAGAACCTTGTCCGGGGCGTTGATCAGCTCGCGCCCTTCGTAAATGACCGAGCCCTCGATCATCGCCGAGTCGCCCAGAAGCCGCACTGTGGATAATGCCGTCACCGATTTCCCCGAACCGGATTCGCCGACCAATGCCACGGTCTCGCCCCGGTTGATGTGGAAGCTGACCCCCTTCACGGCTGGCACGACCTGCCCGTCCTGTCGAAAACCGATGCGCAGATCGCGCAGGCTCAGCACGGCATCTGACGAGGGCTTCGCAGATTGCGCAGGGGGAGAGAGGATTTCCGCGTCGGCACTCATTTGAACGTCTTCCGGGGGTCAAATGCATCCCGCACACCCTCGAAGATGAAGACGAGGAGCGATAGCATGATGGAAAAGGTAAAGAAGGCGGTAAAGGCCAGCCATGGCGCCTGCAGGTTCTGCTTTGCCTGCAACGCGAGTTCCCCGAGCGATGGCGCAGAGGCAGGCAACCCATAGCCCAGGTAGTCCAGCGCCGCCAGACCACTGATCGTTCCGGTCACGACAAAGGGCAGCATGGTCAGCGTCGCGACCATGGCGTTGGGCAGGATATGCCGGAACATGATCTTGCGGTCCGAGACGCCAAGCGCACGCGCTGCACGGACATATTCGAAATTCCGCGCGCGCAGGAATTCGGCCCGCACGACCCCGACCAGTGCCGGCCAGCCGAAGATGATGGTCACAAAGACCAGCAGCCAGAAACTTCGCCCCAGGATCGCGAACAGGATGATGATGACGTAAAGCCCCGGCGTCGAGGCCCATATCTCCAGCAGCCGCTGAAAGATCAGGTCGGTGCGCCCGCCGAAATACCCCTGTATGGCCCCGGCCGCGATCCCCAGACTCGAAGCCACCACCGTGACGATCAGCGTGAACAGTATCGAGGTCCGGAACCCATAGATCACCCGGGCCAGCACATCGCGCGAGGTGTCGTCGGTGCCAAGCAGGTGATCCCCGTCCGGCGCGCTCGGGACCGTGCCCACATCGTTGATCGTCCTGTAATGATAGGGGATCGGCGGCCAGATCATCCAGCCCTGTTCGGCCTCGGGGACATCACTGGAGCCGTTTTTCACCGCCGCGATCAGTTCCTCGGGCTCGTCCCAGCAAGCCTCGCGGCCACCCGTCACGATCAGGCATTGCACCGCCGGATCGCTATAGATGGCTTCAGTCTCGAAATCGCTGCCGAAAGTGCTTTCCGGATAGAACTGCGTGACCGGCCAATACAATTCGCCCTGATAGCTCACGACGATCGGCCGGTCGTTAGCGACGAACTCGGCGCACATCGCAATGACGAACAGGACCGTGAAGATCACCAGGGACCAGAAGGCCCGGCCATTGCGGCGGAAATTGCGCAACCGGCGACGGTTCAGTTCCGATATTGCCATCAGCCATCCCTCGACTCGAAGTCGATCCGGGGATCGACCAGCACATAGGCCAGGTCAGACAGGATCCCGACGATCAGACTGAGAAGGCCGAACACGTAAAGCGTCCCGAAAATCAGCGGATAATCTCGCCTGACCGCGGCCTCGAAACCCAGTAACCCAAGCCCATCCAGCGTGAAGATGTTCTCGATCAGGATCGAGGAGCCGAAAAACGCGCCCAAAAAGGTCGCCGGAAAACCCGCTATCACGATCAGCATCGCATTGCGGAAAACATGCCCGTAAAGCACGCGGCGCTCGGTCAGGCCCTTGGCACGGGCGGTCATGGCATATTGCTTGTTGATCTCGTCCAGGAAACTGTTCTTGGTCAGCAGCGTCAGGGTCGCGAAGGCCGAGATCGAGATCGCGATCACCGGCAGGGCGGCGTGCCAGATGTAATCCTTGATCTTGCCCCAGGTGGACAGTTCCGAGAAAATCGCCTCGCCGCTGGTCAGGCCACGCAGTGGAAAGATCTTCCAATAGCTGCCGCCCGCGAACAGCACGATCAGGATCACGGCGAACAGGAAGGCCGGGATCGCATAGCCCATGATGATCACGCCCGAGGTCCAGCTGTCGAAGCGCGACCCGTCCTTGACCGCCTTGCGAATCCCGAGAGGGATCGAGATGAGATAGCCCAGCAATGTGGACCACAGGCCAAGCGTGATCGACACCGGCAGCTTTTCGATCACCAGATCGATCACATCCCGGCCATGCATCCAGCTTTCCCCGAAATCGAAACGCAGGTAATTGCCCATCATCATCAGGAAGCGCTGGACCGGGGGCTTGTCGAACCCGAATTCCTTCTCGAGCTCTTCGATGAATTCGGGCGGGAGGCCATATGCGCCCTTATAAAGCTCTTCGCCACCGGCCTCGTTCCCGCCGCCCGAAATATTGGCGAAAACATCGCCCTCGCCCTGCACCTGCGCCGCGATCTGTTCGATCGGGCCGCCGGGCACGAATTGCGTCAGCGTGAAATTGACCAGCATGATGCCGATCAGCGTGGGGATGATCAGCAGCAAACGCCGCAGGATATAGGCACCCATCAGCCTGTCCTTCTGCCCGCCCCTTGGGACATTGCGGACCTTGGCGGTCCTGTTCGGTTGTCACGTCTTCTGGGCAATCATGTCTCGGAAATCAAGCCACTTGCCCGTTATCGCAGCGCGCCTTTCTGCTTGAGTTCTTCCAGTCTCTCGGGGTTCGCCCACCAGAAATCCGTCACGCCAATTGCATGAGGCGGCAATTCCTCGGGATGTTCGTAATAATCGTAATAGGCCACCAGATGGTCCGGCTTGTACCATTGCGGAATCCAGAAACGCAGCGCCCGCATCACCCGATCAAGTGCGCTGATGACAACATTGGTTTCTTCGAGGCTAGTCGCCTTCTGCCCATATTCGATCAGTGTATCCACCGCAGGGTTGCTGAGCCCCATCGGATTGAACACGTCATCCGCATCCTCCGAACCGTAATGTTGCTCCATCCCGCCCGCAAAGACATAGGCGCCGCCCAGTGTCGTCTCGATCACGTCGAAATCATGGGAGCGGGTGCGGGTCGTCACCTCTGACGGATCGACCCGTTCGGCCACCGCATCAACGCCGAGCGTGCGCAGGTTCTGGACGAATGGAGTCGTGTAACGCTCGATGCTCTGGTTGTGATAGAGGAACGAGACCTTCAACGTCTCGCCCTTGTCATTGCGGCGCATCCCGTCGCTGCCGGTCTTCCAGCCAGCCTCGTCCAGCAGGGCCGCCGCCTTGCGCATGTTCCTGCGGTCCAACTGTCGCGCGCCGGATTCCGGCGGCGTCACCGGCTCGTCGGTCAGCACCCCCTCAGGCAAATCCTTTGCCAATGGCTCAAGCAAAGCCAGTTCCGCTTCTGACGGAGTGCCCGTGGCCTTCAGATCTGTATTCTCCCATAGCGACGTGACCCGGCTATTCAGATCGTAGAACAGCGAATTATTGCTCCACTCGAAATTGAACATCAGCCCAATGGCCTCGCGCACGCGTGGATCCTGGAATTTTTCGCGCCGCAGGTTGAACACCCAGGCATCGGCATCTGCCATGCTGCCGTTGGGAATGGCCTCCTTCACGACATCGCCATTGTCGAAGGCCGGAAAGTTGTAGCGTGTCGCCCAATGCTGATCGGAGACTTCGACGCGGAATGTATAGACACCAGCCTTGAATGCCTCGAAGGCAGCGTCGTAATCGTCGAAATACTCGAAACGCAACGTATCGAAATTATGTCGCCCGACATTGATCGGCAAATCCTTGCCCCAATAGTCAGGATTCCGCCGCAAGGTGATCGACCGTCCGAAATCCTGCCGCTCGAAAACATAGGGCCCGGAACCAAGGAACGGCTTCTTCGTCGGCTGTGTCAGATCATATCCGTTTTCCTCGAAATCCTTTTTCGAGAAAACGCTCATCCCCCCCATCTGTGAGATCACGTCACGGCGCGGAGCCTCTGGCGTGAAGGTGAACTGGACACGGTGCGGATCGAGCACCTCTACCTGCTCGACATATTCCTTCAGCATTGTGCGATAGGACGAGAATGCCTTTTCACGCAGCATGTCATAAGTGAATTTCACGTCCTCCGCGGTAAGCGGAGTGCCGTCGCTGAATTCCGCTTCGGGCCGAAGGTTGAAAATCACCCAATCGCGGCTTTCGGGATATTCGATGGTTTCGCATAGCAGACAATAGCTGGCCAAAGGATCGTCCGCGACCTGTATCATCAGATCTTCAATCGCCATGACACTTGGTGCCGTGGCCCGCCCCCGAAAGGTGTAGGGATTGAAGCTGTCGTAGCCCCCTATCCCGTATTGCGACAATTCGCCCCCCTTGGGCGCATCGGGGTTCACATAGGGAAGATGCTTGAAATCCGCCGGCAGTTGCGGCTCGCCGAAATAGGTGATGCCGTGGGATCTGATGATATTCTCGTCATCGTTGCTCGGATCCTGCGCGAGGGCCGGTGAAATCACGGTTCCCAGGGCAAGGGCGACAATCAGGGCGAGATGACGCATCGACGGACTCCTGCAGCGAATGGTTGGCCGTTACGCTAGGCGAGTAGCCGCCCGATGATCAAGCAGCGTTTTCGTGAACACATTCCACAAGCGCAAAGAAAAAGGCGCGGACCATGCCGCGCCTTCGATACATGCAATGGGAGAGCTTACTCAACGCTTTGCAGATAGGCGATCAGATTGGCCCGGTCCTCGGGCTTTTTCAGGCCGGCGAAGGTCATCTTGGTGCCGCTGACGACGCCCTTGGGATCGGCCAGGAATTCCTGCAGCGCCTCGGGCGTCCATTGCGGCGCCTCTTCGGCATGAGCGACCATCGCGTCCGAATAGGCGAAACCGCCGACCGACGCCATGTCACGCCCGACCACACCGTTCAGATGCGGGCCGACGCCGTCGCTGCCATCAACCTTGTGGCAAGCCTTGCATTTGCCGAACGCCTTCTCGCCGGCGGCGGGATCGGCGGCTTCCATCAGCGCGGCGAAATCGATCTGTTCTTCTTCCGCGGCCTCGCCGCCCTCTTCGCTTTCGGGCACTTCGATGGAATATGCCTGCGCATGCTCTTCCCCTTCGCCGTGACCGCCAGAGCCAACGTGATAAAGGCTGCTCGCCGCCCAGTTAGCCAGAAGCAGAAACAGAAGTGCGCCGATCAGCGCCCCGGCTGCCTTCGTCACGGTCATAGTATCGAACATCGCGTGCGGTCCCCGATTGGTAAGCTCGTCAATTCCGGCTTTGTCTATCCGCTTTCGCTTTCCGGGATCAAGGTATAGTTACCTTGCCGACTGCTAAATTTCGGACATCGGAGCGCCGACATGACCACCAACCGCATCGCATTCCAGGGCGAACCCGGCGCTTACAGCCACGAAGCCTGCCGCAAAGCGCGCCCCGATATGGAGGCCCTGCCCTGCCGAACCTTCGAGGACGTGATCGAAACGGTGCGCGCCGGAGTGGCCGATCTGGCCATGCTGCCAGTCGAGAACTCGACCTATGGCCGGGTCGCGGATATCCATCATTTGCTACCCGAATCCGGCCTGCATATCATCGACGAGGCATTCGTGCGGGTTCATATCAGCCTGCTCGCCCTGCCCGGTACACCGCTGTCCGAGATCCGTGAGGCGATGAGCCATCCCGTGTTGCTGGGTCAGTGCCGCAATTTTCTGCGCGATCACGGCATTCACGGGATCACCGGCGCGGACACTGCCGGGTCGGCAAAAGAAGTGGCCTCCCGCGACAATCGGTCGCTGGCAGCGCTTGCCGCTCCGTTGGCGAGCGAAATCTACGGGCTGGACCGTCTGGCGGATGAGGTCGAGGACCGGCAGAACAACACCACCCGTTTCCTGCTCATGTCGCGAGAACCCGATCAAAGCCGCCGGGCCGAGGACATGATGACCAGTTTCGTGTTCAGGGTCCGCAACATCCCCGCCGCGCTTTACAAGGCGATGGGCGGATTCGCGACGAATGGCGTGAACATGACAAAGCTGGAAAGCTACATGGTCGATGGCGTCTTCACCGCGACGCAGTTCTATGCCGATATCCAGGGACACCCCGAGGATCCGGCCGTCCAACGCGCTTTGGACGAGTTGAGCTATTTTACTTCGATGCTGAACATCCTAGGCGTCTATCCGGCCGATCCGTTGCGGAAGACACAGGGACAGTGATCGCGGAACCGAGACCGGGGGGTCAGCCCAGCCCCCCCAATTCGCCCACGAGTTCCTTGATTCGCGTCTCGAAGCGACGGTCCAGCCGCGCCTTGCCCAGCTTGGCCGTCTGCAGCATCAGCCGGGCACGCATGTTGCGCGGACGAATATCGGTTTCGTAAACGAGGCGTGAGCGTGTCTGGCTCAACGCAATGACGGTCGAATCGATCGATAATTCCAGTGCCTCGGACAGCCCTGTCATGATCACCCGCTCGGGACGGTCGTACCGCACCACTTCCAGTCGCAGCGTCCGCTCCCTCCCGCGCCAATCGAAGGCGATGTTCCAGCCCATTCCCGTGCCGGGCTCATCTGCGGGGTCGATCCGCGACACGCTCGCACCGCGCTGGATCAGTAATTGCTCGAGCCGGTTGAAATCATTGACCTTATCAAACAATTGCGGAGCCGACATCTCCGCATCGATACGTGTGGAAAATTTCATAAAGGACCGTCCAGATCGCCTACCGGAATGCTGCGGCATATACGCCACGCCCGGCTGCTGATAATCCATTCTTGGCGAACTGTTCAACCACGTCGTCAGCATAGCTACAATCCACTGCATGTTAATAGGACGTTTATGGACTGTTTCATCTCTCTTGAGAGCCTATCCTTTATGGCATGTTTCCCTGGAATCACTTTCTGATCCGCAGTTTCTTGCCGATCCGCCGCGCATATATCCCCGATGCCGGAATCATCGACATCAGGGCGTGTCATTGCCTGTCGGGCGTGCATGAAACCTCATGCATCCTGCCTCATGGCGGGGTTGCATCACGGCGCATCGCCGCTTAGATAGGGGGCGAGAGGTTGGCGCGGGCAGGCGCCTCGCCAACCCGGTCAGGTCCGGAAGGAAGCAGCCGTAACGAGTCCCGCTTGGGTCGTTGTCCAGCCTCTCACTTAAATTCTCCCCAGGTCATTCAACCGCAAAAATGCCATTGATTCGCAGGGCGTTTGCCTGCCTTGCTGTTCCTGACAGTTTCACGAGCCGACACAAACTTGACGGGGTTCACGACCGACGGCAGAGGCTTACGTCGGACGTTGCTCGTTTTCCGACCTCCTGACGACCAACTTTCGCAGCGCGATGATCTCGGACAGGACATATTTGCAGGTCACACCCCTAGCGGCAAATTGCCACAGGTCCCGATGTTCAGCGAATCCGCTTCGGCCAATGCGCGGGTCATTGCCGCCTGGATTCGGCCATGGGCGAGCAGCATAGCCCGTTTCCGAGAGATCAGCCTACCTTCGCCAGACTCGCATTCAACACATGAAGAACCAGTTTTTTACAATATTTTTCAATTATATACTCCCGCCTGCGCCACAAGACCAACCGCTTTTGTGGCGACGGCAATCGTTCCGTGATCGGCCAGCGCCCGAAGCGCAGGTAACTGTTTCAGTACGATCCTATCCAGCAGACACTTCATTTCTCTCAGCGCCACGGAAAAATTTTAAAATTTCCTGTCACCCCGGAATGGAATAGCAAACTGCGCAACGGACATGAAAGGGGAGGTTCAGTCCATGGCGCAGATCCAGAACCTGGGCGGGTGCGCGTTTCCCGCGCATCCGGAAAAGCCGGTTACCATGCTGTGCCATGTGGCCTGCCACTTGTCTTCGCGTATTCCGATGGGCGGACTGTCGGGGCCCCTCTCTCTCGCCATCGACCTGCCGGACGGATCGTCCGATATCGATGTGAATACCTCAATCGGCACAATCTTCAGCATTCAACCCGACAAGAACGCCCGCGTCGCGACCTATCATCACCTGCCTGCGCAAGATGCGTTCGCCCTCATCAGTAATCGCGGATTTTTCCGCGCCTGATCCAAAGGAACACCCATGTCCAGGAAACACCCCATCATCTCGGTTACCGGCTCCTCGGGTGCGGGGACCACCACGGTCAAGAGCACCTTCGACCAGATTTTCCGTCGCGAAGGGATCAATGCCGTCAGCATCGATGGCGACGCCTTCCACCGCTATGATCGTATGGCGATGCAAGAGGAACTCGCCCGCCGCCAGGCCGAGGGCGACCAGACCTTCAGTCATTTCAGCTATGACGCCAACGAATTGGAAAGGCTGGAAAAGGTGTTCCGCGTCTATGGCAAGACCGGTCGTGGCGAAACCCGGCACTATGTCCATGACGACGCCGAGGCCAAGAGATGGGGCACATCTCCCGGCAAGTTCACCGATTGGGCCCCTTTCGAGGACGGCTCGGACCTGCTGTTCTACGAAGGGTTGCATGGCGCAGTGGTCAATGACCACGTGAACCTGGCCGAACTGGCGGACCTGAAGATCGGCGTAGTGCCGGTCATGAACCTGGAATGGATTCAGAAGATCCATCGCGACAAGGCCAGCCGGGGCTTTTCGACCGAGGCCGTCACCGACACGATCCTGCGCCGGATGCACGCCTATGTGCATTGTATCTGTCCGCAATTCACCGAGACCGATATCAATTTCCAGCGCGTGCCGGCGGTGGATACGTCGAATCCCTTCATCGCCCGCTGGATTCCAACAGCCGATGAAAGCCTCGTGGTAATCCGGTTCCGCGATCCGAAGGGAATCGATTTCCCCTATCTGATCTCGATGATCCAGGGCTCCTGGATGAGCCGGGCCAATTCGATCGTCATTCCGGGACCGCGGATGGATCTGGCCATGCAGTTGATCCTGACTCCGATGATCCTGCGCCTCGTGAAGGACGCCAAGTGCGCATGAAGCGCTTTCGGACACCTCATGGCTTGTCAAAGCCTGACCCGGGCAAAATTGCCCGGGTCGTTTTCATTCTGACACCTCTTCGAATGCGTCACTCGGAGGTTTGCAGCAATTCCGTGATGCGCCGCACCGAGGCGCGCCGGTTGGACCGGATATCACCTTCCGCGCGGATTTTCAGATATTGCTCGCCATAACCCTGGACGACAAGGTTCTCTGGCGGCACGTCGAAATATTCGCTCAGAGCAAGCGCCACCGATTCAGCACGCCGATCCGACAGGGCGAGGTTCATGGCTGCATCTCCTACCGTATCCGTGTGGCCCTCGATAAGGAACATCTCGCGCGGGTTCTCGCTGATTGACTGCTGAATGACTTTCCCAAGCATCGACAATTGTTTTGCCTGGTCCGATTTGATCGCCGCCGAGCCAGTTTCGAAGGTGATCGCATCGATATTGACCGGTGCCACCAATGCCCGCACCTCGGGAATGTTGCGGATCTGGCCAAGAGTGAAGCGGCGGTCGATATTGGCTTCCCGCTGCAGGGCGGCCCGAAGCTGCTCTTCATCCAACGGGGCATCGCCCGTCTGCACCGGAGCCGCCGGATCGGGCAGCTCCGCGATATTGACCGGCTCGACGCCCGTGGTGTCATCGATCAGCTGCGTCGAGTTGCCATCGACAGAGACCAGCGTGCGGCGGAGGACGCGCAGATCGGCATCGCGGATAGTCACGATCTTGCTGCCATCGGAACGCGTCACGACGGTCCGGGACGAGCCATCATCGAAATTCTCGGTTGAAACGGTCGAACCGGGCTGGCGCAGCAGGGCGACCTCGTCCTTGATGACTTCCTGGCTACCATCGGCGCGCGTCACGACAACCCGATCCGGCGAGCTGAGCGCGACCTCGCGGTTATTGTTCAGCATCGAGCCAACCGCAACCGCCCCCAATCCCAAAAGCAGAGCCTTGGTCAAGTCGTTGTCGTCATCGTCTGAACCCGCTGTCTGCTCCTGCGAGTCCTGGTCGGCATCGGCGGACAATGCATCGCGCAGGTTGGTCTCGAAATCCTCTGCAGAGGAACGGCTGTTCTCTTCAGTCACCTCCTGCTCCACAACTTCACCTTCGCCGCTTTCCGCGGTCAGGGCCGAGGCAGTGGGTGCTTCGGTCGCTGTGGCAGCCTCCTTGGCAGCCTCGGTCTCGACGCCGCCCTCTTCTGCGGCGCGCTGGACCAACTCACCTTCTTTGTTCACGCGATACATTTGATCCCGAGCCCGGGCCAACATGAAACTTCCGTCTTCCTGAGCCTCCAACACGACACCTCGCGGGGTCATGACCGGGCCACCATCCGTGCAGGGATAAGCCGCACCGGACAGGCAGGTCAGTTGATCGACACTCATCCCCGCTTCGGCTTCGCCCTGCAAGACCTTGCTGAGACCAGACATGTTCTCTGATCTTTTCGCTGCAGCCTCCGAATCCGTCAGACGGACTTCACCGCTGACATCCGCTTCAGCTTCAGTTTCGGATTGGGCATCAGCGTCGGCTTCAGTTTCAGTTTCCGGCTCCGAGGCATCTTCAGGGGCATCCTCGGCAGTTTCCTCCTGTTCGGCCAAAGCCTTGGCCAGCGCGTCCTCATCCGCGGTCTCGGAACTTTCGGGCGCCGAAGCGGCATCCGCGGCCGGAGCCTGCTCTTCCTGCTCGGTCACCTCTTCGTTCGGCTGACTCTCCTCTGCCTTCTCTTGGCCCTGCTTGCCTTTGGGCGCAGGGCGAGCATCATCTTGCGTGACATCGCCGCCGTCTTTTTCGGCCGCCTGCTCCGCGGCTTTGGCTGGCTTCGCGGCCGGAGCCTCTTCACCAGCGATCGGCTCTTCGGCTTCGGCGTCAGTCTGTTCTGTCGTCTCGGCTTCAACAGGCGCTTCGGTCTCGGCATCGGTCTGCTCTGCCGTCTCGGCCTCGACCGGCGCTTCGGTCTCGGCATCGGTCTGCTCTGCCGTCTCGGCCTCGACCGGCGCCTCGGTCTCGGCATCGGTCTGCTCTGCCGTTTCGGCTTCGACCGACGCCTCGGTCTCGGCATCAGTCTGCTCTGCCGTTTCGGCTTCGACCGACGCTTCAGCTTCAGTGTCTGTCTGCCCTGCCGCATCCTCCTCGATCGGCAGTTCGATTTCGGTATCTGCTTGCGCGATTACGTCAAACTCAGAGCGCTTTTTCGACATGTCATCGGGAATATGGGTCTGAGCCATTGCCAGATGCGGTGCCAAAAGCGACAGGCAGGCGGCAATCGCGGTGCTATTATGGATGATCCGGCGCATCTGCAGTCCTCACTTGCTTCGTTCTGTTCCGAGACAGTAACAGACAGCAAGCGGAGCAGTTCCCTCGGTTGCATGACCCTTTCGTGAGCATCCTTCGGCATGCGCCGAAAAGCGCATGGCTCGCCTGTCACACTGATCGAAACCAGAGGATGCCATCACGCCGACATTATCGCCATGAACTCTGCACAACCCCCCTCAGGATTTCTCGCCCGTGCAAAAAACGGCGCCATCACCGTACAGCCTAAAGCTGCGCGGCCACCTCTTCGGACAGATCGAAATTGCCCGTGACGTTCTGAACGTCATCGTCGTCTTCCAACGTATCGATGAGTTTCACGAGCTTTTGCGCCGTTTCCAGATCGGTGATCTCGGTCGGAGCCTGCGGCTTCCAGATCAGCTTGGCTGTCTCGGATTCGCCAAGTGAGTCCTCCAGCGCTGTCGAGACATCGTTCAGATCGGTGTCGGCACAATAGATCCAATGTCCCTCATCATCGGATTCGACATCGTCGGCGCCAGCCTCGATCGCGGCCATCATCACCGTATCGGCATCCCCGGCCGAAGCCGGATAGACGATCTCCCCCACTCGGTCGAACATGAAGGCAACGGACCCGGTCTGTCCCAGATCCCCGCCCGATTTGGTGAAATAGCTGCGCACATTCGACGCGGTGCGATTGCGGTTGTCAGTCATCGCCTCGACGAGCAGCGCAATACCGTTGGGGCCATAGCCCTCGTAGCGGATTTCCTCGTAGCTCTCGGCATCGCCGCCCTGCGATTTCTTGATCGCACGTTCGATCACGTCCTTGGGCACGGAATTGGTCTTGGCCTCTTTCACGGCAAGCCGCAGGCGCGGGTTCTTTTCAGGATCAGGGTCGCCCATCTTGGCGGCCACGGTAATCTCTTTGGACAGTTTGGAAAACAGCTTCGAACGTGCCGCGTCCTGCCGGCCCTTGCGATGCTGGATATTGGCCCATTTTGAATGACCAGCCATATTGGGTCGCCCTTCGTAATTCAGATATATTCCGGATTCGAGCGCTTTTAGTCCAGCAAGGCGCCCTATCGCAAGATGAAGGACGAAAGCTTTCCGCATTCCGGGATGGGCCGATATGGCTGGCAGACATGCAAAAGCGCGCGACCAGAGGGCGCGCGCCTGTACAGCATATAGAAGACTCAGGCCTCAGATATAGGAATTCACGCCCATGATCCGGCGAATCTCGCCATCGCGAGTCAGCCCTTTCGCGGCCAGATCTTCGTCCGAAACGCGATTCAGCTGTTCAAGTTGGCGCATTTTCGGGTTGGCTTCGGCCACCATGATGAGAAAACGGCCAAAAGCGGTGAACGGTGCCGCCAACGCGCTGAGGATGGAAAACTGCGCGCGGCGCTCGATGGTTGCGGTCCCTGCCATAGGAAACTCCTTGTGTCTCACAAAGTTGTTTCCTCCCTGCGCCCAATATTGTGCACATGCAGCATCGCTACAACCTGCAATGCTGCATAGCGGCATTGCACCGCACACAACTTGCGCGGAAGGTCAAAGTGGCCAAAAGATCGGGATGACCGTCGAAGCCGTGATCGCCATCAGCACATTCAGCGGCAGACCCACGCGGATGAAATCGGTAAAACGATAACCACCGGGACCATAGACAAGCGTGTTGGTCTGATACCCGATCGGCGTGGCGAAACTGGCCGAAGCCCCCATCATGACCGCGATCACCAGCGGGCGCGGATCGACGCCAAGCTGATTGCCAAGCGAAATCGCGACCGGCGTGACAATCACCGCCACGGCATTATTCGTCACCGTTTCGGTCAGCACCATCGACAGGATATAGACCGACAGTACCAGCCCCCAAGGCGGCATCTGCGCCAGCCATGGAGCAATCCGGGTAACAATCAATTCGACCGCGCCGGAGTTTTCAAGCCCCGCCCCGACGGCCAGCATCGCGAAAATCAGTGCCATCAGCCGCCCATCGACAAAGCTCAGCGCCTCGTCGGCATCGATGCAGCGGGTCCCCAGAACCACCGCCACACCGATGAAGGCCAAAAGCAGGATCGGCGCGATCTCGAATGCCGACAGGACCACCACCGCGATCAACGTCGCCACCACGATGGGCGCGTGTTTACGGCGATAGGCACGGTCGGACGGCGCGTTGACCTCGACCATCTCCATCTCGCTGGCCAGTCTCTGGATATCGGCGGGGGCACCCTCCAGCAGCAGCGTGTCGCCCACGCGCACGACCAGATCGTCCAGTTGACGCCCGATATTCTGGTTCTTGCGATGCGCGGCCAGCACATAGACACCATACCGCCTGCGCAACCGCATCGAGCCGAGGCTGCGCCCGACCATGTGGCATCCCGGTGTGATCAGCACCTCGACCGTCGAGGTCTGGACCGAGCTGAGCTTGTCCACCATCCGCAGATCCTTGTGGCTCTGCAGCCCCAGAACCTCTGACATCGGGGTGCGCAGAACGACACGGTCGCCGGCCTCCAGCCGTACGGCGGCCAAGTCCCGGCGCAAGGATGCATCGCCACGCAACACATCGATCACCCGCGCGGTATCGCGGGTGAAAATATCCACCTCGTCCAGCGCCTTGCCGATCAGCGCGGAATCTTCGGGGATGGCGACCTCGGTAAAGAATTTCATCTTCGAACGGCCCGACATCAGCTGGGACATCGAATCGCGATCCGGCAGCAAGCGCGGGGCAACCAGCAGCAGGTAGATCACCCCTACCAGCGCCATCGCCAAGCCAACGGGCGTGATCTCGAAAATGGTGAAAGCTTCCATCCCGGAACTCCGCGCGACACCGTCGACCAGCAGATTGGTCGATGTGCCGATCATCGTCATCGTGCCACCGAGGATCGACAGGTAGGAGAGCGGTATCAGCAGTTTGGAGGGAGATTTTCCCATCTCGTTCGCAAGCTGCATGAAGATCGGCATCATCACCACCACCAGCGGCGTATTGTTGACGAAGGCCGACATCACGCAGACCACGACCGAGATCAGTGCCAGCGTCAGGATCGGCCGGTCACCCGCGTGACGCGCGGCACGTTGGCCGATCCAGTCCAACGCGCCGGTGCGAACCAGCCCACCCACGATGATGAACATGAAGGCGATGGTCCATGGTGCCGGGTTCGATAGCACGCCCGACACGTGGCTGACATCCAGGATTCCCAGTGACAGCAGCACGACAGCGCCCAGGATCGCCGTCACTTCAGGCGGATAAACTTCACGGATGAAAAGGGTCAGCATGCCTGCGACGATGAATATCGTGGCGATGGCCGCCACCGAGCCGCTCAACTCAAATCCGAACATACAGTTCTCTCAGCATCGACCTTGCTGGCCAGTCGGCGCATCTTGATCTGAATCCCGCACCGCCTGCAAGAAGATATGACGGCAAACACCCGATCGGTGGCGAAGGCCGCACGAATCAGCGGAAAACCCTCATCTATCCGGCGGCAAGATGGGTCTGTGCCAGCCGGCCGCCTTCGCGCAACGGCTCGATCCGCCGGGCCTCTCCGCTGCGGTCATCGGTCTCGACCAGCACGCCGCAAAGCGTCGCCTCACCCTCGGCGGGAGTGAAGCGATCACGGTTCATCCCGGTGATGAACCGACGCAGGGGTTCGGCCTTGTCCATGCCGATCACACTGTCATAGTCCCCACACATCCCCGCATCCGAAAGATAACCCGTGCTGCGTGGCAATATCTGGGCGTCAGCCGTGGGCACATGCGTATGCGTGCCGACCACCAGAGAGGCCCGCCCGTCGCAGAAATGCCCCATCGCCATCTTTTCGCTGGTGGCCTCGGCATGGATGTCCACAATCGCGGCTTGGACCATGCCGCCACGAGGATGCGCGCGCAACACGCCATCCAGCGCCGAAAACGGATCGTCATAGGGCCGCGACATGAAGACCTGACCAAGGGCCTGCGTCACCAGCACCTTGCGCCCACGCTGGTCGCTGAACACCCCTGCCCCTCGGCCCGGAGCCTCCTTGGCGAAGTTCAAAGGCCGGATGATGCGTTGTTCGCGCTCGATAAAGGCGAGCATGTCTTTCTGATCGAAGGCATGGTCGCCGAGCGTCAGGCAATCCGCGCCCGAATCGAGCAGCAATTGCGCGTGACCAGCCGTGATGCCGCGCCCACCGCTGGCATTCTCGGCATTGACGATGACGAAATCGGCTTTCAGTCGTGCCCGCAGTTCCGACAGCTTTTCGGTGATCCCGCGGCGGCCCGAGCGGCCCATGACATCGCCAAGAAATAAAATTCGCATACGATCCGGTTATGGCAAAACCGCCAGACGCTCAAGCAGGAACCGTTCCGTCAGCTTTCGGTCTTGGCGGTGCAGTAACTTTGGCTGCTGGTCCAAGCGGCGATATCGGCACGTTTCTTGGCACTACGCATCGGCCCCCAATCCCGCGCCACTCCGCGCCAGCCCCCGCTGCCGTCACGCGCCACGGCATTGTCGCGACCGACCTGTTTCGACATGATCCGAACCGCGCAGGCCATGTTGTCCGCGCCGTTGGTGATATGGCCACTGCAGCCATAACTGCGCCAAGTCCCGGGCGCGATCTGCATCAGCCCCAACCATCTGCCGCCGCCACCTGCTGCCCTGGGGTTATAGGTGCTCTCATGCTTGGCCAGCGCCGACATGAAACCCGCCCAGAATGCCTTGCGGCCGATTCTGTTCAATTCGGCGTAATTCGGGCAATAAGTATCAATGTCATGCGGAACATTCGACAGCATCGTCACGCCCTCGCGCTCCAGCGCAGCCAGCGTCGCCTTGGTCCATGTATCCGAGCCGCTCTTGTGCTGCCAGCGCATCGGCGGGCTGACAGCCAGTGACATCTGTTGCGCTTTTTCCCGGGCTTCTTCTTCGGCTGAAGGGCCGGTATCGGTATTGCAAGCGGCAAGAAATGCCAAGGCGGCAAGGACAAGAGTAGAGCGCATGCGATTCTCGTAGGGCAGCTTCGTCGCAAAACGCCTTAACGGTATAAGCCTTTCTTGCAAGTTAACGGGCAGGCGGTCGGCGGTTTCGCGCCTGTTTCACGGCAACAACGGAAGCAATGCGCCTATAGCGCGGCCTAAATGACGGCCGGTCACCGCAATTTCATCAACCTTGCAACTTCGTCCAGCGCTTCTCGCTGCCGTTGCGACAGCCCGCCCGCGCCCTGCCCGACATCATTCAGGACCAGCAGCAGCGACTGAAATCCATGCTGATCCAGCCGCGACAGCCGCCGCGTCAGCCGGGTGATCGCCGGTTGCGGCCCGTGACATTCATTCACCAACCAGCGCCCGACGATCATCATCTCCTCGGCCCTGGCCATCGAATTGCCGGTATGGCGGGAAATGGAACTCGCCAGCCGCTCCCGATCCTCGCGCGAGGGCAGATCGTCCAGCTCAAGGAAAGCGATCCCGATGGCCGTCACGGCCAGTGCGGGATCATCGACGCTTTCGACCGGGTGGACATTCGCCCGCCGCCGGAAGCCCAATGCACGTGCGGCACCAACCACGTCCCTTGCCATGTAAGTCAGTTCGCGTGCCGCAACACCCGCCGACCGAATCCGCAAATACCAGATCGACGCCGCAATCAAGGCCCCGACAATCGCGATCAGCACCGGCATGTTCAAACCTCTAGGTAATTCAATCCGGCGCGATCTTATACGCCTACGCCCCCGTGACAATAGCCGCGCACTGGCCTAAAACCGCCGCCAGACCGCCACAGCCAGAGCGAGAGCCCCATGCTTGACCATCTTTCCTTCACTGCCCCCGAACCGAAGATCATCGCCGGTGCCAAGGGCGATTGGGAACTGGTCATCGGGTTGGAGGTACATGCGCAGGTGGCCTCGAAGGCCAAGCTGTTCTCGGGGGCTTCGACCGAGTTCGGGGCCGAGCCGAACAGCAATGTCGCCTTCGTCGACTCGGCCATGCCCGGGATGCTGCCGGTGGTCAACGAATTCTGCGTGGCGCAGGCCGTGCGGACCGGTTTGGGTCTGAAAGCCGCGATCAACCTTGTCAGCGCCTTCGACCGCAAAAACTATTTCTACCCCGACCTGCCGCAGGGCTATCAGATCAGCCAGCTCTATCATCCCATTGTCGGCGAGGGAGAAGTGATCGTGGACATGGCCCCCGGCGTTGCCCGCCGCGTCCGGATCGAGCGCATCCATATGGAGCAGGACGCGGGCAAATCCATCCATGACATGGACCCGAACATGTCCTTCGTGGATCTCAACCGGACTGGCGTTGCGCTGATGGAGATCGTCAGCCGCCCCGACATCCGCGGCCCGGAAGAAGCCGCCGCCTATGTCTCGAAACTGCGCCAGATCATGCGCTATCTGGGCACCTGTGACGGCAATATGCAGAACGGCAACCTGCGCGCCGATGTGAACGTCTCGGTCTGCCCTCCCGGCGCCTATGAGAAATATATCGAGTCCGGCGATTTCAGCCATCTGGGCACCCGCTGCGAGATCAAGAACATGAACTCGCTGCGATTCATCCAACAGGCCATCGAATACGAGGCGCGGCGCCAGATCGCACTTCTCGAGGATGGTGGCACGGTGGTGCAGGAAACCCGGCTCTACGATCCCGACAAGGGCGAGACGCGCTCGATGCGCTCGAAGGAAGAGGCGCATGATTACCGCTATTTCCCCGATCCCGACCTGCTGCCGCTCGAGATCGAGCAAGCCTGGGTCGACGACATCGCCGCAAGCATGCCAGAACTGCCGGATGAGAAGAAGGCGCGGTTCGTGCGTGACATGGGGTTGTCGGAATACGATGCGGGCGTGTTGACCGCCGATGTCGACAACGCCAATTTCTTCGAGATCGTGGCAGAGGGGCGCGACGGCAAACAAGCCGCGAACTGGGTCATCAACGAGTTGTTTGGCCGGTTGAACAAGGAAGGGTTGACGATCGAGACCTCGCCCATATCCGCCGCGCAGCTTGGCGGTGTGATCGACCTGATCGCCAAGGGCGACATCTCGGGCAAGATCGCCAAGGACCTGTTCGAGATCCTTTGGATCGAGGGCGGCGACCCCGCCGAGATCGTCGAAGCGCGCGGCATGAAGCAGGTCACCGACCTGGGCGCTATCGAGAAAGTCGTGGACGAGATCATCGCCGCCAACCCGGCACAGGTCGAGAAAGCCAAGCAGAACCCGAAACTGGCGGGCTGGTTCGTCGGACAGGTTCTGAAGGCGACCGGGGGCAAGGCGAACCCGGCAGCCGTGAACGAGTTGGTGGCAAAGAAGCTGGCGTAAAGATCAGAACGCCAGGCAGGCGCGGGCATTCGCTGGCCGGGTGCCGCTGCTCCTGCGCCGGTTTCCACTCATAGCGCGAAAATTCGCTTCAGGTGCTGGTCAGCGGCGCTGCACTGACATAACACAGACCCGAGCCAACCATGAGATCATTATGACCCGCTTTGAATACACCGCCATTCCCGCCCCAAGCCGCGGTGAAAAGGCGAAAGAGGCCAAGACGCCGACAGACCGCTATGCCCTCGCGGTGACAAGCGAGTTGAACCGGATGGCCGCGGATGGATGGGAATATCTCCGCGCCGACGTGCTTCCGAGCGAAGAGCGCACCGGCCTGACCGGACGCGCCACGGTTTACCACAACCTCCTGATTTTCCGGCGGGCGATTGCCACGGTCGAGGCTGTATCCGAGGCGCGGCAAGCCCCCATCGCCACCTCTCCCGTGACGGAACCCGAGAAGGAGATGTCTGCGGCTCCCTCCCCTGCGCCCGCGGACCGGCAAGACGCGCCCCAACCGGCCACGACAGAAACGCAGGACACGGCCGAGCCGATCAAAGCGTCAAACGACGAGAAATAATTCGGACAGTCCGTATCGCGCTTCCCGACAGGAAATCATCCTATTCCACAGTAGGCGGCGTTTCCTCAACAATCACAAGGTCACGCTTGGAAGCTGTCTTGGCGTGGGCCAGCGCCGCCTGGTATTCTGCACTTTCATAGCAAGCGACCGCAGCCTCGAAACTGGGAAAGCGGGCCACGACATTCCGGGGCCGGTCATTACCCTCCATCTGCCGGTAGCGCCCGCCACGGGCCAGGAACATGCCGCCATGCGCGGCAATGGCAGGACCAGCGGCCTTTGCATAGCGGCCATAGGCCTCGGCATCGGTCACATGGACATGGGCTATCCAAAGCGCGCTCATGCGGCACCTCCAATCAGTTTTTCAGCCTCGGCAAAGGCGGTATCGGCGCTCTCCAGGCTGGGCGCTCCGCCTTGCGCACGATCCGGACGACCGCCGCCGCCCTTGCCGCCAAGCGCTTCTGTCGCCGCCCGCACCAGATCGACGGCACTGATGCGCCCAGTCAGGTCGGATGTCACACCAGCCGCGACGGTGGCCTTGCCATCGGCCTCGGCCAATACCAGCACCGCACCGCTGCCAAGCTGCGCCTTCATCTCGTCGACCAGCGGGCCAAGCTCCTTGCCAGACACGCCATCGACCTTGCGACCGATGAACTTGATCCCCGCGATCTCCTTTGCCTCGGCGGCACCGCCATCGCCCATGGCGAGCTGTCGCTTCAGCTGGGCAACCTCGTTGGCCAGCGCCTTGCGTTCATCGGCCAGCGCGCGCACCCGGTTCACGACATCCGCGGCTTGCGCCTTGATGATCCCGGCAATCTCGCCCAACCGGCGGTCGGCGTCACGCAGGTGATCCATCGCAGCCTGGCCGGTCAGCGCCTCGATCCGCCGCACCCCGGCAGCAGAGGCGCTATCGGCCAGCAAAGCGAATGCACCGATATCACCGGTGCGCGCGACATGGGTGCCGCCGCAAAGCTCCAGCGAATAGGTCGCACCGTCATGCCCCTTGCCGCTGCCCTCTTGCCGGCCCATCGAGACGACGCGCACCTCGTCGCCATATTTCTCGCCGAACAATGCCTGCGCGCCCATCGCCCGGGCATCGTCCGGGGTCATGATCCGGGTCTCGACAGGGGAGTTCTGGCGAATGAAATCGTTCACTTCCGCCTCGACCTTCGACATTTCCTCGGCCGTGACTGCATGGTTATGGCTGAAATCGAAGCGCAACCGGTCGGGCGCATTCAGGCTGCCCCGCTGCGCCACATGCTCGCCCAGGGCCCGCCGCAATGCCTCGTGCAGCAAATGCGTGGCCGAGTGGTTTGCACGGATGGTTGTCCGCCGGTCGTGATCGACCGAAAGCTGGGCACCCTGTCCGCGCTGAATCGTGCCCATCGTCACTTCGGCCATATGCAGGAAGACGCCGGCGACTTTCTTGGTATCAGTCACCCGCGCCGCGCCGGTATCGGTCTTGATCAGGCCGGTGTCACCCACCTGACCGCCAGCCTCGGCATAGAAAGGTGACTGGTTCACGACGATCTGGACGCTAGCACCCTGCCCGGCCTCGTCGGTCTCGGCACCGTCGGCCACAAGCGACAGGATCTGCCCCTCGGCCTCTTCGGTGTCATAGCCCAGGAATTCCGTCGCACCGTGCTTTTCGGCAAGGTCATACCAGATCGCGGCGTCCTTGGTCTCGCCACTGCCCGCCCATGCGGCGCGTGCCTTGGCCTTCTGCTCGGCCATGGCGGAATCGAAGCCATCAGTATCAACCGCACGGCCCTTTTCGCGCAGTGCATCCTGCGTCAGGTCCAGCGGAAAGCCATAGGTGTCATACAGCTTGAACGCAGCTTCCCCGGGCAGGTTCGCTCCATCCGGCAGCTTGCCCAATTCATCGTCAAGCAAACGCAAGCCGCGATCCAGAGTCTGGCGGAAGCGTGTCTCCTCGCTGCGAAGCGTCTCCTCGATCAGAGCCTGAGCCCGGTTCAGCTCTGGATAGGCGGCACCCATCTGCTGCGCCAGAGCAGGCACCAGCCGATACATCACCGGATCCTGCGCCCCCAGCATATGCGCATGCCGCATCGCGCGCCGCATGATCCGCCGCAGCACATAGCCGCGCCCCTCGTTGGAGGGCATCACCCCGTCGGCGATCAGGAAGCTGGTCGAGCGCAGATGGTCGGCGATTACCCGGTGATGCACCTTGCCCGGCCCATCCGGCTCGCTGCTGGTGGCATGGGCACTCGCCTCGATCAGGCTGCGCATCAGGTCAGTGTCGTAATTGTCATGCTTGCCCTGCAAGAGCGCGCCGATCCGTTCCAGGCCCATGCCCGTATCTATCGACTGCATGTCCAACGCCCGCATCGAGCCATCCTCGAACTGCTCGTTCTGCATGAAGACGAGGTTCCAGATCTCGATGAAGCGGTCGCCATCCTCCTCGGCGCTGCCCGGAGGGCCGCCCCAGATATGATCGCCATGGTCAAAGAAAATCTCGGTACAGGGCCCGCAGGGGCCGGTCGGCCCCATCTGCCAGAAATTATCGCTGGTCTTGATGCGGATGATCCGGTCGTCGGACAGCCCGGCAACCTTCTTCCAGATATCGGCCGCCTCGTCATCGGTATGATAAACCGTCACCAGCAGCTTGTCCTTGGGGATCCCGAAATCTTTGGTCAAAAGCTCCCATGCATAGGGAATGGCCTGCTGTTTGAAATAATCGCCGAAGCTGAAATTCCCCAGCATTTCGAAAAAGGTGTGATGCCGCGCGGTATAGCCGACATTGTCCAGGTCGTTATGCTTGCCCCCCGCCCGAACGCATTTCTGCGATGTGGTCGCGCGGCTGTAATCGCGCGTCTCGATCCCGGTGAACAGGTTCTTGAACTGAACCATGCCCGAATTGGTGAACATCAGCGTCGGATCGTTCCGCGGCACCAGCGGGCTGCTATCAACGATCTGATGGCCGTTTCTTTCGAAATAGCTCAGGAAGGTGGATCGGATGTCGTTCAGACTGGGCATATGGGGCCTTTTTCGCAAATCATTCGCGTCATCCGGCCGTAGCCGGGCTGGCCTACGGTCTAGCCCCAGCCAATGCAGCTGTCCAGCAATCCCGGCACTCCGCCCTCTTCTTCATCCCAATATCCTGGGGAGTCCGACGCATCTCTCGCGTCGGACGGGGCAAAGCCCCCGGATCAAAAACAGCACGCGGGGGCAAGGCCCCCGCGTTCCGTTGACGTTTTCATGGCAGGAAACGATCACTCCTCGCCGAGTATCTCGTCTTCACCGCTTCCGCCGGCACCCGCACCAGCGGGCCCAAAATCCAGTCCGTGACTAGCGCGAATCTTGTCCTCGATCACATCGGCTGCAGCCGGGTTGTCGCGCAGGTATTGCTTGGCATTCTCGCGCCCCTGCCCGATCCGTTCGTCTCCATAGGAATACCAGGCCCCGGATTTCTCGACCACGCCGGCCTTCACGCCCAGGTCGATCAACTCACCGACCTTGCTGATTCCCTCGCCATACATGATGTCGAACTCGACCTGTCGGAAAGGTGGCGCGACCTTGTTCTTGACCACCTTCACCCGTGTCGTGTTGCCGGTCACTTCGTCGCGGTCCTTGACCGAGCCGGTGCGGCGAATATCCAGGCGCACCGAAGCGTAGAATTTCAACGCGTTGCCGCCCGAGGTGGTTTCCGGATTGCCGAACATCACGCCGATCTTCATCCGGATCTGGTTGATGAAGACCACCATGCAGTTCGATCGGCCGATGCTGGCGGTCAGCTTGCGCATCGCCTGGCTCATCAGACGGGCCTGCGCGCCGACCTGGTGGTCGCCCATATCGCCCTCGATCTCGGCTTTCGGGGTCAGCGCGGCGACCGAATCGATCACCACCATGCTGACCGCACCGGACCGCACCAGCGTATCCACGATTTCCAGCGCCTGCTCGCCCGTATCGGGCTGCGAGATCAGCAGCTCGTCCAGGTTCACGCCCAGCTTGCGGGCATAGAGCGGGTCGAGCGCGTGCTCGGCATCGACAAAAGCGCAAACTCCTCCCTTTTTCTGCTCTTCAGCGACCGCATGCAGGGTCAACGTGGTTTTGCCGCTGCTTTCCGGGCCGTAAATCTCGATGATCCGGCCTTTTGGCAGCCCGCCGATCCCCAGGGCAATGTCCAGCCCAAGCGAACCGGTCGAGGTCGCCTCGATCTCGGCCACCGGATTGTCGGCGCCCAGCTTCATGATCGAGCCCTTGCCGAATTGCCGCTCGATCTGCGCCAGTGCGCTGTCCAGCGCCTTTTGCTTGTCCGCGCTGCGTTTGTCGTTCATGTCCAAGATGCTCGCCGTTGCCATAATGTCCTGTCCTTATTTCATAGCCCCGCATGCGGAGCAATCTGCCCGAGCGAAACGATGTTCACTTCTTGTTCTATCCATGGATGCGCCAATATTTACCATTTTTCAAGCCCTAACTCTCGCATCCGGACGATTCGTCCACCGATCATCTCGTGAAATGCCCAAGAAAATATTTACATCCCGCCTTCGTCCCGATATCCGACCGGCGCCTCCTTCGGGAGGTCAAGGAAAGGTGTGACGATGCTGATTTTCTGGGATCAACGGTTGGTTTTTCTCGCCACTCCGAAAGCAGGTTCGACCGCGATTGCCATGGCACTGGAATCGCTCGCGACGACCTCGATACAGCGCCCGGCCTCGATGAAGCATACCGATATTGCCACGTTTCATCGCCATGTCGGCCCTTGGTTGAGAACGCAGGCAGGCGAAAGCTTCACAACGGTAGCCCTGATGCGTGAGCCGGTCGAGTGGTTGCGCAGTTGGTATCGCTTCCGTCTGCGCGACGATCTGGACGATCCGGAACACCTCATGGAAGGCGTCAGTTTTGCGCGCTTCGCCGATGAGTATACGGCAGCGGGGGGACCGCAATCCCTGGGCATCGGCAACCAGTCCAGGTTTCTTCAACGCGACGGTCACACGGTCGACCGCATCTTCCGCTATGAAAACATAGACACTTTTGTCGAGTTCCTGGAGGATCGGCTGGATTGCGCAGTCGAATTGCCTCGCGCCAACGTGCCCCCTGCCGTCGATGTCGATCTGTTACCCGAGCAGGAGCAACTGCTTCGCGGGGCGATGCAGGCCGATCTCGATCTCTACGCGGCGCTGGACTGAGGACGAAACATCCTCACCGTCCGGTCACGACCGTGCCGGTTCGGCCCGTGTCGCGGTGATCTGCTCCTGCACGGTCCGGGTAAAGTCGACCAGCGTGAAGGGCTTGGCCAGAAAGACCGAATTCGGCACCGAGTCCTGTCCCTCGGGGAACACATCCTCGGAATAGCCGGACATGAACACCACTCTCGTTCCCGGCCGGTCATCCAGGGCGGCCCGCACCCATGCCGGGTCATTCATGCCCGGCATGACGACATCGGTCACGAACACATCGACCCGCATGTCAGCGTTCTTCAACAAGTCGAACGCCGCGTCAGCCCCATCCGCCTCAAGCACTTCGTAACCTTTTAGACGCAAGGCACGCACAGCGACAGCGCGCACGGATGCCTCATCCTCGACAAGCAGCACGGTTGCCGGCCGGTCGGCGATCACCGGCATGGCCGTTGCCACGGGCGCCGTGTTTACGGGCGTTTCCGGCAACGCGCCGGTCTGCGCGGAGAAATAGACCGAGAAGCGCGTCCCCTCTCCCAATTCGCTGTCGCAAAATACATAACCTCCGGTCTGCTTGACGATGCCATAAACGGTCGAGAGCCCCAGCCCAGTGCCCTCGCCTACCGACTTGGTGGTAAAGAACGGCTCGAATATCTTGTCCAGGTGCTCGGGCGCGATTCCGCAACCATTGTCCCGGACGTTGATACAGACATATTCTCCCGCGGGTAGCGTGATCCCGTCGCGGGTCAAGGGCATTTCCAAGGACAAATTCTCGGTTTGCAGCCTGATGTCGCCGCCCTCGGGCATGGCGTCGCGGGCGTTGACAACCAGATTCATGATAACCTGTTCGAGCAGGCGGCGATCGGCCCGGATCAGCATCAATGCCGGGTCGTAGCTGATATGCAATGCGACCTGCCCCCCCACCAGACGGTTCAGCAGATGCGCCAGATCGGCCAGAACGTCCCGCAGGTCCAGCTGCTCCAGGGTCAATTTCTGCTTTCGCGAAAATGACAAGAGCTGCCCGACCAGCGCCGCCGCCCGGTTGGTATTCTGGCTGATCTGATCCAGATCGGCGTAATCCGGATCGGACTTGTCATGA
Source organism: Paracoccus saliphilus (assembly GCF_028553805.1). Classification (NCBI taxonomy): domain Bacteria; kingdom Pseudomonadati; phylum Pseudomonadota; class Alphaproteobacteria; order Rhodobacterales; family Paracoccaceae; genus Paracoccus; species Paracoccus saliphilus. The sequence continues at coordinate 1,081,146 of NZ_CP067140.1, read as the reverse complement.
CGCAGCATGAGCAGGTCACAATGCCCGTTGATCGCCGTCAGCAAATTGTTGAAATCATGGGCCACTCCTCCGGCAAGCTGACCGATTGCCTGCATCTTCTGGCTTTGCGCGAACTGCGCTTCCAAAGTTTTCAACTCGCTGGCATCGGTGAGGACCGCCAGAAACCCCGGCAAGCCCCTCACGGCCGGCGATAGCGATAGCTGGAAATAGCGATCCTGACCGTCGGCCCCCCTGCCCTCCGCACAGCGAAGGCGCAGCATCTCGGTCCGCTTTTCGCCATACCCGGCAGAAACTTCGCCAAGCCAGTCGTCGATCGGCCGGCCCGGCCCGTCCAGCAGGCTGCCGAGATGGATCGCGGAGCCGGGTTCCTCTGGTAGATGGCCCTTCAGAAGTTGCCGGGCAGCGGCATTGGCGCGGCGGATATATCCATCCGCTGTCAGCTGCATCAATGCGACGGGAAGCGTCTCGAATTCGTCACGTGCATTTCCGTGACCCATTGCGATTACCATCTCCGCATGATCGGCCCGAAGATCGGCATGGCGATATGACCAGACCTGCAGCGCCGCCCCCGGCACACGTCTGACTGCCAGCGCATCGCTCCCCTCCAGCACGATCTGCGCACAGCCCTGTTCCACCGCTCGACTGCGCAATTCCTTCTGCACTCCTGCTGGATCGGCTTTCATGTGAGAGATCGGCTGACAGATACTCTGGCCCATCGCATCCCCGAACTCATCGATGGACGCGACGTTCTGCAGCAGTACCTTGCCGTCGCAACCACTTACCCAAACCGGACCCGGCGCCGCCTCGACCTCGGCACGGATCGCGGCCAGCGCCCGGCGCCGAAAGACGCTTCGCGAAAAATGCGACACCGTGATCGCACCGCCGATCCAATACCAAGAGACTGCGATCGTGGTGACCACGACAGCCGCGGCCCCGATCCCGTGGCCGGGAAGGGTCCATAGCAACAGTAACTGGACAAGCCCCGGCAGCAACAAAAGTGGCAGCAGCCAGATCGCATTGCGGGAAATGCCAAGGCGTTCATCCAGATGGGTCATGCAACTCAAACTCACGCAAACCGGATATTTCGGCATAAGGGCCGAATCGTTAAAATTCCATTAATGGAAGACGAGACCTAAACACAACTATTAGTTGTGTTTCAGGAGTGCCATGAAGAAACCGTCGCTCGCTGTCAGCGGCGTCCAGCGCTGCCGGGAGACTTGCGTGAAGCCTGCATTCCGAGCCAGAAACGCATCGATCGCGGCCTCGTTCTCTGGCTTCAGGAGAGAGCATGTCATATAGGCCAGATGCCCGCCAGGCGCGACACGACCTGCCGCTTCATCAAGGATTTCGGCTTGTGTCTCGAACAGTCGTTCCAGCATGGCTTCAGTCAATCGCCATTTCGCATCCGGCGTGCGCCGCCAGGTGCCCGAACCAGAACAGGGGACATCCGCAAGCACCAGGTCAAACACGCCCTTTGGTTGTGAAACCTGCTCGATACGCGTTCCCGCCCGCTTGGCCCGTGCCGGCAGATCGCCCATTCGGGCAGGTTCCGCATCATGGGCAAAGAGCCGCAATTGGGACTGACGACCAGCCAGCGCCAGGGCCTTGCCGCCACCTCCCGCGCAGTAATCCAGCACCCGGTCGTCTTCACGCAATGGCAGGGCCGCGCAGGCCAGTTGCGGCGACAGGTCCTGAAGCTCGACCAACCCCTCCCGATAGGCGCGGTTTCCGTTGACGCGCCGCTCTCCGCTGGTGACGCGCAGGGCACTGGGCAAGTCGCGCGAGGCTTCGGCCTCGACCCCGTCCTCGGCGAGCATGGCCATGGCCTCTGTTACCGTTCCGCGCAACGGGTTCACGCGCAGCCAGACCGGTGCGCGCGCGCCCATCGCCCTTGCGACCGCAGCGGCATCCGCCCCGAGCGAATGGCGCCACAACGGCAAGAGCCAGTCGGGCAAGTCCTCGGCCTCGCCGCCAGCTGCCGCCCGTTCTTCTTCACTCAGGGGCTCCGGGGCATAGGTGGCGCCGGTAAACACCTCGTCGGGATTCTGCCCGGCCTCGCGACAAAGCCCGATCATCAGCCCCCGGCCCGACAGCCTGCCGCCAAGCGCAGCCAGGCTGTTGCGACGCCGCAAGGCCTCGTAAACCAGATCGCGAACAGCCGCGCGATCCCCCGACCCCGCATAGCGGCTGGCCCGCGACCAGCGCAGCAGGACCTGCTCGGCCGGACGACCGTCAAGTATCTCATCGAGCAGCCCGATAGCTGCGTTGATCCGCGCTGCTGGTGTCATCTCGGCAAAGCGATCCCATGATGCCCAAAGGGCAATATTCTGTGTCACAAGCCGCCGTTCTAGCACTGCCCCATCTGTTTGCCCATCCATTCAGACGGATGGCTGCGGCATCCCAGACCAATCCTTTTGCCTGACCCTCCGCCCCGCTTCCTGCAGGCAGCGAAAGGCGCGATAGCGATCCTCATGCGCTTGACGCGCCTCTGCCGGATCGGGCCGGTATTCCCGCGATATATGCGACATCGATCCCATCGCCTGCGTCATGTCAGGGAAATGACCTGCGGCCAGAGCCCCAAGGATGGCAGAACCAAGAAGAACCGGCTGCTCGGCGGTCACGGTCAACACGGGCATATTCACCGCATCCGCCAAAAGCTGCCGCACGATGTCAAGTTCGCCTGCCCCGCCCGAAATCACGATCCGCTGGACCTTTGCCCCTGCCTGTTCCTGCGTCTCGATGATCTGGCGCAATCCGTATCCGATGCCGCTAATTCCCGCTATATAGAGAGCCACGAGGTCTCGCACATCGCGCTCCATGCCCAACCCGGCGATCATCGCACGGGCATGCGGATCGGCGAAGGGGGCGCGGTTGCCGAGAAACTCGGGCACGACATGCACCCCGTCCGCCAGGTCGATGGCCGCCGAAAGCGGCGAGGCAGACGCACTTGCCTGCCCTGCCAGCCAGACCGGCAACGACTGGCCGGCCTTGCGGGCCGCCTCTTCCGCTTCACCGACGGCGGGATGAAATGACAGGAGTTGGTCGATCGCCGCACCGGTGGCGGATTGCCCGCCCTCGTTCAGCCATAACCCCGGCACCATCGCCTGGTAATAGGGGCCCCAGACTCCGGGCACGAAAACCGGCTCGTCGGTCGAGGTCATGGTGCAGGAGGACGTGCCGAATACATAGGCAAGGTTGTCTTGCGGCCTGCCCTCGACCCCGACCGTGCCGATCCCGCCCGCATGGGCATCGATAAGACCCGCCGCGATGGGTGTTCCCGGACGAAGGCCCATTTCCGCCGCCGCTTCAGCTGTCAGCCCCTGCCCTAGCGGCGTGCCGGGGGCGACGACCTGCTGGCCGATCCGGGCAAAATCCTCATCCGCCAGTTCCGCCAGGCCGATCCGCCGGAAATAATCCGCGTCCCACCGGTTCTCATGGGCCAGATAGGTCCATTTACAGGTCACGGTGCAGGTCGATCGCGCCAGGTCACCACTTGCTCGCCATGTCAGGAAATCCGCCAGATCCATGAACTGCCGGGCCTTGCCATAGCTTTGCGGCATGTTCTCCTTGAGCCACAGGATCTTGGGCGTTTCCATCTCGGGCGAGATCACCCCGCCGACATAGCGCAGCACCGGATGGCCCGTCGCGTTGATACGTTCGGCCTGATGGACGGCGCGGTGATCCATCCAGACGATGATATTGCGCGCATCATCGCCCGAGGCGCTGACCGAGACCGGCCTGCCACCCTCGCCCAGAACGACCAGCGAGCAGGTGGCGTCAAAGCCGATCCCCGCCACACGCGCCGGATCGATCCCGGCCCTGCCCACTGCCTCGCGCGTGGAAGCACAGACTGCGGACCAGATATCGTCGCTGGATTGCTCGGCGATGTCGGCGCCTTCGCGCCACAGGGTGATATCGCGCTTGGCCGAGCCAAGCATCTGGCCCGTCGCGTCGAAGATGCCCGCACGCGCACTGCCGGAACCGACATCGACGCCAAGAAACAGCGCATCCACCGCACCCTTGGATTGGTCTTGAGACATGGAAACCACCTTTGTGGAAAATCAACCGCTACAGATCGACGCTGTTCGGCAAGATGACGAGGTCGCGGATGACGACATTTCGCGGACGGCTCAGCATGAACAGCACAGCCTCGGCCACTTCCTTGGGCTGCATCAGTGAACCATTGGCCAGCGCCTCTTCCATCTTGGCCTTGGGCCAGTCATCCAGAAGCGCGGTCACGACCGGACCGGGCAGCACCGCGCCCATGCGGATACCATGCTGCGAAACCTGCCGCCGCGTCGTATGCAAAAACGCCTGCACCGCGAATTTCGAGGCCGTGTAGATCGGCTCCCACACCACCGGAACCACGCCCGCCACCGACGAGGTGAAAATGATATCGCCGGTTTTGCGTTCGATCATGCCGGGCAGGACAGCGCGGACACAGCGGAAAGCCGCGTTGATGTTCAGGTTCAGCATCCGGTCCCAGTCATCGGGATTGCCCTCGGCCGCCGCCCCGCCGATATAGGCGCCCGCATTGGCATGCAGGATGTCCAGCGGCCCGGCGATCTCTTCGATCCGCCCCGCCATCCCGTCTACCTGCGCGCCGTCCAGCAGGTCGATGACCAGCGGTTTCGCTTTCGGCCCAAGCTCTGCGCACAGCTTTTCCAGCCTGTCCCCGGCTCGGTCGATCAGCACGACCGTCGCCCCTTCCGCCAGCAGCATTCTCGCGCATTCCAGCCCGATCCCCGAGGCCGCGCCGGTGATCGCCGCGACCTTGCCTGTCATCAGTTCAGCCATCATTTCTCTCCTGTTTCTCGGGTCACGCACGGCCATGACTTGCGCGGGATTGACGGGCCAGCGAGTCGACGATGACCGCGATGGCCAGAACGGCGCCGGTGATCATGTAGCGCAGCGACGAGCTGAGATTGAGCAGCGTCAGCCCGTTCGAAATCGCCTGGATGACCAGCACCCCCAACAGCGCCGACCAGGCCGATCCGCGTCCGCCGAACAATGAGGTCCCCCCGATCACCGCCGCAGCGATGGCGTTCAGGTTCACGTCTCCGGTTCCCGCCTGCTGGCTGGACGAGGCCAGCCGCGCCGCCGACAGCACCCCGCCAAGAGCGGCAAGTGTCGAACACAGCATGAAGGCCGACAAGCGGATGCGGTTGACATTGATGCCCGCGCGGCGGGCGGCCTCGGTATTGCCGCCAACGGCAAACATGGAGCGGCCCCATTTCGTGCGGGTCAGCGCATAGTTCATGATAACAACCAGCAGAACGAACAGCCCGAACATGTAAGGCACACCGCGGCCCGTGTTCAGATAGAAGACCGCGATCAGAAGCGCGGCGGTCAGCAGGCCCGCCTTGGCCAACAGCACGCTCAACCCCGGATTGGACAGGTTGGCCTCGGCCCGGCGGCGCATGGCGCGCAGCCCCAAGACGACGCTGATCACCCCCGGCAAGATCGCCAGCAGATAGCTGAGCCAGGCCGGCATGATCATGATCTGGCCAAAGCGGACCAGGGCCGAGTTGTAGTTGAGATTGATCGAGCCGGTGGAGCCAAGCAGGTAAAGCTGCATCCCCAGCAGCGCCAGCAGCCCGGCCAGCGTCGAAACGAAACTGGGCATCCCGAACCGGTTCAGGAAGCTGGCATAGACCAGCCCGGTCACGGCCCCTGCGGCCAGTGCCGCAAGGATCGCCAGCGGAACCGGCAGCCCCATATTGACCCACAGCACCCCCATCAATGCCGAGGCGAGCCCGCTCATCGAACCGATCGACAGATCGATCTGCCCCAACAGCAGGACACAGACGACACCAAGCGAGATGCAACCGACGGCCGCGGCATCGAACAGCAGGTTCACGAGGTTGTTCGGTGCCAGGAAGACCGGGTTCAACGAGGTGAACACGGTGGCGATCAGCACGAGACCGACGGCAACGGGCAGCATCCCCAGATCGCCCGAACGAATGCGATCGGCGAAGGCGCGGATCGCACCAATGATGCCTTCATCATGGCGGACCCGGCTGTCGGACCGGTCCAGCGCGGCAGGGATTTTTTCTTCGGTCATGATGATTGATCCACTTCCTCAAGTTTGCGAGCCCGGCGGCGCGAGACCGAGTTCTCGGACGCGCCGGTAATTGCGGCGACCAGTTCCTCGTTCGAGGTATCGGCATCGAAAACGCCGTTATTGCGGCCCAATCGCAGTACGACCACTCGGTCGGCCACGGCACGCACATCCTCCATGTTATGCGAGATCAGCACGACACCATGCCCCCGCTCACGCACCCGCTCGATCAGGTTCAGCACCTCGGCGGTCTGCGCGACCCCAAGCGCGGCGGTCGGCTCGTCCAGCATGATGATCTTGGGCTCCAGCAGCAGCGAGCGTGCAATGGCGACCGTCTGGCGCTGCCCGCCCGAAAGCGAGGCGATGGGTTCGCGGACCGAGGGGATGCGTGCCGCCAGCTCCTGCAGCAGCGTCCAGGCACGCACCTCCATCTGCACCTCGTCCAGCACCCAGGGCGACAATTCATGTCCAAGAAACAGGTTGGCGACCACGTCCAGATTCTCGCAGAGTGCAAGATCCTGAAAGACGGTCGCGATGCCCATATCCAGGGCGGTGCCGGGGTTATCCAAAGTCACCGGCTTGCCCATGAACTCGATGCTCCCCGCCGTGGGTCGATGAACCCCGGCCAGCGTCTTGACCAGCGTGGATTTTCCCGCGCCGTTATCTCCGACCAACGCCACGACCTCACCGGCGTGAATGTCCAGATCGATATCGGTTAGCGCCGAGACCGCCCCGAACTGCTTGGACACGCCGCGCAGCCTGAGAAGCGGTTCACCTTTGGTGGATTGGCTTGAGACCATGCGGTGTTCCTCCATGATGGCGGCGCGCACCTGAACGCGCGCCGTGACATTCGGTTACTGAAGGATGCCCAATTCCCGGCAGCCCTCGGCATAATCGCCGGTGCAGACTTCTTCCGGTGTCTGGATACCCTTGTCGAAAATCTCGGACTTGATGTTCTCGCGCGTGACGACAGCGGGAACGAACAGCTCGGACGGCGTGTCATAGAGTGTCGTCTTGGCCTCGGGAGTCTCGCCTTTCAGGAAGGTGGCAGTCACTTCGGCGGCAGCACGCGCCACGATCTCGGAAGGTTTCGAGATCGTGTTGTACTGATCCCCGGAGATGATCAACTGCAATGCTGCGATGGTCGCATCATTGCCGGTAACCGGCGGGAGCGGATCGGCCCCGGCCGCCTTCAGCGCCGCGATCGCGCCGCCCGCCGTTCCGTCATTCGCAGCGACGATACCGATGATCTCGTCGCCGAAACGGCTGATCTGCCCTGCCGCCCATTCCTGCGCCTTGGAGGGCGCCCAATCCGGCGTGTCGTATTCGGCCAATGTCTCGTATTCGGACCCATCCAGTGCCACATCGATCCCGTCGCGGATCAACCCCGCCGCCGCATCGGTGGGCGAGCCGTTGATCTGCAACACTCCTGCCCCTTCGGGCACGCCCTCGGCCTTCAGATGATCGACCAGGGACTGCGCTATGGCCTCACCGATCCCCTTGTTGTCGAAGGAGACATAGTAATCGGCGGGCACATCCGGGATCGGACGGTCATATGCAATGACCTTCACATCCTGGCTATGGGCGATCTGCACCAGGCCGGCGGCAGCTGCGGAATCCACCGGATCCAGCACGATGATCTTCGCACCCTGCGCAATGACCGAATTGATCTGTTGCTGCTGCAAGGACGCGTCCGCATTGGCGTTCTGATAGACGATCTCGCAATCCGGGCACAGTTCTTCCATGGCTGCCTTGAAGCCCGGAAAATCATGCTCCTCGTAGCGGGTCGATGCCTGATCCGGCATCAGGAAGGCCACGGTGGCCGCATCCTGAGCGGACGCCGCCGCGGCAAAAAAGCCGGTTGCCACGACCGAAGCGGTCGCGATCGAATGTCTGATTTTCATCTCGTATTTCCTCCACTTATCCCGAACACCCGGCAGGATCGTCGGGCGGGATCCAGACAGCGCCGGGCCCTGCCGCAACGCGATCAGGATACGGATGGCCAATGGCATCATCTCGCCTCCCTCCCGCCACCTCCTCCAGGTAGCGCCACCGATTGAGCATGTGTGCTCAATCGATGTAGCATGATTGCAGATCCGACCCGATCCTGTCAAGATAAGCTATCCGGCAGGTCTTGGGCCGCCATCTCAGATCGGGGAAACATGGCCGAGAGTGACGGAAATTCCGCAAAGCGACCAACGATATACGACCTGGCAGAGATTGCGGGCACCAGCCCAAGCGCAGTGAGTTCGATCCTCAACGGGACGTGGAAAAAGCGGCGAATCAGCGAGAAGCTGGCCAAGCGCGTGTCGCGGATCGCGGCCGAGCAAGGCTATGCGGTCAACCTGCAGGCCAGCCTGTTGCGGCGCGAGAGATCCCGCATCATTGGCATGATCGTTCCGAAATACGACAACCGTTATTTCGGCGCCATTGCCGAACAGTTCGAAATCATGGCCCGCGCCCGGGGACTGTTTCCGGTCATAACCTGCACCCAACGCGATCCCGAACTGGAATTCGAAGCCGCTCGCGAGCTGATCTCCTACCAGGCTGAATGCCTCATTGTCACCGGCGCCACCGATGCCGACCGGATCGGCGAATTCTGCGCGGCAGCCGGCGTGCGTGCCATCAACCTGGACCTTCCGGGCCGTAACGCGCCGTCGATCGTTTCGGACAATTTCACGGGGGCACGTGACCTGGCGTCGTTGATCCTGTCCCGAATGAAGCGCGATTTCGGCGAAATCACCCCCCTCTGGTTCATCGGCGGGCGCAGCCAGGATCACAACACGGCCGAAAGATTGCGTGGTTTCAAGGCGGCGCATCGGCAGATCGGGTTGCCCGTCCCATCGGATCAGATCATCATGCCCGGATATTCGCCGCACAAAGCCATCGCCGCGATGACGACGAAAACGCTTGCCGACCGCTCCGGCCTGTTCGTGAATTCAACGATAACGCTGGAAGGTGTCATCCATTGGCTGAACGAACAGCGACCTGGTCCCGATGACATACGCTTGGGCTGTTTCGATTGGGATCCCTTCGCCGCCCTTCTTCCCCAGAATGTGGGCATGACGGAGCAGAACGTTTCGGCGATGCTGGAAACCACGTTCGAACTGGTCGAAACGCCGCCCGCAGAAAATGTCAGGATCGAGGTTCCTTGCATCCTACGCGAGATCGGCGGTCCCGCGACTGCCCGGTGAACCGCCGGTTCTGGTCTTGCGCACGGTCTCGCCGAAATGGTGCCGATAGGCACGCGCCAGGGTCGAGGGCGACGAAAACCCGGTCCGTGATGCGATCTCGCCCAGGGTAAGGTCCGTTTCGAGGGCAAGTGCACGGGCATGGGACAGCCGGATCTGGCGGTAATACCCACCCGCCGACATATCGAGACTGTCCCGGAACAGCCGGTCCATGCTGCGTGCGGACAAGGCTGCCCGTTCGGCGATGCGGGCCAGCGGCAAGGGCTGCTCGGCCGTTTCGCGCATGGCCAGGATCGCGCGCTGCATCGGTTGCGGCAAGGCGCGGTCGGTCATCCTGCCGACGAAAGGGGTATCGTCGGTGCCGCTTGCCCGTTCCTCTTCCCGACCGAACATGTTCGCGACATCGAAGCGCAACGCATCGCCCGCATGTTCTCCGATGAGATCGAGCGACCAGCTCAGGACGCTCTGCGCACCGCCGCAGGTCATGATTCCCCGATCCGTGACATAGGGGTCGGCCCCGACCAAAATCTCGGGGAAAGCTTCGGACAGCGCCTCGCGCTCCATCCAGTGGATCGAGGCGCGCCGCCCGGCCAAAAGCCCCATGCGCGCCAGCAGCCACGCCCCGGTATCCAGCCCGCCGACAATCGGCAGTCCCCGCGCCTTGCGCAGGACCAGTGCATCCGCCTCGCGGTTCAGATGATCGCGCATGCCATAGCCCGACACCAGTATCAGCGCATCCGTCGCCCCCACCCGTGCCAAGGGCTGATCCACGGCAACGGCGATCCGGGACGAACTGGTGACGGCATCCCCGGTCAACGAACTCAACTGCCATGAAAACAACCGTTGTCCCGAAAGGTCGCGGGCGGCGCGCAGCGGCTCGATAGCACTGGCCAGCACCATGTTCGAAAACCCGTCGAACAGAAGAAATGTCAGATGGAATGGTGATTTTGGCGGCATATGCAAAGAATACGTCAATATATGCACATCATGCCAGAGGATAAACTGCCAGTCTTGCTGCACCCATGAAATTCCGGAGAATTCGATGAATCGTGATGTTTTCATCACCTGCGCGGTGACAGGTTCTGGCCAGAGCCAAACGAAATCCGACCTGATCCCGATCACCCCCGCCCAGATCGCGGATGCCTGTATCGAGGCCGCAAAGGCCGGGGCAGCCATCGCCCATATCCATGTGCGTGACCCCGAGACCGGCGCGCCATCGCGCGATCCGGCCCTTTATCGCGAGGTTGTCGAGCGGGTGCGCGAAGCCGATACGGATGTTGTGCTGAACCTGACCGCCGGAATGGGGGGCGACATCGTGCTGGGCTCGGCCGAAGCACCTCTGCCCCTGTCGGCGGACTCGGACCTGATCGGGGCCACCGAACGGCTGGTCCATGTCGAAGAGCTTCTGCCCGAGATCTGCACGCTCGACTGCGGCACGATGAACTTTGCCGAGGCCGATTACGTCATGACCAACACACCCGGCACGCTGCGGGCCATGGCGGCGTGGATTCGCGATGCCGGTGTCCGGCCCGAGGTCGAGGTATTCGACACCGGTCACCTTTGGCTGGCAAAGACGCTGGTCGATGAAGGGCTGATCGAGGATCCGGTGATGATCCAACTTTGCATGGGCATTCCTTTCGGCGCACCTGCCGATCCGAATAGCCTGATGGCAATGGTCAACAATATCCCCAAAGACTGGACCTATTCGATGTTCTCCATTGGGCGGATGCAATTGCCCTATGTCGCGCAGGCGGCGCTTGCGGGCGGGAATGTCCGCGTGGGGCTCGAGGACAATATCTGGCTCGACAAGGGCGTTCCGGCACGCAACGGCGACCTGGTCGAGCGGGCGGCAACGATCCTGAACGCGATGGGCTGCCGGATTCTGGGACCGGATGAGGTTCGCGAGAAGCTGAAACTGACCAAACGCTGATTCAACAAAACCAACAAGACAGGGACACGACATGCAGTTCTCACATTCCAACCTGAGCCGGCGCAAGCTGCTTGCCAGCGCAGCCGGACTGACCGCCGCCGGGCTGATCCTGCCCCACGGGGCGAGGGCACAGGAACCCAAGCGCGGCGGCACGCTGCGCATCGGCCATTCCGGCGGGGCGACATCCGACTCGATCGATCCGGCGACCTTCGCGGCCGGGCCGGTAGTGACCGCGATGCTGGCCGTCTGCAACAACCTGGTCGAGATCGACGCCGCCGGGACCGCACAGCCCGAACTCGCCGAAAGCTTCGAGCCGGATGCCGAAGCACGGGTCTGGACCTTCCGCCTGCGCGAGGGCGCGAGTTTCTCGGACAGTCGCAAGGTGACCGCGGATGACGTGATCGCCTCGTTCAACCATCATCGCGGCGAGGATACCAAGTCCGGCGCCAAGGGATCGCTTGAACAGGTCAAGGATATCCGCGCCGATGGCGACAATACCGTCGTGTTCGAGCTGGATTCTCCGAACGCGGATTTTGCGTATCTGACCTCGGACTATCATTTCATCATCATGCCCACCAAGGAGGATGGCAGCCTGGATTGGCAATCCGGTCTCGGCACCGGCGGCTACGTGCTGGAGGATATGGAGCCGGGTGTCCGCATTACGCTGAAACGCCGCGACGATTACTGGAAAGCCGACCGCGCCTGGTTCGACGAAGCGGTCCTGCTGACCATCAACGATCCGACCGCGCGGCAGAATGCGTTGATGACGGGTGAGGTCGATGTGATCAACTCTCCCGATCTGTCGACCCTGCATCTGCTCGAACGCCGCCCCGGCCTGAACCTGGTGGAGGTGACGGGAACGGCCCATTACACCATGCCGATGTTCTGCGACGTGGCGCCGTTCAAGGATGCGAATATCCGCCGGGCGCTGAAATATTCGATCAACCGGCAGGAGGTGCTGGACAAGGTGCTTCGCGGCCATGGCAAGATCGCCAATGACAGCCCGATCGCGCCCGCGAACCGCTATTACGCCGAGGATCTGCCGCAGCACAGCTATGATCCCGACAAGGCCCGGCATTATCTCAAGCAGGCCGGGATGGATGATCTGAAAATCGAGATCTCGGCGGCCGAAGCGGCTTCGGTCGGGGCGCTGGACATGGTGCAACTGTTCAGCGAGGCGGCCAAGCCCGCCGGGATCGACCTGACCGTCAAGCGCGAACCCGATGATGGCTATTGGTCGAATGTCTGGCTGAAGAAACCCTTCTGCGTCAGCTACTGGAACGGCCGCCCGACCGAGGACGACATGTTCAGCCTTGTCTATGCCAAGGGTGCCGAATGGAACGAGAGCCACTGGGAGAACGAGCGCTTCAACGAATTACTGCTGGAGGCCCGAGGCGAGCTGGACGAAAGCCTGCGCGCCGAAATGTATCGCGAGATGCAGGAACTGGTCAGCGAGGATGGCGGCACCATCATCCCGATCTATGTCAATTACATCGATGTGGCCAATGACAAGGTCGCGCATGGAGAAGTGGCCAGCAACCGCTTCTTCGATGGCTGGAAGATCGTCGAAAGGTGGTGGCAGGCATGAAGATCGCAGCGATTGGCGGCGGTGTCATCGGCGGAGGATGGATCGCCCGATTCATCCTCAGCGGCCATGACGTGACCGTTCATGATCCCCATCCCGAGGCAGGGCGCATCATCGGCGAGGTGCTGGAGAATGCCGGCCGGGCCTGGCAAAATCTGTTCCAGGCGCCACTGCCCGAGCCGGGCAAGATCATCTGGGCCAAGGATATCGCCGAGGCGGTCTCGGGCGCGGATTTCATCCAGGAAAGCGTGCCCGAACGTCTGGACCTGAAACATCGCATCTTCGCCGAGATCGAGGCCGCCGCGCCTGAGCGGGCGATCATCGGCTCGTCGACCTCGGGCTTCAAGCCGTCCGAGCTGCGCGAAGGGGCAAAACATCCCGAGCGCATCCTTGTCGCGCATCCCTTCAACCCGGTCTACCTGCTGCCGGTCGTCGAGATCGTCGGTGGGGGCGAGGCGGCAGAGCGTGCCTGCACCCTGCTGGCCTCGGTCGGGATGAAGCCGGTGCAGATCGCGCGTGAGATCGACGCCCATATCGGTGACCGCCTGCTCGAGGCGGTCTGGCGCGAGGCGTTGTGGCTGGTCAAGGATGGCATCGCCACGACCGAGGAAATCGACGACATCATCCGCCACGGCTTTGGCCTGCGATGGGCGCAGATGGGACTGTTCGAGACCTATCGCATCGCCGGGGGCGAGGCGGGCATGCGCCATTTCCTGGGCCAGTTCGGACCGGCCCTGAAATGGCCATGGACCAAGCTGATGGATGTCCCGGATCTGGACGACGCATTGATCGACCGCATCGCCAGCCAGTCCGACGCGCAATCCGGCGCCCATTCCATCCGCGAGTTGGAACGCATCCGCGACGATAATCTGGTCGGGATGTTCCAGGCGCTCAAGGCGAATGACTGGGGTGCGGGCCGGTCCATCCGCGAGATGGAGGATCGGTTCTATGCACGCGAGGTCAAGCAACCGGAATCCTATCCTCTGCGGCTGCATCAGGCGCGGGTGCATGGTGGTTGGGTGGATTACAACGGCCATATGACCGAGTTCCGCTATCTGCAGGTTCTGGGCGATGCGACCGACGCGTTCCTGATCCATATCGGGCTGGATGCGGATTACCGTGCCGGCGGCTGTTCGGCCTATACGGTCGAAACCCATATCCGCCATCTGGCCGAGGTGAAGGCCGGGGAATTGCTGTCCGTCGAAACCCGCCTGCTTGGCCATGACGAAAAGCGCTTCCGCCTGCATCACGACATCCTGCGCGCGGATGGCAGCGTCGTGGCGACAGGCGAGCATATGCTCTTGCATGTGGATGGCGATGCAGGACGCAGCACGGCCATGCCGGAGACGCTGCTGGCCGGATTACGGCGGATCGCGGAACTGGACGATGCGCCACATCCCGATCACGCGGGAGCGGGAATCCGGCAGGTCCACCACAAAGAGGCCGCCTCATGAGTGCCTCCGAACGTCACGGGCGACCCATCCTGCGGATGATCGGGACACGGTTGGGGATTGGATTTTTCACCCTGTTCGTGATCTCCGTGTTGATCTTCCTGGCGGTCAGCCTTTTGCCGGGCGACATCGCCCAGCAAATCCTCGGCCAGACTGCGACCGAGGAAACCGTCGCCGCGTTCCGCAGGGAACTGGGCCTGGATCAATCCCTGCCGCTCAGATATCTCGACTGGATCGGGGGCGTGCTGCAAGGCGATTTCGGTCAGTCGCTGGCCAATGAGCGGCCGGTCTCGGATCTGCTGTCGTCCAGGCTGGGCAATACCATGTTCCTGGCGGCTTATGCGGCGGTGATCGCCGTGCCGTTATCCGTCGGCCTGGGCCTGCTGGCGGCACTATGGCGCGGCAGCTGGTTCGACCGTATCGCCAATGTCCTGACACTGTCGGCGATCTCGTTCCCGGAATTCTTCATCGCCTATATCCTGATGTTCCTGCTGTCGGTCCATATGGGCTGGTTTCCTTCCATCGCCGATCCGGGCTCGAGCTCGGGTATCATCGGCATGCTGGGCGGCGCCTTCCTGCCCGCTATCACGCTGGTCCTGGTCGTGACCGCCCATATGATGCGGATGACACGGGCTGCCGTGGTGAATGTGCTGGGCGCGCCCTATGTCACCATGGCCAGACTGAAAGGCGTCTCGCGCTGGCGGGCGGTGACCCGGCATGCGCTTCCCAACGCGCTGGCCCCTATCGTGAACGTGGTCGCGCTGAACATCGCGTGGCTGATCACCGGCGTGGTCATCGTCGAGGTCGTGTTCGTCTATCCGGGCCTCGGCCAGCTGATGGTCGATAGCGTGACCAACCGCGACATCCCGGTGGTTCAAGCCTGCGCGCTGATCTTTGCCACTGTCTATATCCTGCTGAACCTGCTGGCCGATGTCGTGGCAATCGCGACGAACCCGCGCCTGCTGCATCCGAGGTGACGCCATGACCAGCATGATCCGCAATCTGCGAACGCTTCCGCCAACGGCGATCTTTGGCATCCTTGTCATCATCGCCTATGCCGTCACCGCCATCCTCGCCCCCCTGCTCGCCCCATATGGGCAGGCCGAGATCGTCGGAGCCCAGTTCGAGCCATGGGGCGGGGCCTTTCCATTGGGCACCGATACATTGGGCCGGGACATGCTGTCGCGGCTGATATGGGGTGCGCGCAACACCGTCGGCCTCGCGCTGGCCACCACCGTGCTGGCATTCGCCATCGGGGCGGTCGGCGGGCTTGTCGCCGCGGCCATCGGCGGATGGACCGACCTGGCGCTGTCGCGCCTCGTCGATGTGCTGATGGCGGTGCCCTCGCTGATCCTGACCCTGCTTGCCCTGTCGGCGCTCGGCCCCGGTCTTCTCAACCTCGTGCTGGTGATCGCGATACTCGATTCCACGCGGGTCTTCCGGCTTGCAAGGGCGACCGCCATGAATGTCATGGTCATGGACTACGTCGAGGCAGCCCGGCTGCGTGGCGAGGGAACCTGGTGGGTAATCCGCCGCGAGGTGCTGCCCAATATCTCGGCTCCGCTGATTGCCGAGTTCGGTCTGCGCTTCTGCTTCGTGTTCCTGATCATTTCGGCGCTGTCATTCCTTGGCCTCGGCCTGCCGCCCCCGATGGCCGATTGGGGGGCGATGGTGCGGGCCAATGCCGCCCTGATTACCTTTGGCGACATCACGCCGCTCTTGCCTGCCGCCTGCATCGCGCTGCTGACGGTCTCGGTGAATTTCGTCGTCGACTGGATGCTGCACCGCGCCTCGGGATTGAAGGATTGATGCCATGCTGCTTGAAATAGAGAACCTGAAGATCGAGGCCAGAGGCGAAGACGGCTGGAACCCGATCCTGCATGGCGTGGATTTGCGCGTCGCGCGAGGCGAGGTCGTGGGGCTGATCGGCGAATCCGGCGCGGGGAAATCAACGCTCGGCCTTGCCGCGATGGGCTTCGCGCAACCGGGCCTGCGCTTTGCGGACGGAAAGATCGTCTTTGACGGCACCGACCTCGCCAGCCTGTCGGAACAAAAGCGGCGGACCTTCCGCGGACGCAGGGTCGCCTATGTCGCGCAATCGGCGGCGGCCAGCTTCAACCCGGCATGGCGTTTGCTCGACCAGTTCTGCGAGGCACCCGCGATCCACGGCACCGCGACGCGGGCAGAATCCGAGGCCTTCGCCCGCGATCTCTATGCCCAGATGCACCTTCCCGATCCGGACCAGTTCGGCCTGCGGTTCCCGCACCAGGTCTCGGGCGGGCAGTTGCAGCGGGCGATGGTTGCCATGGCCATGGCCTGCAAACCCGACCTGATCGTGTTCGACGAGCCGACGACCGCGCTGGACGTGACCACGCAGATCGGAGTTCTGGCCGCGATCCGGCAAGCCGCGCAGGCAAGCGGCTCGGCGGCGATCTATATCACCCATGATCTGGCCGTGGTCGCGCAGATGGCCGACCGCATCAAGGTCATGCGCCACGGCCGCGAGATCGAAGAGGCCCCCACGCGCGAGATGATGACAGCGCCGAAACAGGACTACACCCGGTCTCTCTGGGCCGTGCGCGAATTTCGCCGGCCCGAGCGGGACCTGCCGAAGGCGGACTCACCCGTGATCTCGGTCAAATCGGTCACGGCGGGATATTCCGGCGAGAATGTCCTGAACGAGGTCAGCTTCGATATTCCCAAGGGTTCGACCGTTGCCGTGGTGGGGGAATCCGGCTCGGGGAAATCCACTGCAGCGCGTGTCATCACCGGCCTGCTGCCACCCCGGCAAGGCGGGATCGAACTGAACGGACAGCCCCTGCCCCCGCGCCTGGCGGAAAGATCGCGGGATCAGCTTCGTGCCGTGCAGATGATCTACCAGATGGCGGATACGGCGCTGAACCCGCGCCAGACCATCCGGCAGATCCTGTCGCGGCCGTTGCATTTCTATCTCGGCCTGACCGGCAAGGCACGCGAAGCGCGTTTGCGTCAACTGATGGAACAGATCGAGATGGACCCCGCCGAGTTCCTCGACCGCCTGCCGGGTGAATTGTCGGGCGGGCAGAAACAAAGGATCGGCATCGCCCGCGCTTTGGCCGCCGACCCGGAATTCATCATCTGCGACGAGGTGACCAGTGCGCTGGACCAATTGGTCGCCGAAGGCATCCTGCGCCTGCTCAGCCGGTTGCAGGACGAAACCGGGGTGTCCTACATGTTCATCACCCATGACATCGCCACGGTCCGCGCCATCGCCGATCAGGTCGTGGTCATGAAGAACGGGCAGGTCATGGATATGGGCAGCCAGGCCGAGATGCTTGATCCGCCGCGCCACGAATACACACAGGAACTGCTGGCCTCGGTTCCACAAATGGATCCGGACTGGCTGACCCGGCGGATCGCGGAGGGAGTCGCATGATCACAGATCCACAGGTGCTGGAATTCATCGCCGAGACACAGGCGACCTATCCCGACGAGACCAACGGCGCCGGGATCGACGAAAACCGCCGCCATTACAACGCCATGTGCGACGTCTTCCGCGCCCCGCGCCCCGAAGGCCTGCAGGTCGAGGATCGCGCCGTCGGTGGCGTGCCATGCCGGGTCTATGGCCCGCCATCTGCGGTCTGCGTGATCTATATCCATGGTGGCGGCTTCGTTGTCGGTGGCCTGGACAGCCATGACGATGTCTGCGCCGAGATCGCGGATGCCGCCGGGCTGCAGGTTGTCTCGGTGGATTACCGCCTTGCGCCGGAACATCGCTGGCCCGCGCAGATCCGCGATGTCGAAAGCGTCTGGCAGGCGCTGGATCAGCCGGCTGTCGTGGTCGGAGACAGCGCGGGCGCCATGCTGGCGGCTTCGCTCTGCCTGTCGCAGCGGGGCCAGAGGCAGCCGCTTGGCCAGGTGCTGATCTATCCCGGATTGGGCGGCGATGGCAGCGCTGCGTCATATCGCGACAACGCCGAGGCACCGCTTTTGCGCACCGCCGATCTGGGCGGCTATCAAGGCGCATTGCATGGCGATGACCCGGTCACCGACCCCTTGGCGCGGCCGTTGCACGCCGCCGAGCTGGATGGCCTCTCCCCGGCCTTCATCGTCAGCGCCGATATTGACCCGCTCCGCGACGATGCAAGCGAATATGCCGTGCGGCTGCAACAGGCGGGCGTTCGGGTGCAGCTTCGCAACGAGGCGCAACTGCCGCATGGCTATCTGCGCGCCCGACGCACATCCGACCGCGCGCGCCTGAGCTTTCAGGCAATCATCGCCGCGATCATCAGGTTCGCGAACGAGGGCGCTTGAGCGCGGCATCTGCCCTCCATGCATCAGACGCCATGACCAAGGATCATGTGAAGCATGAACCTCGGTCATGGCCAGCGCCCCCGGCAATCGGTTCGATCGCCGATTGCATGCTTCCTGCTCATTGATCTGGCATATTATTTCATGGTTCCCGGTAGGGTTTTCGACTTGCTCCAAGCCGAGAGGAACCGGCTGGCCGCAATGCAACCAACCAATGGATTTTTGCACCGGGCGGTTGTCAATCTCACGTAGCTATGTCTATGAGACCGCCATGCGCAAGGACCCGGTGAAAGCCCGGGTGGCTCTTCCGGCCGCTGATCCGCCGGACAATCCTTTGGTAAACCCCAACTGCAATGCCGGAACGCCTCTGCAAGAGGTCAACCGACACAGGGTATTGGACTGCAAATGATCTCACTTTCCGCCTACCGCCAGCAATGGTTCGGGAATATTCGCGGCGATTTGCTGGCTGGCATCGTCGTCGCGCTCGCTCTCATTCCTGAAGCCATCGCCTTCTCCATTATTGCGGGCGTCGACCCCAAGGTCGGGCTTTATGCCTCGTTCTCGATTGCCGTCATCATCGCCTTCGTGGGCGGACGGCCGGGCATGATTTCTGCCGCCACCGCAGCAACCGCCGTCTTGATGATCACGCTGGTCAAGGATCACGGGCTGCAATACCTGCTGGCGGCCACGGTGCTGGCCGGGCTTTTGCAGATTGGCGCCGGTTTCCTGAAACTCGGGCGCTTCATGCGCTACGTCTCACGCTCGGTGATGACCGGCTTCGTGAATGCGCTGGCGATCCTGATCTTCATGGCGCAGCTGCCGGAACTGGACCTGGGCAAGCCGGATGTCACATGGCTGACCTACGCGCTGGTGGCAGTAGGGCTGGCGATCATCTACCTGTTTCCGCGCATCACCAAGGCAATTCCGTCACCGCTCGTGACCATCGTGCTGCTCACGGCGCTGATCGCGGTGACCGGTTGGAATGTCCGCACGGTTGCTGACATGGGTGCGCTTCCCGACACGCTGCCGGTATTCCTGATCCCGCAGATCCCGCTGAACCTCGAGACCCTGCTGATCATCTTCCCTTATTCAGTCGCCGTTGCGATCGTCGGTTTGCTGGAAAGCCTGATGACCGAGAACATCGTCGATGACCTGACGGACACCAAATCGGACCGCAACCAGGAATGCATCGGCCAGGGCATCGCCAATACCGCCACCGGCTTTATCGGCGGCATGGCAGGCTGCGCGATGATCGGGCAATCGATGATCAACGTCAAATCCGGCGGGCGCGGGCGTTTGTCCACCTTCACCGCAGGTTTCGCACTGCTGATCCTGGTCGTCGGACTCGGCGATCTGGTCGGCCAGATCCCGATGCCCGCATTGGTCGCGATCATGATCATGGTCTCGATCGGGACGTTCAGCTGGTCCTCGATCAAGGCGCTGCGCGTGCATCCGCGTTCATCCTCGATCGTGATGATCGCGACCGTGGTCACGGTGGTCTACACGCATAACCTCGCCATCGGCGTTCTCGTCGGTGTGCTGCTTTCAGGGATCTTCTTTGCCCGCAAGATCGCGCAGCTGTTCCGGATCAGGACCGAGCTGTCTTCGGATGGCCGCCAACGGAGCTATGTCATCGAGGGGCAACTGTTCTACGGCTCGACCGAGGAATTCGCCAATGCCTTCGATTTCAGGGAAGCCGTCGACCGGGTCGTCATCGATGTCAGCCGGGCGCATATCTGGGATATCAGCTCTGTCCAGGCTCTTGACATGGCGATCCTGAAATTCCGCCGCGAGGGTGCCGATGTCGAACTGATCGGCATGAACGAAGCCTCGGAAACGCTCGTCGACAAGCTTGCCATCCATGACAAGCCCGGCGCGATGGAAAAGCTGATGGGACATTAGGGAGGAGAACCAGATGAGCAAGATACTCGCATTGGTGGACGGGTCCATCTATTCCGAAAGCGTGTGCCATCACACGGCATGGATCGCCAGCCGCCTGAACGCGTCGGTCGAGATCATGCATGTGATCGGCCGCCGCGAAACCGCAGCCAGTTCAGATCTGTCCGGAGCATTGAAGCTTGGCGCGCGCTCGGCATTGCTGGACCAGCTCTCGAAGCTCGACGAAGAACGCGCCAGGCTCGCACAAGCCCAGGGGCATGCTATCCTCGAAGATGCGAAAGCGATCCTCGAGCAAGACGGCGTCGGGCCGGTGGTGTCCCGGCTCCGCAAGGGCGATCTGCTGGAAGCCGTGAAGGATTTCGAGCAGGAGATGCGCGTCATCGTGATCGGCAAGCGGGGAGAGGCCGCCGATTTCGCGACAGGGCATCTGGGCTCCAACCTCGAACGCGTCGTGCGTTCCGCGAAAGTGCCGGTCTTTGTCGCGTCACGGGCCTTCCAGCCGATCAACAAGGTTCTGGCCGCCTATGACGGCAGCAAAAGCACCGAAGCCGCGATCGCCCGAATGATCAAGAGCCCGACCTTCGAGGAGCTCGACATAACCCTGGTCTATGCGGGCGAGGAACAGCCGGCGATCCAAGGCAAGCTTGACGATGCCGCCCAAAGGCTGGCGGCTGCGGGCCGTCAGGTCACGACCCGGATCGTGCCGGGAGAGCCTGAAACGGCTCTCGACAAGCTGGTATCGGAAGAAGGCTTCGATCTTCTCGTCATGGGCACCCATGGTCACCGCCGCATCCGCAGCCTGATCATCGGCTCGACGACGACGGCAATGATCCAGGCCTGCAAGGTTCCAGTGCTGCTCTACCGGTAAGACGCCCAAGGTTTTGCACAGAAAAGGCGCTGGCCTCTTGTCCGAGGGGCCAGCGTATCGCGAAGAGCTGCTGGATAATGTCAGCCTGTGCTGGCGTTCCGGTCGCCGCGCAGACTGCGGATCGCCCCCGCTGGCCTGATCAGCTTCACTAATCATTCATATTCCCGTCACCCGGTTGTCGCGCATTCATGCGATGCCGCCACCTGTATTGCACAGCTTTGCAATGACATGTCGCGGAGACCGGAATGGCCAGGATCGAGATCGAAAATCTGGACAAATCCTTTGGGCAGACACAGGTGCTGCGCGAAGTCTCGCTGTCCATCGAGGCCGGTGAGTTCGTCTCGGTCCTCGGCCCGTCGGGTTGCGGCAAGACGACGCTTCTGCGCTGCCTCGCCGGGTTCGAACATATCGACGGCGGGCGGATCGAGGTGGGCGGACAGGTCGTCTCGACCCCCGAACGCCATCTGCCGCCCGAACGGCGCGGCATCGGCGTGGTGTTCCAGAATTACGCGCTCTGGCCGCATATGACGGTCGCAAAAAATGTCGCCTACGGGCTGAAGATCGCGGGCGTTCCGCGCAGCGAGCGCGAGACGCGCGTGGCCCGCGTGCTGGATCTGGTGGAACTCGGCGCATTGGCACAGCGCCGTCCCGCCGATCTGTCCGGCGGTCAGCGGCAAAGGGTGGCCCTTGCCCGTTGCCTGGCGATGGAAAGCCGTGTCGTGCTGCTGGACGAACCCCTCGCCAATCTGGACGTGCATCTGCGCAGCGCCCTGGAAGAGGAATTCGCCGCCTTCCATGCCCGCTCTGGCGCCACGATGTTCTACATCACCCATGATCAGGCCGAGGCCTTGGCACTGGCCGATCGCGTCGCCGTCATGGACCGGGGCCGGATCATCCAGTTCGACCGGCCCGAGGCGCTGTTCCGCCAGCCTGCCAGCGAAACCGTCGCGGGGTTCATCGGCGAAGGCCGGGTGATCGAGGCCGAGGATATCCGCCCGCTTGGCGATGGCCATGCCTCTGCCTCGTTGCTGGGGCAGCCGGTGCGTCTGCGCTGCGCCCCCGGCCAGCGCGGGCAGGACCGCGGCAGGATCTCGGTTCATCCCGGCGACCTGCAATTGCTGAGCGACGACCTCCAACCCGGTATCGAGGCGCATGTGACCCGCGCCACCTATCGCGGAGCTTACCTGCGCGCCGAACTGGCCGCCGGACCATCGGCCTCGGTGCCGCTCTCGATCAATGTCGCTGCCCCCTCCTCGCTGGATCGCGGGCAGCGCGTCCGTATCGCCCTGCGCGATGGCTGGGTCATTCCCGACCCTGTCACCCCCACCACGCAACCCTGAATCGAATGAAGGACCGAACGATATGCGTCTTTTCCCACTGACACTTGCCGCCTCGCTGATGACCGGCGCGGCCTATGCCGAAACCACGCTGACCCTCTATACCAGCCAGCCGCCCGAGCAGGCGCAAAGCACCGTCGATGCCTTCGAGGCGGCCCATCCCGACATCAAGATCGAGTGGACCCGCAACGGAACCTCGGCACTGATGAACGTGATCCGCGCCGAGATCGAGGCCGAACAGATCCAGCCCGACCTGCTGCTGGTCGCCGACAATATCAACCTGGGCGAATTGAAGGCGGGCGGCCACCTGATGGCCTATCCCGAGGCCCCGGTCGAAGGTTACGACGCGGCGACCTATGACCCGGACATGAGTTATTTCGGGACCAAGGCCATCACCACCGGCATCGCCTACAATCCCGAGATCGCCGAGCCGGTCGAAAGCTGGGCGGAACTGCTGACCGAGGAAAATCGTGGCCAGATCGCGGTGCCCAGCCCGCTCTATTCCGGCGCGGCGCTGAACCATCTGCATGCGCTGATCAATGCCGAGGGGATCGGTTGGGACTTCTATCAGGGCCTGAACGATCTGGATATCGTGCCCGAGGGCGGCAACGGTCCGGCCACCAAGGCGGTCGCGTCCGGCATGGCGAAATACGCCATCCTCGTCGATGCCAACGCGCTGCGCGCCAAGGCTGACGGTTCGCCCATCGATTTCATCGCGCCGAAGGATGGCGTGTCCTTCATCACCGAGCCGGTGGCGATCATGTCCACGACAGAACATCCCGACGCGGCCAAGCTCTTCGTCGATTTCCTGCTGAGCGAAGAGGGCCAGAAGCTGGTCGCCGAGCAGGGTAACCTGCCGATCATGCCGGGCGTCGCGGGACCCGAAGGCTTCCCGGAACTCGCCGATATGAAACTGCTTGGCTATGACGCCGATACAGCCGTTTCGACGGATGCCGAGACACGCGCGAAATTCTCGGACATCTTCGGGCTGTGAATCTGTGGAACTGGCAATGAACAGATCGGGGCGCCCCTTGCGGGCGCTTCGGCATCTCACGCGGGCAGGAGACGAGCACGCGGTGGTGGCGCTGCTTGTCCTGTTCGTCGGCCTGCTGTCGGTCGCCCCACTGGCGCGGTTGGGATATGCCGCGCTGATGCCGGATGGCAGTTTCAACGGCGCACGGATCACCGAGCTTTTGGGCGGACGCCGGGTCATCGAGGCCACGCTCAACACGGTCTGGATATCGATCTCGGCCACCGCGCTGGCCACCGTGATCGGCACGGCAGCCGCGCTGCTTGCCGGGCTGTCGGACATGCGCAGCCGCACGGCATGGGTGTTCGGTTTCGTCCTGCCGCTGATGATCCCGCCGCAGGTGACGGCGCTGGCATGGGTGCAGGCCTTCTCGCCCGCCAGCCCGCTTCTGGGCGCCCTCGACCTGTCGCTCCCCCCCGGCACGCGCCACCCGCTCTATTCCGCAGGCGGCATCGTCTTTCTGCTGGGGCTCTACAACGCGCCACTGGTCTTCCTGTCGGTGCGCGCCAGCCTGCATCGCCTGCCCGCCCCGCTGATCGAGGCCGCACGCTCGGCGGGGGCCGGAGCCCTGCCGGTGACGCGGGACATCGTCCTGCCGCTGATCCGCGGCGGCATCTTCGCGGGGGCGGCGCTGGCCTTCGTGTCCTCGATCGGCAATTTCGGCATCCAGGCGATGTTGGGCATTCCGGCAAGGGTGCCGACCCTGATCACGCTGATCTATCAGCAACTGAACTCTTACGGCCCGTCGGCGCTGAACGACATGGCGCTGCTGGCACTGCTGCTGGCGGTCCTGACCCTGTCGGGCATGGCGCTGACCGCATGGTTGGGACGGCGCGGAGATCAACGCGTGAACAGCGCCGCCCGCCCCCCGCGCCTGTCCTTGGGGCGCTGGCGCATGCCGGTGACGCTGCTGGCATGGGGCTATCTGGCGCTCTGCCTCGTGCTGCCGCTGACCGCACTTCTCGGCACGGCGTTGGTGCGCGGCTATGGCCAGCCGCTAAGCGCCGAAACCCTCACATTCGAAAACTTCGCCAATGCGCTGTTCCACCATCCCGGCATCCGCGACGCCTTCCTGACCAGCCTGTGGCTGACGCTGGCGGCGGTGGCGGTTCTGGTGCCGATCTCGGTCGCGCTCGGCTATATCCTGAGCTGGCGGCGCGGACGGATCGCGCGCGCGCTGATGATCGCCTCGGAACTGGCCTATGCGCTGCCCGGCATCATCATCGGCGTCGCGATGATCCTGTTCTTCCTGAGGCCCCTGCCGTTCATCGGCACCGGGCTCTACGGCACGATCTGGGTGATCCTTGCCGCCTATCTGTCGAATTTCCTTGCCCTCGCGCTGCGCCCGATCCTTGGCGGATATGCGCAGATGGACCGGGCGCTGGACGAGGCCGCACAACTGACCGGGGCGGGCCTGCTGACCCGTCTGCGCGATATCGTGCTGCCTAGCCTCGCGCCGGCAGCGATGGCCTCTGGCGTGCTGGTTTTCATGACCGCGATCAACGAGATACAGGTCTCGGTCCTGCTGGTCTCGTCGCGGGCACAGACCATTGGCCCGATGATCATCTTCCTCGAAGAGGCGGGCTCATCGACCCTCGCGGCGGCAGTGGGCTGCCTGATGGTGGCGCTGATCCTGGTGCTGATGCTTGCCAGCCTGCTGTTCCGCCGCCGCCTTCCACCCGGAGTGCTGCCATGGCAAGACTGACCGCGATCAGCGGGTTGGGCCGCAAGAGCGCCGCCATCTTCCTGCTGGAACATTCGGGCCGCCGCCTGCTCTTCGATCTTGGCGCCGGACTGGAGGCGGGCGAGCGCCCCGACCTGTCAGCGGCGGGCCGGGTCGATGCGGTGCTGCTGAGCCATGCCCATATCGACCATTGCGGCAGCCTCGACCGGCTGGAAGAACTGGGCAATCCGCCGGTTTTCGCCACCGCCGAGACGCTACGGCAACTGCCCGGCGGGTGCCCTGCCACGGTCCACCACTTGCCCTTGCACGGTGTGACGCCGGTTCTGGGCCTGCCCCTGCAAACCGGACAGTCGGGACATGCGCCGGGTGGTATCTGGCTGCACATGCCCACCGAGGCGGGCGGTTTCCTCTATACCGGGGATTTCAGCACCGAGGCGTGCGCCCTGCCCTTCGCCCCGTTTCCCAAGGCCGCGACCGTGCTGGCCGACACATCTTATGGCGACCGTGACGAGCCGCTGACAGATCAGGTCGAGCGCATCGCCGAGGTCGCACGGACAGGCGCTGTCCTGCCGACACCCGCTGCCGGACGAGGACCGGACATGGTCGAGGCCCTGCAGGCGCGGGGACTGACCGTCCATGCCTGCGCCGGTATCGCCGCTGAAATGCGCGGGTTTCGCGGCAAGCCCGTCCCGGTGGTCGGAGCCCATGACGCCCGCCCCGATCAGGTCGTCGTTGCGGTGGGCGCAGTCGCCGAAAGCGGGCTGCCTGCCACCCTGCTGGAACGGCAGGAATTCCGACTGATCTTCTCCAGCCACCTGCCGCACAGCAGCCCCGCTCATGCGGCGGTATCGTCTGGCCGGGCGCGCTGGATGCCGTGGAATGTCCATCCACGACGCCGCGACCTGCTGGCCATGGCCGAACACTGCGAGGCCCGGCAGGTTATTCCCGCCTTCACCGATCTGGCCAAGGCGCCTCTCTTGTGCCGCGCCCTCGGGAGCCGCCTGATCCGCGAAACACCCGTCGAGGTCTGACCATGCCCGCCCCCCGCCATTTCCTGCCCGGCACCGCGCCGCATTCCGAGACGCAAGAGGATGCGGCCTTCCTGCTGATCCCTGTCGCTGACGCACCGGGACCGGGGCTGACCCGGCTTTTCCTCGGCAATCTGAGCGCTGCCGAGGATGCCGAAGCGCTGGCCGCTGCAGGCATAACCGCCTCGCTGAACCTGGCAATGAACATCTTCCCCGGCCCGCTGGCGCTGCCGGACGGCACGCAGATGCGCCGCTACCAGATCGGATTGCTGGACGGTCCGGGAAACGCCCCGCAATTATTCGAGGCCGCCATCCGGCTGATCGACGGGCTCGCGGCAACCTATACCGAGGGTAAACCGCATTACCCGCCGCACCGGCCCGGCGGGCTTCTGGTGCATTGCCGGGGCGGGCGGTCGCGCTCGGTCGCAGTTCTCGCGCTGTGGCTGCATCTGCGCCGCCACGCCGATTTCCCCGATCTCGACGCGGCACTGACATATCTGCGAGGTCTACGCGGGCTGGACGAAGGCTATCCCCTGCCCCCGATGATCGCACTGGCGCGGCAGGCACAAACGCAGCTTTCCGCGAGACCCGGTAGATGACCGCCCCGGACAAAAGCGCCCGCTTCGTGTCCTCGGCCGATGTCGCCCGGCTGGCGGGGGTCTCGCGCTCGGC
Organism: Paracoccus saliphilus; assembly: GCF_028553805.1. Lineage (NCBI taxonomy): Bacteria > Pseudomonadati > Pseudomonadota > Alphaproteobacteria > Rhodobacterales > Paracoccaceae > Paracoccus > Paracoccus saliphilus. The sequence continues at coordinate 1,054,120 of NZ_CP067140.1, read as the reverse complement.
CGTGTCGCGCGCCTTCACGCCCGGAGGTTGCGTCTCGCCTCCGACCCGCGCCCGCATCCTCGCCGCCGCGGAAGAACTGGGCTATCGCGTCAACCGGCTTGCCCGGATATTGCACCAGGACCGCTCGGATCTTGTCGGCGTGGTCGGCGCGAATTTCGCCAATCCCTATATCTCGGCCCAGTTCGACGCGCTTAGCGCCGAAATGCACCGGCGAAACCTGCAATGCCTGCTGCTCAACAGCGCGGGCACGGCGAAAGCCACTGATCTCGCACGACTTCTGGACTACCGGGTGCGGACGGTGGTGCTGCTGTCAGGCGCGGCTCCGGACCGGTTGATGCGGCTTTGCGCGGCCAACGGGGCACGGATGGTACTGATCAACCGCCCCGCCCGGCCCAGTGGCGCATTGGCCGACCTGATCCTCGCCGATTCCGCTGCCGGGGGGCGACTGGCGGCAGAGCGGCTGGCAATGGCAGGCTGCCGGCATGTCGCAGTGGTGGTCTCGGGCTCGCGCACCTCGGCCAAGCGGGTTCGCGCGCGGGCCTTCTGCGACGAGATGACGGCGCGCGGCATCCCGGTCACACGGTGGGAGAAGGGGCCGAACAACTACCAAACCGGCATCGACGCCGCCCGCTCCCTTCTGGCAAGCCCCGGAATCGACGGCATTTTCGGCGTCACCGACGAGATCGCGCTCGGCGTGCTGAACACGGCGCGCTTCGAACTCGGCCTCCGGATTCCCGGCGATTTGTCGGTGATCGGCTTCGACGACGCGCCGATCTCGGATTGGTCCTCGCATCGGCTCACCACGATCCGGCAATCCCTGCCCGAACTGACCCGCGCCACGATGGACGCCATCGAGCGCCCGGCCGAAGCCCCCCCGACCCGCACCGAGATCCCGGTCACCCTGGTCGAGCGTGACAGCGCCGCCCCTGTTTGAACAGTGCAACAGCAGCGTACGTTGCATCGGGCACTGCCCGCAACACCACGCCCGGTTTGACCAGCAAATGCTGGGAATCCGGCGGCACAACCCGTGCACCGAACGTGCACAGGGCGTACACAGCCCGTACACAGGCAGCGTGCGTTGCACGACGTTTCGGCCCCATTCACGCGAAAGAAGAGGCCTCCGCCACCCGAACCCGGAACCGGCGCGCCAAATCCAGTACGAAAAACATACTGGATTGAGCCGCCCCTTCTTCTTTAGACAAACACCTCCGGGGGGCCGGGGGCAGGCAGCCCCCCGGCCATCGCGGGACGCAATCCGATCAGATCCTGGCAGCACCCCGCCCGGCTTTCATCGCCTCGCTCAGTTCCCGTCAAGCCCCGGCGGCGGCCCGCCACCAAGGCCAAGCCCGCCCGCCGGATCATTCGTGCCCTCTTCCGGTGCCGCCGCTCCGTTGTCGTTAAGGGTGTCGGTCTCACCTTGCGGAGCGCCGAAATCCGGAGCTCCGTCAAGTCCGCCCAACGTGCCGAAGCCACCCGACGATGTCGCAGCTTCTTCGCCACCGCCTGACTGCCCGAAGGGTGAGCCACCCAAGCCGCCAAGCTGGCCAAAGCCACTTCCGCCGCTGGCGCCCGAGCCCATTCCGCCTGACGGGATCTCGATCCTGACATTCGACGTATCCACCGGCGCCCCTTTGTAATGCAGCACCATCTGCGGGAAGCTGATCACGACAGCGATCATCACGATCTGAATGAACACGAAGGGCACCGCACCCCAATAGATCTGGCTGGTCTTGATCGGCGCGATGGTCTGCCCCGTCACCCGGTCGGCATAGGGTTCCCGTGGCGCGACCGAGCGCAGATAGAACAATGCAAAGCCGAATGGCGGATGCATGAAGCTGGTCTGCATGTTCACACCCAGGATCACCCCGAACCAGATCAGGTCGATGCCCAGGCTTTCGGCGGCGGGAGCCAGAAGCGGGACGATGATGAAGGCCAGCTCGAAGAAGTCGAGGAAGAAGGCCAGGAAGAACACCAGGAACGACACGGCGATCAGGAAGCCGTATTCGCCCCCCGGCAGCGAGGTCAGCAGATGCTCGACCCAAATATGCCCGTTGACCCCGTAGAAGGTCAGCGAGAAGACCCGGGCGCCGATCAGGATGAACATCACGAAGGCCGAGAGCCGGGTTGTTGCCGCAAGCGCCTGGCTGATGACTCGCATGTTCAGCCGCCCTTTGCCCGCGGCGAGGACCAGCGCGCCGACAGCCCCCATCGCGCCGCCTTCGGTCGGGGTGGCGACGCCGAGGAAGATCGTCCCCAGCACAAGGAAGATCAGCGCGAGCGGCGGGATCAGCACGATGATGACCTGCTGGGCCAGATGCGACATCACGCCGGTCTTCAGCACCCTGTCCAACACCGCCACGAGATAGACGGCGATCACCGCCATTCCGGCAGCCAGGATATCGGCATCGTTTCCATGCGTCGGATGCAGCCATTTCCACGCCAGGTAGAAAACCCCGACGCCAGCCGCCAGCGCGACAAGCAGCGAGGCAATCCCCGAGCCGAGCGTCCGCGCCTCTTTCGGCAGGGCGGGCAGCGCGTTCGGGCGGATGATCGACATGACGAAGACATAGCCCAGGTAGATGCCGGTCAGCACCAGGCCGGGGATCAGCGCGCCTTTGTACATGTCCCCGACCGAGCGCCCCAGCTGGTCGGCCAGCACGATCAGCACCAGGCTGGGCGGGATGATCTGCGCCAATGTCCCCGAGGCCGCGATCGCCCCCGTAGCGATCCGGCGGTCATAGCCATAGCGCAGCATGATCGGCAGCGAGATCAGCCCCATGGCGATCACCGAGGCCGCCACGACGCCCGTAGTCGCGGCCAGCAAGGCGCCGACGATGATAACGGCATAGGCAAGCCCGCCCCGCACCGGGCCGAAAAGCTGACCGATCGTGTCCAGCAGGTCCTCGGCCATGCCGGATTTCTCCAGCACGATCCCCATGAAGGTGAAGAACGGCACCGCGAGCAGCGTCTCGTTCGACACGACCCCGTTGAAGAACCTGTCGGGGATTGCCCGCAATAATGGCCAGTCCAGATGGATCGTGCCGGCCGACAGCGGCGCCAGCTCGACCCCGACGATAAAGAACAGCAGCCCGTTCGCGGCCAGCGCGAAGGCGACCGGATAGCCGAGAATAAGGAAGACGATCAGCGAAAGGAACATGATCGGCGCCATGTTCTGCGCGATGAGCTCCATCATTTGCGTGTCTCCCCGCCCCGGTTGTCTTTCCCGTCACTCTCCTTGCCATCCGGATCGGCAAACCCGGCCTGCGCCAGCAGTTCCGGATCGACCTCCAGCGGGACATGATGACCGGTGGACGCGTGCTGATCCTCGATCAGGCCGCGCATGATGGCGATCTTCTTGATGATCTCGGAAATGCCCTGGAAAAACAGCAGCACGAAGCCCGTGAACAGCACCGTCTTGGCGGGCCACAGGATCAGCCCACCGGCATTCATCGACATTTCGCCGGAATTGATGCTGCGCACCAGCCATGGCCACATCAGCCACAGCGACAGGATCACCATCGGCATGAGAAAGAAAGTATGCCCGATCAGGTCGATCCAGTGCTGGGTCCGCCGCGAACGGCCGCCATAAAGGATATCGATGCGGATATGCTCGTTCTCCAGCAGCGTATAGGCCGCCGCCAGCAGGAACGCTCCACCGTAAAGATACCATTGCAATTCGAGCCAGGCATTGGATGAGATGCTGAAAACCTTGCGGATGATCGCATTCCCCGCGCTGACGAAAATTGCCAGCAGGATCAACCAGGACGCGCTGCGCCCGATCAAGCTGTTCACTCGGTCGATGCCGCGCGACAAGGCCAGAAGGCCGCCCATGATTCCCTCCCTCGGAAAACACCCCCGCGGATGCGGGGCCGCCGGTTTTCCGGCGCTTTTAAACTGTGCGGGGGTATGCGCGAAGCTCTCGCAGGGGTCAAGAAAATCCCTGACAGCCGCCGTCTAGATCGCCAGGGCAAAACCGACCAGCATTGCCGTCTCGGTCAGGATCGAGGCCGTGCCGAGAACGTCGCCAGTATGACCGCCAAGCCATTTCCGCGCCTGCCGGATGGTGAAGCCCGTGGCCGCCAATCCCGCGACCAATGCAATGAACGCGCCGTCTCCGGCCCAGAACAGGCACAGGATAGCAATGAGCGAAGCCACCCCCAGATTGCGCGCGCCGGGCGCACCGGCGGCATGACCCAGACCATCCGGGCGGGCGGGTGGCATGGCCCCAAGGGTCAGCACGGTCGCCGTGCGGCCACAGGCGGCGGCGGCGATCAGATGCCAGGGCCCCAGCACGCCAAGCGCCGTCACGCGGATCAGGCTGGTCAGGATCAGGGCGATCACCCCAAAGCTGCCGATTGCTGAATCCCGCATGATCCGCAAGCGATCCTGCTTGTCTCGTCCGCCCGCGGCATCGGTGAAATCGGCAAGGGCATCCTCGTGCAGCGCCCCGGTGAACCAGGTCGCCAAAGCAACTGACAGGGCGGCATGCAGCAAGGCCGGTCCGGGCAGCAGAAACGGCAGCGATGCCACCGCCCCGACGACCACGCCAGCCAGCGGAAACGCCCAGCTGCTCGCCGAAAGGGGCAATATCCGCTGCGGCAACAGGCGTTCCAGCGGCAGGCGCGTCAGGAACACCAGCGCCAGGATGAATTGATGCCATTTAGCCAATTCCGGCCTCCGCGAAAGTCGCCATGCCGTTATGACATTCGACCGCAGCGCGCAGCAAGAGTAGCGCCACCGCCGCGCCAGAGCCCTCTCCCAACCGCATGTCGAGAGACAGGACCGGCCTCATGTTCAAGGCAGCGACAAGGCGGCGATGTCCGGGCTCGGCGCTTTCATGGCCGATCAGGCAATGGCTCAGCGCCTGCGGATCGTCGCGGGTCAGCACCGAGGCCGCCGCCGTGCATATGAACCCGTCCAGGATCACCGGCAGTCCCAGTTCCCGCGCCCGCATGACCGCGCCGCAGATCGCCGCCTGCTCGCGCCCGCCGAACGCCGCCAGCGCCTCGCGCGCAGTGACCGGCCGATGCCGGGCAAGCCCCGCCTCGACGGCCTGCAATTTCCGGGACAGGATATCCCCTTCGGCGCCGGTGCCCGGCCCGACCCAATCCTGCGCATCCCCGCCGAAACCCGAGGCCGCAAGCGCCGCCGCGACGGTAGAATTGCCGATCCCCATCTCGCCCAAAAGCAGGATATCGGCATTCGCATCGACCGCGCTTGCACCCTGGGCCATGGCGTCCTCGACCTCGGCGGGGTCCATGGCGGGGCCTTGCGTGAAATCTCGGGTCGGGCGGTCCAGTTCCAGAGGCAGGACCGACAGCCCCGCCCCCGCCACCCGGCAAAGCTGGTTGATCGCCGCCCCGCCGGCGCGGAAATTCTGCACCATCAATTCCGTCACCTCGGGCGGAAACGGGTTCACGCCCTGCGCGACGATGCCATGATTGCCCGCGAAAACGATGGCCTGCGCGCGGTCCAGCCGGGGCCGTTCGCGCCCCTGCCACCCGGCCAGGAACACCGCCAGTTCCTCGAGCCTGCCAAGGGAACCCGGCGGCTTGGTCAGGCTGTCCTGACGGCTGCGCGCAGCTTTCGCCGCCTGTTCGTCATATGAGCGCATCGATATCCTCCCGCGCAGGTTTCAGCTGCAGGGGCTGACCGCTGACCGACATCCAGACCTCGTCCGCGACCTCGGCCACTGCCTGATTCATCCAGCCATGCTGATCACGAAAACGACGCGCCATGGCGTTGTCCGGCACAACCCCAAGCCCCAGCTCGTTGGTCACCAGCACGACAGGCGTGCATTGCTGACGCAAGGTCAGGATCAGCGCTTCGATATCGGCGGACTCCCCGCAATTGGCCAGCCACAAGGTCAGGCAATCGACCAGCCGGACGCCCCGGCCATCGCTGTCCCGCAAGGCCCGGTCCAAGGCGACCGGCTCTTCGATTGTGTTCCATCTTTCGCCGCGACGCTGTTGATGTTGAAGAATTCTTTCTTCCATCTCGCCATCCCGAGACTCTGCCGTGGCGATATAGATCCAAGGCAGATCATGGCGCGCGACAAGCCGTTCGGCCAAGGCCGATTTACCTGACCGTGCCCCGCCGGTGACCAGCGTGATATGCCCCTGCTTCGTCATTTCGGCCTCTCTTCCACAACTATGGTCGATGGAAAAGTGACAATTCAACTTTACGCCATCCGCCGTTGATTTAACTTCATCCCATTCCGGTGCAAAGGCACCGACATTCAACAAGGAGGAACGCTATGACAAAGCTGTTCACGACGACCGCGCTTGTGGCCGCCCTGGCCCTGCCCGCATATGCCGCCCAGCCCGCAGAGGGCGAAAGCCTGGCCGAGGACCAGTCGCTCAGCTTCTGGATTCTCGACGCGATCAAATCCGCCGATCCGCAGCTGACATCGTCCCGAACCGATTCGGACATGATCCGGCAGCTTTTCGAAGGGTTGATGAACGAGGACGAGACCGGCGCCATGGTCCCCGGCGTCGCCGAAAGCCATGAAGTCAGCGAGGACGGGTTGACCTATACCTTCCATCTGCGCGATGCGAAATGGTCCAATGGCGATCCGGTGACCGCGGGCGATTTCGTCTATGCGTGGCGACGTGCCGTGAACCCCGAGACGGCTTCGGAATATGCCTGGTTCATGGAGCTGATGAACATCACCAACGCGACCGAGATCGTGAATGGCGAGACAGCACCGGAAGAGCTTGGCGTCACCGCCGTCGATGACAAGACGCTGGAAGTCAAACTGCACAAGCCGACACCGTATTTCCTCAAGACATTGTCGCATTCCACGACCTACCCCACCCCGCAAACGGTGATCGAAGAGCATGGCGACGCCTGGACCCGGGCCGGCAATATGGTGGGGAACGGCGCCTATGTCCTGAAAAGCCACGATCTCGGCGTCGAGGCCGTGCTGGTCAAGAACGACGAATACTGGGATGCAGAGAACACCATCATCGACGAGGTAAAATTCGTCACCGTCAACGATCAGAACACCGGCCTGACCCGCACGCTGGCGGGCGAGATCGACTGGATGAACCAGCTTCCCGCCGGGCAATTCCCGCGCCTGAAAGAGGAACATGGCGATTCGGTCGTGGCGCCGCCATGGGCCTGCTCTTACGCCTATATCTTCAACCTGTCGGACAAGGGCCCCGAAGAGCTCAAGGATCTCAAGGTGCGTCAGGCGCTGTCCTATGCGGTCGACCGCGACATCATTGTGGACAAGATCCTGCAGGGCGGCCAGGAACCGGCCTATTTCTGGACCCATTGGGCCATCGAGGGTTTCGAAGCGCCGGAAATTGAGATGGCTGGCTGGACACAGCAGGAACGGCTTGAGAAAGCCAAGGCCCTGCTGGCCGAAGCGGGGTACGGTCCCGACAACCCGCTGGAGCTGACGATCCAGTACAATACCTCGGAGGACCACAAGAAACTGGCCATCGCGGTTCAGCAGTTCTGGAAAGCCATCGGCGTGAACGTGACGCTGAACAATTACGAATGGAAGGTCCATATCGACCGCCTGAACAACCAGGATTTCGAGATCGCCCGCTATGCATGGTGCGGCGATTACAACGAGGCTTCCACTTTCCTCGACTACTTCCGCACCGACGGTTACAATCAGGGCAAATGGTCCAACGCGGAATATGACAAGCTGCTTGCCGAGGCCGCGACCTCGGAAAACCCGGCCGAGCTTTACAAGCAGGCCGAGCAAATCCTGATCGGCGACATGGCCCTGGCCCCCGCCTATCACTATTCGCAGCCGCAATATATCGAGCCGAGCCTGCGCGGCGCGCCGCTCGAGAACGTGATGATGAGCTGGTACGCCAAGGACATGTATCGCGTGGCAGAGTAATCCCGTTCAAGAAAACCAGCCGGGAGGGGTTCCATCTCCTCCCGGCTTTGGTCATATAGCCTGACCTAAAAAACGCAGGGAGGCTGCGCCAATGTTCGCGTTTATCATGCGGCGGCTGGCGGTGGCGATACCGACGCTGCTGCTGCTGATTGTCATTTCCTTTGTTCTGATGCACCTGGCCCCCGGTGGTCCGTTCTCGCATGAGCGGGAACTCCCGGCACGTGTGCTGGCCAATCTGAACGCCAAATACGGTCTGGACGAACCACTCTGGCGCCAGATCGTCAATTATGTCTACGGGATCGTCGTCCATTTCGATTTCGGCCCCAGCTTCGTCTATCCCGACCGCACGGTGAACGAATTGCTCGCCGATGGTTTCCCGGTGACGCTGACCTATGGCTCGCTGGCCTTTCTGGGCGCCGTGCTGGTCGGAGTAAGCCTGGGGGTGGCCGCCGCGATCCGCCATAATAGCTGGCTGGATTATCTGGCCGTGGGTATCTCGATCGGGGCGCAGGTCCTGCCGAATTTCGTCATGGCGCCGATCCTCGTGCTGATCTTCACGCTGTGGTATCGTATCCTGCCCGGCGGCGGCTGGAGTTTCAGCGATCCCAGCTTCTGGATCATGCCGGTGGTCGCTCTGGCGACCAGCTACATGGCCTCGATCGCACGGATCACCCGCTCGTCCATGTTGGAGGTGCTGGGCAGCAACCATATCCGCACTGCCCGTGCCAAGGGCATGCCCGAACATCGCGTCATCCTGCGCCACGCATTGAAACCGGCGATGCTGCCGGTCATCAGCTATCTGGGCCCGGTCTTCGTGTCGATGATCACCGGCTCGGTGGTGATCGATCTCTATTTCTCGACCGGCGGCATCGGCAAGGCCTTCGTCGAAAGCGCGCTGAACCGCGATTACGCGGTGATGATGGGCGTGACGATCCTGATCGGAGCGCTGACCATCCTGTTCAACCTCGTCGTCGATATCCTCTATGCGTGGATCGACCCAAAGATCCGGTACTGAGCCATGGTGATAGAGCAAGATAAGATGCAAAGCCTCGCCACCCGCATGGTCGAGGAAGAGGTCAAGGGACGCAGCCCATGGGCCGATGCCCGCAAGCGCTTCCTGCGCAACAAGGCGGCGATGGCGGGACTGGTGATCCTGATCCTCGTGGCGCTCTTCGCGCTGTTCGGCGACCTGATGGCGGTCTGGTCGAACGAAGAGCTGGACTTCGCCGTCATGGGACAGGTCGCCACGATGGGGGCCCCCTCGCTGGAAAACGGCCATTACTTCGGCACCGACGATCTGGGCCGCGACCTGTTCTCGCGCACCGTGCAGGGCACGCAGATCTCGCTGATGGTCGGCATCGTCGGTGCCGGCATCGCGGTGATCGTCGGCACGCTTTACGGTGCGACAGCGGGCTATGTCGGCGGTCGCACCGACCAGTTCATGATGCGGGCCGTCGATATCCTGATGTCGATCCCCTACATGTTCGTGCTGATCCTGCTTCTGGTCATGTTCGGCCGCTCGATCGCCATGCTGTTTTTGGGCATCGGCCTGATCTCGTGGCTGGAAATGTCGCGGATCGTGCGCGGCCAGACGTTGTCGCTGAAGAACCGCGAATTCATCGAGGCCGCCCGCGCCACCGGCGTCTCGAGCTGGAAGATCATCATCCGCCATATCGTCCCGAACCTGCTCGGCGTGGTCGCCGTCTATGCGACGCTGCTGGTGCCTCTGATGATCCTGACCGAAAGCTTCATCAGCTTCCTCGGTCTCGGCGTGCAGGAACCGCTGACCTCGTGGGGCGCGCTGATCTCGGAAGGAGCGGGCACGATGAATTATGGCACGCTCTGGCAGCTTGCCTTCCCGCTGTTCTTCTTCGTCATCACCCTTTTCGGCTTCTTCTTCGTGGGCGATGGCCTGCGTGACGCCCTGGACCCGAAGGATCGCTGACATGGCATTACTCGACATCAACGATCTCAGCGTCAGCTTCCGGACCAATGACGGCATGGTGCAGGCGGTGAACAACGTGAGCCTGTCGGTGGACCAGGGAGAAACGCTCGGCGTGGTCGGCGAATCCGGCAGCGGCAAATCGCAGCTTTCCTTCGCCATCATGGGGCTTCTGGCCAAGAACGGGCAGGCCACCGGCTCGGTCCGTTTCGACGGGCAGGAGATCCTGAACGCGCCGCCGAAAATCCTCAACCGCATCCGGGCCGAGAAGATCGCGATGATCTTCCAGGATCCGATGACATCGCTCAATCCCTATATGCGGGTCTCGGACCAGATGACCGAGGTGCTGACCCTGCACAAGGGCATCTCGCGGCGCGAGGCCGTGACCGAGGCCGTGCGGATGTTGGACGCGGTGAAAATCCCCGATGCCAAGGGCCGTATGCGCCTCTATCCGCACGAATTCTCGGGCGGGATGCGGCAACGGGTGATGATCGCCATGGCACTGCTCTGCCGCCCCCGCCTGTTGATCGCGGACGAGCCCACCACGGCGCTCGACGTGACGGTGCAGGCGCAGATCATGACGCTCTTGGCCGAGCTGCGGCGCGAATTCGGCATGGCGATGATCCTGATCACCCATGACCTGGGCGTCGTCGCAGGATCATGCGAGCGGGTCGCCGTCATGTATGGCGGCCGCATCCGCGAGACGGGACCGGTCGGGCCGCTGTTCGAGGCACCCGCCCATCCCTATACGCAGGGCCTTCTGAGCGCGATCCCGAGGATCGATCACGAGGGCGACGAGCTGTCGGCCATTCCCGGCTCTCCTCCCAACATGACGCGCCCGCCCGCAGGCTGCGCCTTCGAGCCCCGCTGCCCCTACCGGCGCGAGGATTGCGCCTGCCAGCGCCCCACGCTGGACGAATTCGCCCACGCCCGCGCCCGCGCCTGTTTCGCGCCGCTGGATGACGTGCTGCAGCGGCGCCTGCCCCAAGCCCAAACCGCGACGCAAGGTGGACAGCCATGACCAGACCCCTGCTCGATGTGCGCGACCTGCGCGTGACCTTTCATATCCGGCGCGAGGGCGACCTGCCCTGGACCCCGCCCCGCGAATTGCATGCGGTGGGCGGCGTGGATTTCACCCTCGCTCCCGGTGAAACCCTTGGCGTCGTGGGCGAATCCGGCTGCGGGAAATCGACGCTGGCCCGCGCGCTGATCGGCCTCGTCCCGGCCTCAGGACAGGCCGAATGGATCGACGGCAAGGATCTGATCGGGCTCTCGCCCCGGCAGATGATGACATATCGCAGCGATATCCAGATGGTGTTCCAGGATCCGCTGGCCTCGCTCAACCCGCGCATGACGGTGGGCCAGATCATCGCCGAGCCGCTCACTACCCATCACCCCGGCCTGAAACGCGCCGAGGTGAAAGAGCGGGTCAAGGCGATGATGGAAAAGGTCGGACTGCTGCCCAACCAGATCAACCGCTATCCACATGAATTCAGCGGCGGCCAGTGCCAGCGCATCGGCATCGCCCGCGCCCTGATCGTCGAGCCGAAGCTGATCATCTGCGACGAGCCGGTCAGCGCGCTGGATGTCTCGATCCAGGCGCAGGTGATCAACCTGCTGATCCGCCTGCAGCGGGAACTGAACCTCGCGCTGGTTTTCATCGCCCATGACCTGTCAGTGGTGAAGCATATCAGCGACCGGGTGATGGTGCTCTATCTGGGCCGGGTGATGGAGATCGCCTCTTCCGACGATCTCTATGCCGCGCCCCAGCACCCCTATACCCAGGCCCTGTTATCGGCGGTGCCGGTGCCCGATCCCGCGCATGACATGGCCGGATCGGTGGTGCCGCTGGCCGGCGATCTGCCCTCTCCACTCAACCCGCCCTCCGGCTGCGTCTTCCGCACCCGCTGCCCGCGCGCCACAGAAAGATGCGCCGCAGAGGTGCCGGTCCTGCAGGGTGCCGATCACCAGACCGCCTGCCATTTCCCCGGCCCGCTCACTGCAGAGGAAATCGCCATCGCAAGAAGGACCGAGGCCGCATAGCAAACCGGGATCGCAACTTCGGCCAGATCACCCGGGCCACTCCAAAGCGCCCTCTGCCATTTCTTCTTCATACAAATATCCCGTGGGGTCGCCGGGAGGTCGCGCCACTGGTTCGAGAACCAGCCGGCGACGGGGGCGTGAAGCCCCCGGCCATCGCGGGACGCAACTCATCGGCGCTTGATCTGCAGGTGAATCCCGCCTAGTCAAACCCTGCCGCAGCATGGGGGCCACATGTCCGACAAAGATTTCGAAGCGCGCCATCTCGAGACGCTGGACCGCGATCTCGGCAGGTTCTCGAAACTCGAACTGGCCGCGGCCTATACCGGCCGCCCGCTGGTCGGGCCCGGCATCGCGCTTGTCTTCATCGTGCTGGCCGGCCTGGCCGCATCGCTGTTCCTGGGGCAAGGCAACAACGCTCTGGTCGTCACCATTGCCGCGGGGTTCGGTGCATATATGGCGCTGAATATCGGTGCCAATGACGTCGCCAACAACATGGGCCCTGCGGTGGGGGCCAATGCCCTGACCATGGGCGGCGCCATCGCCATCGCGGCGATCTTCGAAAGCGCGGGCGCGCTGATCGCCGGGGGCGACGTGGTCTCGACCATATCCAAGGGAATCATCGCGCCGACCAGTCTGGCCGACAGCGCGATCTTCATCTGGGCGATGATGGCGGCGCTGTTATCCTCGGCGCTCTGGGTCAATCTGGCGACATGGATCGGCGCACCGGTCTCGACCACTCATTCAGTCGTGGGCGGCGTCATGGGCGCGGGCATCGCGGCTGCGGGTTTCAGTGCCGTCAGCTGGGGCACGATGGGCGCGATTGCCGCAAGCTGGGTGATCTCGCCCGCGCTTGGCGGGCTGCTGGCCGCCGGTTTCCTGTGGTTCATCAAGGCCCGGATCATCTATCGCGACGACAAGCTCGCCGCCGCAAGGATCTGGGTGCCGGTGCTGGTGGGGATTATGGCCGGCACGTTTACCGCCTATCTTGCGCTGAAAGGGCTCAAGCACCTGATCTCGGTCTCGATGGGGCTGGCGCTGCTGATCGGGCTGGTCCTGGGCGCGGTGGCATGGCTGGGAATGATCCCGGTGATCCGCCATCAATCGCAGGGGCTGGAGAACCGCAACAAATCGCTCAAAGTCCTGTTTGGCATCCCGCTGGTCGTGTCCGCCGCGCTGCTCAGCTTTGCCCATGGCGCGAATGACGTCGCGAACGCGGTCGGGCCGCTGGCCGCCATCGTCGCGGCATCGCAGACCGGCAGCTTTGCCGAGGCCGTCACCATCCCCTTCTGGGTCATGCTAATCGGCGCCTTCGGGATCTCCTTCGGGCTGTTCCTCTTCGGGCCGAAACTGATCCGCATGGTCGGCAGCCAGATCACCAAGCTGAACCCGATGCGCGCCTATTGCGTGGCCCTGTCGGCAGCGATCACCGTGATCATCGCAAGCTGGCTGGGGCTGCCCGTCAGTTCCACCCATATCGCGGTCGGCGCGGTCTTCGGCGTCGGCTTCTTCCGTGAATGGGACGCCGAGCGCCGTTTGCGCCGCGCCCATATCGCAATCCCCGACCGCCCCCGCATCGGCTCTGACGAGCGCCGCCGCCGCAAGCTGGTGCGCCGCTCGCATGTGCTGACCATCGTCGCCGCATGGATCGTCACGGTTCCCGCTGCCGCGATCCTCTCGGCGGTGATCTTTTCCGGAATTCGCCTGCTGACGATGTGACCCCGGTTGCCGCCGCCCGACCCCACAGCTAGAGTGGCGCGACCGCCGAGGTGAGGATGAGCGAAGACAAACCCGCATATCAGGTGCTGGCCCGCAAATACCGGCCCGAAACCTTTGCCGATCTTGTCGGCCAGGACGCGATGGTGCGCACGCTGAAGAACGCCTTTGCCGCCGACCGGATCGCGCAGGCCTTCATCATGACCGGCATTCGCGGCACCGGGAAAACCACCACCGCCCGGATCATCTCGAAGGGCATGAACTGCGTCGGTCCCGACGGTCAGGGCGGTCCCACGACCGAGCCCTGCGGACAATGCGAACATTGCGTGGCGATCAGCGAAGGCCGGCATGTCGATGTGCTGGAGATGGACGCGGCCTCGCGCACCGGCGTCGGCGATATCCGCGAGATCATCGAATCGGTGCATTACCGGGCGGCCTCGGCGCGCTACAAGATTTATATCATCGACGAGGTCCACATGCTCTCGACCAGCGCCTTCAACGCGCTGCTCAAGACGCTGGAAGAACCGCCCCCGCATGTGAAATTCATCTTCGCCACGACCGAGATCCGCAAGGTCCCTGTCACCGTCCTGTCGCGCTGCCAGCGTTTCGACCTGCGCCGGATAGAGCCCGAGGTGATGATCGCGCTGCTGCGCCGCATCGCCACAGCGGAAAACGCGCAGATCACCGACGAGGCACTGGCCCTGATCACCCGCGCCGCCGAAGGCTCGGCCCGCGACGCGACCAGCCTGCTGGATCAGGCGATCAGCCATGGCGCCGGTGAAACCGGGGCCGAGCAGGTCCGGGCGATGCTGGGCCTGGCCGATCGGGGCCGGGTCATCGACCTGTTCGAGATGATCCTGCGCGGCGACGCCGCCAGCGCCCTGACCGAGCTGCAATCGCAATATGCCGATGGCGCCGACCCGATGGCAGTGCTGCGCGACCTGGCCGAGATCACGCATTGGATCTCGGTCGTCAAGATCACCCCCGAGGCGATGGAAGACCCCACCATCTCGCCCGATGAACGCACGCGCGGACAGGATCTGGCCGGACGCCTGCCGATGCGGGTGCTGACCCGGATGTGGCAGATGCTGCTCAAGGCGCTGGAAGAGGTCTCTGCCGCGCCCAATGCAATGATGGCCGCCGAGATGGCGATCATCCGCCTGACCCATGTCGCCGACCTGCCCGACCCCGAGGCGCTGATCCGCAAGGTCCAGCAGTCGCGGGCGGCGGGTGATTTCACGCGCGGGCCAGCCGCGCCTGCCGCCCCGAACGGACAGGCCCCCCGCGCCGCCCGCCCTGCACCTCCGGTCGCGATGCAATCCGGCGCCACGCACCCCTCGGGCGCGGCCACGGCGCTGGCCGTCTCGCCCGACGCTTTCGCGGCCTATCCCGATTTCGCCTCGGTCATGGAGCTGATCCGGCGCATGGGCGATATGCTTTTGCTGGTGCAGGTCGAGCGCCATGTCGCGCTGGTCCGCTACAGCCCCGGCCGGATCGAGTTCGAACCCCGCGCCAACCCGCCCGCCGACCTGGCGCAGCGGCTGGCCGAACGGCTGCGCGGCTGGTGCGGCGGGCAGCGTTGGGTGGTGACCGTCTCGAATGGCGGCGGCGGCCCGACCATCGCCGAGACCCGCGAGGCCGATATGAAAGCGGCGCGCGAACGGGCGCTGCAACTGCCCATCGTGCAGCAGGTGCTGGCCGCCTTTCCGGGGGCGGAACTGAAAAACGTCTCGCGGATCGCGCCGGAACCGCTACAGACCGACGAGATCGCCGCCGAGGGCGCGGCGAACCCGCATGACATGACACAGGGACCCGTTGCGGAAGTCGAGGAATGGGATCCGTTCGAGGATGAGGATTAAGGAATGTTCAAGGGATTGGGCGGCATTGGCGACATGTCGAAGATGATGAAGGCCGCCAAGGACATGCAGGACCGCATGCAGCAGATGCAGGCGGATATGGAGAAGATCACCGTCACCGGCGAATCCGGCGCCGGGCTGGTCAAGGCCACCGCCACCGCCAAGGGCGAGTTGACGGCGCTGGATATCGACCCGTCGATCTTCCAGCCAAGCGAGAAAGAGGTCGTCGAGGACCTGATCCTCGCCGCCATCAAGGATGCGCAGCGCAAGGCGCAGGACAAGATGCAATCGGAAATGTCCCGCATCACCGAAGAACTCGGCCTGCCCGCCGATATGAAGCTGCCGTTCTGACGCGATGGCCGAGGGCAGCGACGACATCCAGGCGCTGATCGCCCTGATGGCAAGGCTGCCCGGCCTCGGCCCCCGCTCGGCCCGGCGCATCGTGCTGCAGCTTATCCGCAAGCGCAACGGCCAGATGACCCAGCTTGCCCAGCTTCTGGACAATGTCGCCCGGAATTCGCGCGAGTGCCTGACCTGCGGCAATATCACCGACCGCGACGAATGCGCGATCTGCGCCGATCCGGCCCGCGCCAATGGCGAGATCTGCGTGGTCGAGGATGTCGCCGATCTCTGGGCGCTCGAACGCGGCCGGGCCTTTCGCGGCCGCTACCATGTGCTTGGCGGCACGCTTTCCGCGCTGGACGAGATCGGCCCAGAGGATCTGGGCATCCCCGCCCTGGTCGACCGCATCGGGCGCGAGGGCATAAGCGAAGTCATCCTGGCGCTGAACGCCACCGTGGAAGGCCAGACCACCGCCCACTACATCTCGGACGCGCTGGCGGAGAGCGGTGTCTCGATCACCGGCCTCGCGCAGGGCGTGCCCATCGGCGGCGAACTCGACTATCTCGACGACGGCACCATCAGCGCAGCCCTGCGGGCGCGGCGCAGGCTTTAGGAGTCCTGTGCATCCTGATGTATCGGCTCACGAGTTGGACAACATTTCGTAGCTTGGAGCTGACCAGTTCCTCAGGGATCTCTTTCCGGATTGATAAGTGATGTCAGAATATGATCTCGCCAGCATCCCGCGATCAGCAGATAATCCCGTGCACGCCCTTCGGTTTCGAATCCTAAGCGTTTCAGAAGTTTGCGCTCCTTGTGTTTTCGGGAATATAGTTGGCCATGATCCGGTGCAGCCGATACTCTTGAAAGACATACGGGATCAATACGGAGAGCCCCTCAAACATGAGATTCCGCCCCTGGCACCTCGCATCAATTGAATAGCCGAGATTGCAAGCCAGGAAAGCACCACGCACAACATTGGTGAAATTGGCAACCGCCATGACCTCCGCATCACCATGCAATCTTGCCGCGAAACGATACGAATGCCCCTCGGATATTTCTTCGGCAAATTGTTTGGCACGCTTCTCCCATTCTGGGATGGTGTGATAACCATCGGGACGCGAGTGCTCCCATGGTTCCAGATGCCTTGCATTGCGCATGTAGTATGCCTGAAGCTCCGGAGCATCTTCTTCGGAAATGAGGCGTAAGGATATTCGTCTACTCTCGATCACCGTCATACCAACCACCTTCCAATCCACGTATGCGGGAGGCGTATAGTCGCTGATCAAAGGCTGTCAAATCGGACAGATTGTCCGCGGGCGCGACCGACCACCCCACACAGAAAGGCGGCCCGAAAGCCGCCCTTCTTCTTCATCCAAATATCCCGGGGGAGTGAGGAGCGTCAGCGACGAGCGGGGGCAGCGCCCCCGATCATCGCATGAAACCGGGTGTCAAGCGTCCAGCTTCTCCACCTTCGGCGCGGATTTGGCGATCTCGATCCGGCGCGGCTTCAGTGCCTCGGGGATCTCGCGTACCAGGTCGATATGCAGCATGCCATCGACATGGCTGGCGCCCTCGACGCGGACATGATCGGCCAGGGTGAACTTGCGCTCGAAGGCGCGGGTGGCGATGCCGCGATGCAGGTAGCTGCGGCTCTCATCTTCCTCGGCCTTCTGAGCCGAGACGATGACGGCGCTGTCACGCAGCTCGACGCTCAGATCGTCGGGAGCAAAACCCGCCACGGCGATCGAGATACGATAGCTGTCCTCACCGGTCTTCTCGATATTGTAGGGGGGATAGGTCGGCGCGGCCACATCGGCCGTCAGCGCGCGATCCATGACATCGGCCAGCCGATCAAAACCCACGGTGGCGCGATAAAGCGGGGTCAGGTCGAAATTACGCATCAGTCACATCCTTTCATAAGCGATGCTATGTCAGTGCCCCCCGATCTCCGGGCGGGCGGCTCACCGGCGCCATTCAGGCCGCCGATGCCAGAAATCTGGGAGCAGATTCGCGGCTTTCAAGACCTTTCATGCAACTTTTAACAATACCTCCGCTTTCCACCGGATCACCTCACGGCCTATGGTTCCGATACACCCTCGGGACGCGAAACCGGTATCCCCCCTTGCTGGAAATGCTATAGAAATGGACATGTTCGCCAATATCCCCTTCGCCGCCGAATTGACGCCGCTCGATCTGGCAGCCGTCCTGTTTCTGTTTGTCGCATGGTTCGGCATCGGCTGGATCACCGAGAACCCGCCTGCCGGCAAACCCTCGGTCTCTGTGCTGATGAAGCGCTATCGCCGGGAATGGATGCAGCAATTCGTCACCCGCGATCCACGCATCTTCGACGGCAATATCCTGGCCAGCCTGCGCGAGGGCACGGCGTTCTTCGCCTCGGCCTGCATGATCGCCATCGGCGGCGCGCTGGCCATGATCGGTAATACCGACCGGCTTCGCGGCATCGTGCAGGAATTCGAGTTGGAACACGGCACCGCGCTTCTGTGGGAGCTGAAGCTGCTGGTGCCGATGTTCTTCATCGTCAACGCCTTCCTGAAATTCGTCTGGTCGCACCGGCTTTTCGGCTATTGCGCGATCATGATGGCAGCAGTTCCGAACGAATCCGACCACCCGATGGCCCGCGACCGCGCCCGGCAGGCGGCGGAACTGAACATCACCGCCGCCCGCAGCTTCAATGCCGGGCTGCGCTCGGTCTATTTCGCGCTCGGGGGGCTGGCATGGCTGGCCGGGGCCTGGGCGCTCACCGTTGCGGCGGCGGTCGTGCTCTTCGTGACATGGCGGCGCGAATTCGCCTCGAACTCGCGCCGTGTCATCATGCGCAGCCTTCCGGCACCGCAACTGCCCGATCCTGTCGTACCGCCAGCATCAGAACCAGGACCCCCGCAGCCGTAAGCGCGATCCCGACAAGACCCGGCGCCCGCCAGCCCCATCCGGCGGCAAGGGCGGCCCCGGCGAGGAACGGCCCCAGGGCATTGGCGGCATTGAAGGCGGCATGGTTCATGGCAGCGGCCATGCTCTGCGCGGGACCGGCCACATCCATCAGCCGGGTCTGCAGCGGAATGACCAGCCCCGCCCCCGCCGCCAGCAGGAAGGAGGACAGGACCATCAGCATCCAGTCACCCACGACCAGCGCGGCAAAGCCCTGGGTCACGGCCATGGCGGCAAGGCTGACATAGGCGGCGCGGATCTGGCCTAACCGCTCGGTCATCTGCCCGGCGGCCCATGTGCCAAGCGTGCCGCCCACCCCGAACATCGCCAGGGCCAGCGGGATCGCCCAGCCCGGCGCATCCGTCGTGGCCAGCATCGCCGCCGTCAGAAAGGCATAAACGGCGAACAAGCCGCCAAAGCCGATCGCGCCCACCGCCAGCAGCCACAGCACCCTGGGGTTGCGCAGCGCCTGCAACTCGTCCCATGGGCGCGCATCGGGATTGCCGCCCACGCGCGGTGCCAGCCGCAGGATCGCCCAGGCCGAGATCAGCGCCAGCAATCCAGGCAGCGCAAAGCCCCAACGCCAGCCTATCCCCTGCCCCAGGGCCCCGGCCAGCGGCACCCCGGCGATATTGGCGACCGTCAGCCCCATGATGATCTGCGCCGCACCCCGTGCACGATGCTCGCGCGGCAAGGCGTCGGCAGCATAGAGCATCGCCACCCCCAGGAAACCGCCATGCGGCAAACCTGCCAGGAAACGCATCCCCGTCAGCATGGCAAAGCCCGGCAGGACCGCGGCCAACAGGTTCATGACCCCGTAAAACGCCATCAGTGCCGCCAGGTAACGCCGCCGCGGGAGCCTCGCCCCAAGGATCGAGGTCAGCGGTGCGCCGATGACCACGCCAAGCGCATAGGCGCTGATGACATGACCCGCCTGCGGCTCGGTCAACCCCAGATCGCCCGCGAAATAGGGCAAGAGACCCATCGCCGCGAATTCCGATGTCCCGATCGCAAAGGCCCCCAATGCGAGGGCCATGAGGGCGGGCCGCATGCTGCGCGAATCACTCATGACGAGTCCTTTCCTGTTCGCGGCCAAGATCATGCTGCGGCGCAGCACAAGCAAGGGCCCGAACAGGCAAGGCAGCATTGCGATACACGCAAGGCGCGAGAGGCTCAGAGAGAGCCGCGCCGGATCATCACCCAGATCAACACCGCGGCAAGCAGCATCAGCCCGAACAGCACCGAGGCCGCGAAATTCAGCGCACGGTTGCGCCAGCGGCTCATTTCTCCGAGCGGTTGCAGATGCGCGATCAGCGCGTGATGGGCGCGGCTGATGGCAGGCAAATCCAGTTGCCGGGCGATCCTGGGCTGGGCGCTGTGCAGATCGGCCTCGGCCAGAACCTTGGCCATCCGCCGCAATTTGCGCGGCAAGGCCCCTCCCCGGCGCCTAAGCATGGCTTGCATGTCCGGGCGCTCGCCCCGGCGGGCTCCGCCGAATCGATCCGCCATCAGCCGTGCAACCTCATCGGCCATGTCGCGGACATCTTCGATTGTCTGTGCATCGCGAGTCATGCCCATGTCATAGACGGGATGGCGCGCGCAGGCCAGACGTCATAGGATCGCCACCATGAAGCTGAATCACTCCGTCACCGGGCAGGATCAGGGCCTGCCGATCCTGCTGGTTCACGGCCTGTTCGGACAGGGCCGCAACCTGGGCGCCATCGCCCGGCGCCTCTCTGAACAGCGGCGGGTCATCCTTGTGGACCTGCGCAATCACGGCGACAGCCCGCATGATCCCGATCACAGCTATGCCGCCATGGCCGGAGACTTGGCCGCGGTGATCGAGGCATTCGGCGGGCGCGTCGATCTGGCAGGGCATTCCATGGGCGGCAAGGCCGCGATGCATCTGGCGCTGACCCGACCGGAACTGATCCGCAAGCTGGTGGTGATGGATATCGCGCCGGTGAGCTATGGCCACAGCCAGAACCATCTTGTCGAGGCGATGCAGGCGATGGATCTGCAGGGGCTCAACCGGCGCAGCGAAGCCGACAAGCGGCTTGCCGAGCATATCGATGATGCCGGCCTGCGGGCCTTCTTCCTGCAATCGCTGGACCTGAAATCCGATCCGCCCCGCTGGCGGTTGAACCTGCCGGCACTGCACGACTGGATGGATCGCACGACCGGCTGGCCCAAGGGCCTGCCCAAGGCGGCATTCGACGGCCCGGCCCTGTTCATGGCCGGTGCCGAATCGGATTACGTGGATGACGCGGGCGAGGCCGCCATCCGCGAATATTTCCCGCAAGCGCGGTTACTGCGCATCAAGCATGCCGGGCATTGGATGCATGCCGATGCGCCCGAGGCGGTGGCCGAGACCCTGGCGGCCTTCATGAGTGGTGGGTGACCGGTAGCGGTTCGGGTCAAGCGGGTATCATTACCTGCAAGATCCTAACAACGGGTTAATGGCCACGCATTTTCATCCAGCCATAGCGAGCACGGGAAAATCACTCCGGGCCTGACCGCCCCGCAGGCAGCATGGCCGCCAATCACGATCTGCCCATCGAATCAACTGCAACATATTACGTTTACCCATTGATCATGAACGATCAATACCGCATCCCGCTCAGTAAGCCGCTTCTTCTTCATGCAAATATCCCGGGGGAGCGCCCGGAACGGGCGCGGGGGCAGCGCCCCCAGCCATCACCTGGAAGAATATCCCAACTCACACCCGATCTTCGGGAAAGAACGCAGCTCAACCGTTCTGCTGATCTTCCAGCCGCTCGGCCAGCGATTCGGCGCGGGCGGCCAGCTCGGCCATCGCCTCTTTCAGGTCGGACGGGATCACCGGCACCTCGACCCGGGTCGGGTTGGATTGCAGGCGGTTGGCAAGCCGCTCGGCCTTCTCGGCCCGTGCCTCCATCGACGCGAAACGATCTGCCAGCATCAGCCCGGCCAGCAGCAGCAGGCGCGGCTCGGGCATCCGTCCCGCCTGCTCGATGATCTGCCGCGCCTCGCCATCCAGGATCTCGGCAGCGCGTTGCAGCTGCTTTTCCTCGCCATCCTGGGTTCCAAGGCTGTATTCCTTGTGGCCAATGGTGAATTCGACTTCCGCCATTACTTGTCCTCCACCCCGGTCTCGTCCTCGGGCGCATCCTCGTAAACGCCGGAGAAGAGCCCCTGCCTGTCCCGGTCTTCCGTATCTCCGCCATCTTCGGGCACGCCCGCATCGTCGCCAGCCATCTCCGGCACGGGCGCGGCACCGTGATCCGCTTCGGGCAGAAGGCGTTCGAGTTCGATGATGATATCGCCGAGATTCGAAATCTCCGCGGCACGCGCGGCACGCAGGGCCTCGATCTCGGCCTCCAGCGCCTCGCGAATGGCGGTGACGGAATCCCCGTCGGCCTGTGCCGCGGCGGTCTCGATCAACGCCCGGTTCGATGCCGCCAGCTCGTCATTCGCCGCTGCCAGCCGCGCCGCCTGTTCACTGGCCTCGACCAGGCGATCCTCGCCATCTCCCGGGGCGGGTTCGGCCGGGGCGCCATTGCCTTTTCGCAATTCGGCGATCTCGGCCTTCAGGCGGGTATTTTCGCTCTGCGCCGCTTCCAGCGCATCCCTCAGGCCCGGATCGTCCGCGCCATCCGCCGGCGCAGATCGGGGGCGGCCCGTTTCCAGGATCTGGTCGATGCGATCGAGTGCGGCACTGAGACGGCGTTCACTGGCGGCAATTTCGCTCATCGTGGCGGTCCTTCGGAATCTATATTCCCGGTTTTGGCACCCATGGGACAATAAAACAAGAACGGGCGGGAATTTTCCCGCCCGTTCCGATGACTATCGCGGCAAACTCAGGCGAGTTCTCGCCGCTCCGCGATCAATCCTTTGACCATGGCCCAGCTTGCCCCGAGCAGCACCAGCGTAAAGGGCAGCCCGGTCGAGACGGCCATGGCCTGCAGCGCGGCCAGGCCGCCGCCCAGCAGCAGGGCGATGGCCACCAGGCCCTCGATCGTGCACCAGAAGATCCGCTGCGGCACCGGCGCATTGACCTTGCCGCCTGCCGAGATCGTGTCGATCACCAGCGAACCGGAATCGGACGAGGTCACGAAGAAGACGATGACCAGGATGATGCCCACCGTGCTCGTGATCGTGGTCCAGGGCAGATGTGTCAGCATTTCGAACAGCTTGAGTTCCAAGGCCGCGCTTCCGATCGTGTCGATACCCTCTGCGGTCATCGAGATCGCGGTGCCGCCAAGCGCCGTCATCCACAGAACCGAGATCAGCATCGGCACGATCAGCACGGCGATCAGGAATTCCCGCACCGTGCGGCCCCGCGAAACGCGGGCGATGAACATGCCGACAAAGGGTGACCAGCTGATCCACCAGGCCCAGTAGAAGGCCGTCCAACCCTGGCGGAAGTTGTCGTCGTCGCGCCCGAACGGGTTCGACAGCGGCAGGACCTCTTTCGCGTAAGCGCCAAGATTGCCGAAGAAACCGGTGATGATGTTCATCGTCGGTCCGACAGCGATGATGAAGAACAGCAACAGGACCGCAAGGCCCATGTTCAGCTCGGACAGGCGCTTCACGCCTTTCTCGACGCCAAGAACCACCGACATCAACGCAACCGCGGTGATCAGCACGATCAGCACCACCTTCGTGGTCGAGCTCGCTCCGAACAGGCCCAGGAAGTTGAAACCAGCCGTCGCCTGCTCGGCCCCGATGCCCAGCGAGGTCGCAAGGCCGAACAGGGTCGCCAGCACGGCCATCACGTCGATGACATGCCCGGGCCAGCCCCAGACGCGCTCGCCCAGCAGCGGATAAAAGACCGAACGCAGCGTCAGCGGCAGCCCCTTGTTATAGGCGAACAGTGCCAGCGACAGTGCCACCACCGCATAGATTGCCCAAGGGTGCAGCCCCCAGTGGAAGATCGTCGCGGCCATGCCAAGACGCCTTGCCGCGGCCTCGTCGCCCTCGGCACCGTTCAGGGGCGCCCAATCGGTCCGCACGCCGTCCTCGACGACCGTACCACTGAATGCTGCCTGGAAATGCCCCAGAGGTTCGCTGACCCCATAGAACATCAACCCGATGCCCATACCGGCGGCAAACAGCATCGCGAACCAGCCGGTCATCGAAAAGTCCGGCGTCGCTTCGGGACCGCCCAGGCGCACCTTGCCCAGGGGCGAGACGATCAGCGCTAGGCAAAGCAGCACGAAGATGTTGCCGGCCAGGAGGAAGAACCAGTCGAAGGTCGAGGTGACCCAGCCGCGAAGCCCCTCGAAGGCCGTCTGGATGCCGCTCGCCTGAGCGACGCCGTCGATATCCGGCACCGCCGTCATGATCTGCAGAATGATGGTGACGGCGGTAAACAGAACCACGGCGCCCGCCGAAATGGCGAATACCGGATTGTGAATGTCAAAGGGAAACGGCGCCTTTCCCTCGATATTGTCCTGTCCGACCTCGAACTCGGTTTCGATGATCTCGGTCGGACCTTCCGGCGTGGGCAGCGCCTCTTCGCCGGTTTCTGGAGGTTCCGGCTCGAAGCGGCCTCTCAGGGCTTCGCGCTCGCGCTGTTCATCGCCAGGTCGGCCCTTGTGCCCCTTGCGGGGGTCCTTGCCTGGCGGGTTGGGTGTTTGATCTGACATGCGTCCCTTTCTCGCTCCGTTTTTCGTTTCGATTTCGGTCGGGTCGGTTCGGCGCCCTCACGCGGGGGAAAACCGCACGCAACACTCACTCATGTTCACATTCGTATCACAATGACCGGGCGGCTGCAAAAAGCGCTACATTTACGACAGGTTAGCGACCACAAGCGACTGATCGCCCACTCATGCTTGACCTCCGCAATGCCGCAGGTGCAAAATCGGCGGCATTTGGCAATCTGCCGGAGGCCCGATGGGCAAGGAAAAACGAAGTTTCGTCGTCGTCGGCCTTGGTGCTTTCGGCAGCGTGGTCGCAACGGAACTGGCACGATTCGGTAATCGTGTGCTGGGCATCGACAGAAGTCAGAAACGTGTCGCGGCACTAGCCGATCAGCTCTCCAACGCCGTCATTCTCGACGCCACGGACGAAGGCGCACTGCGCGAGGCCGGGGTAGATCGCTACGACGTCGGGATGGTGTCGATCGGCAACGACCTGGAAAGCAGCGTCATCGCGGCGATGAACCTGCGACTGATCGGGATCGAAACGATCTGGGCCAAGGCCGAGAGCCGCACCCATCACCGCATCCTCTCGAAGATCGGCGCCGACCGGGTCGTCCTGCCGGGGCTCGAGATGGGCCG
Source organism: Paracoccus saliphilus (assembly GCF_028553805.1). Taxonomy (NCBI): domain Bacteria; kingdom Pseudomonadati; phylum Pseudomonadota; class Alphaproteobacteria; order Rhodobacterales; family Paracoccaceae; genus Paracoccus; species Paracoccus saliphilus. The sequence continues at coordinate 1,029,154 of NZ_CP067140.1, read as the reverse complement.
ACATGCCGCGCAAATGTTGAACAACCCGGCGGTGCAGGATTATGTCAGCCTCGGCAACGGGTTTTCCGTGGTCAACCTGCTGATCCCCGAACGGCTGAAGGGCAAGAAACTGTCCGACCTGCCTTTTGACGCCGGCATCACCAGGCTGGGGATGATGCGCGGCACCGAATATATCGACCTGCGCGAACGCGATCCGGTCCTGCTGACCAATGACCGGCTGCTCCTTCTGGGCAAGCGGGTCGAACTGACGCAATTCGGCGACCGGCTGTGAAACACCCCCTTTCGACCGCCCTGCGGCGATGGCTTGAACACACCCCGCCGCCCGCGGTGCTGGCCACGCTGTATATGGTGCTAATCCTGCTCGGAGGGCTGGCGCTGAAACTGCCCTTCATGACACGAGAGGCGATCAGCCTCAGCGACGCGCTCTTTACCTCGACCTCGGCGGTGACCGTGACCGGGCTCGCCGTCATCGACACGGAACTGACGCTGACCTTCTGGGGCCAGCTTCTGGTGGCGCTGCTGATCCAGTTGGGCGGGCTGGGGCTGATGACTTTCGCCGTTCTGGTCCTGTCGGCGCTGGGGCTGCCGCTTGGCATCACCCATCACACCTACCTGCGCGAGGATCTCAACCAGACCTCCTATGTCCGGTTGATGAAACTGGTGAAGACGATCGTCCGCGTCGTGCTGATGGCCGAGATCGCGGGTGCGATGCTGCTGTGCCTGGCCTTCATGCCCCGCACCGGGCTGGGGCCGGGATTGTGGCACGCGATCTTTCACTCGGTCTCGGCCTTCAACAATGCCGGCTTCTCGACCTTTTCGTCGGGGCTGACGGAATACGCCACCGACCCCATCATCAACAGCGTGATTCCCCTGCTCTTCATCACCGGAGGCATCGGCTATCTGGTCATCTCGGATGTCTTCCGGCAACGCTTCTGGCAGGGCTGGTCGCTGCATACACGGCTGATGCTGGTAGGCACCGCGGCGCTGGTAGTGATCGGGGTCGGGCTGACCGCCTTTCTCGAATGGAACAACCCCCGCACGCTCGGCGCCTATGACAGTGCCGCCTCGCGCCTGACACTGGCCTGGTTCCAGGGCGTGACGACGCGGACGGCGGGTTTCAACACCACCGATATCGGCGGACTGCACGATTCCACGTCGTTGCTTTACATGGCGCTGATGGTGATCGGTGGCGGGCCGACTTCAACGGCGGGCGGCATCAAGGTGACAACGGTGGTCGTCATGCTGCTGGCCACGCTGGCCTTTTTTCGCCGCCGGACCGAGATCTGGGCCTTTGGCCGGTCGATCGGGCTGGACGAGGTGCTCAAGGTCATGGCGCTGATCGCCATCGCCGCCGTGCTGGTCTTCACGGCGGTTTTCCTGATGACCGTCACCCATGACGGCCATTTCCTCGATATCAGCTTCGAGGTCGCCTCGGCCTTCGGCACCACCGGCCTGTCGCGCGGCTATACGAGCGAGTTGAACGGGTTCGGACGCGGTATCATCATGCTGGTGATGTTCCTGGGCCGGGTCGGGCCGCTGACGCTTGGATTCTTCCTCGCCACCCGCATCACGCCCCGTGTCCGCTATCCCGAGGGTCAGGTGCATCTTGGCTGATCGGCCTCTCCGTCCTATAAGCGCCATGCAATGAGAAGGATATCCCATGCGCAAGGCCAAGATCACCCGCAAGACCGCCGAGACACAGATCGAGGTGGAGCTGAATCTCGACGGAACCGGCCAGTATGAAAATCATACCGGCGTGGGATTCTTCGATCACATGCTGGACCAGCTCTCGCGGCATTCGCTGATCGACCTGAGTGTCACCGCCAATGGAGATCTGCATATCGACGATCACCACACGGTCGAGGATACCGGCATCGCCATCGGGCAAGCGCTGGTGAAGGCGCTTGGCGACAAGAAGGGCATCCGCCGCTATGGCAGCTTTCACCTGGCGATGGATGACACGCTGGTCCGCGCGGCTCTGGACCTGTCGGGGCGGTCATACCTCGTCTGGAATGTCGAGTTCCCGAGCCAGAAGATCGGCAGCTTCGACTGCGAACTGGTGCGGGAGTTTTTCCAGGCGCTGTCCACGCATGGCGGCATCACCCTGCATATCGACCGGTTGCATGGGCTGAACAGCCACCACATCGCCGAGGCCGCCTTCAAGGCCGCCGCCCGCGCCCTGCGCGAAGCGGTCGAGCCCGATCCGCGCATGTCCGGCGTGCTGCCTTCGACCAAGGGCGCGTTGTGATGCGCGTCGCGCTGATCGACTATGACAGCGGCAACCTGCATTCGGCGGCCAAGGCGTTCCAGTTGATGGGGCGCGAGGCCGGGGCCGAGGTGATCGTGACCTCGGACCCCGAGACCGCCGCAAGTGCCGACCGCATCGTGCTGCCTGGAGACGGCGCCTTCCCCGCCTGCCGCGAGGCATTGGGCGAGGTGGACGGCATGGCCGAGGCGATCCGCGAGGCGGTGCTGACGCGCGGCGCGCCCTTCATGGGGATCTGCGTCGGCATGCAGATGCTAGCCACCACGGGGCATGAATATCGTGAGACCGCCGGGCTGGACTGGATCGGCGGCGAGATCCAGGCCATCGACGCGCCGGGCCTGAAAGTGCCGCATATGGGCTGGAACGACCTGGTGATCGACCGGCCTCACCCGGTGCTGGAGGGCATCGCGACCGGCGATCATGCCTATTTCGTCCATGGCTGGCAGTTCCGCGTCGCCGATCCCGCGCATCTGCTCGCCCATGTCGATTACGGCGGGCCGGTGACAGCGGTGGTCGGGCGCGACAATATCGTCGGCACCCAGTTCCACCCCGAGAAGTCCCAACAGGTCGGGCTGCGCCTGATCGCCAATTTCCTGCGCTGGACGCCCTGACAGGCAAGCCGTGATTGCGTCCCGCGATGGCCGGGGGGTTTCACACCCCCCGGCACCCCCGTGGGATATTTTCCTGAAGAAGAAGCAGCCCGCGGCTTCGCTGTTACCCCCGCGCATCCGCCAGCGCCGCACCGATGGCTTGGGTGAAGATCCCCGTATCGGTCGAGAGCGAGGCAAAGTCGAAGCCGCGCTGATGCATCTGCCGGATCATCTCTCCCGAGCCGCAATGGATTCCGGCCAGCAGCCCCGCCTTTCGGGCCGAGGCGAGGATGGCGTCAATCGCCTCATGCACCTCGGGCGCTTCGGGGCTGAGTGTCGGGGTATGACCAAGCGACAGGCCCAGATCCGCCGGGCCGATATAGATGCCCGTCAGCCCTTCGACCGCCATGATCGCGTCGCGATTGGCCAGCGCCTCGGCGGTCTCGATCATCGCGAAGACCTGCACCAGTTCTCCGGATCGCCCGACATAATCGGACCACAACGCCCCTGCCCGCACCGGCCCATAGCTGCGCGCGCCAAGCGGCGCATAGCGGGTGACGGCGACTAGGCGGCGCGCGTCCTCGGCCGTGTTGATCATCGGGCAGATGATGCCGCTTGCCCCCGCGTCGAGGCATTTCATCGCGATGCCCGGCTCGTTCCACGGGATCCGGACGAATTTCGGCGCCGCGCTGGCCGACATCGCCTGCAGCATGGCCAGCATAACCTGATAATCGACCAGCCCATGCTGCATGTCGATCGTCAGCATCTCGAACCCCGCCCGCGCGATGATTTCCGCCGTGACCGTCGAGGGTATCCCGCACCAGCCATTCACCGCCTTGCCGCCGGTTGAAAAATGGCTGTGGAAATTTTCTGCTGTCAATGTCATGGCACATCCCCTCCCTGCTGGCCGCAGGCAATCATGCGCCCATGTCGAAGGCAAGCGGATCTGGACGGCTGCACGGGGATGAGGTTCTGTAAGCAATGGCAATCAAGGAGACCCGCATGGATGATCTGGAACGGCGTATCGCGCAGGCCCGTGGAGACCAGCCCGCCGATCTGGTCCTGCGCGGGGGACAGGTCTTCGATCTTGTGACCGGCGTGATGATCCCCGGCGACGTGGCGATCTGCGGCGACCGCATCGTGGGCATTGGCGCGGATTACGACGCGAGCGAGGTGATCGACGTGACCGGCCTGACGCTGGTGCCGGGTTTCATCGACACCCATCTGCATGTCGAAAGCAGCCTTGTCACGCCATTCGAATTCGACCGCTGTGTGACGCCTCGCGGCGTCACCACTGCCATCTGTGACCCGCATGAGATCGCCAATGTCATCGGTCTGGACGGCATCCGCTATTTCCAGCAGGCCGCCGGGCATCTGTTGATGGACCTGCGGGTGCAACTGTCCTCCTGCGTGCCCTCGACCGATATGGAGACGGCGGGCGCCCGGATCGAGGCCGATGACCTGCGCGAGGTCATGAACCATCCATCCGGCATCGGGCTGGCCGAGTTCATGAACTATCCCGGCGTGATCCATCGCGAACCCTCGGCCATGGCCAAGCTGCGCCTGTTCGAGGGCGGCCATATCGACGGGCATTGCCCGCAACTTTCGGGCCGGGACCTGAACGCCTATATCGCCGCCGGCATCCGTACCGAGCATGAGGCAACCACGGCCGAAGAGGCGCTGGAAAAGCTGCGCAAGGGCATGCGGGTGCTGATCCGCGAGGGCTCGGTCTCGAAGGACCTGGACGCGCTGCAACCGATCCTGACCGAGGCGGCCAGTGCCTATATCTGCCTGTGCACCGATGACCGCAACCCGCTGGATATCGGCGAGCACGGCCATCTCGACTACATGATCCGGCGGCTGATCGAACTGGGCACGCCGCCGCTGGCCGCCTATCGTGCCGCCTCGCTTTCTGCGGCAGAGGCCTTCGGGCTGAAGGATCGCGGGCTGATCGCGCCGGGCTTGCGGGCCGATATCGTGGCTTTGGGTTCGCTCGAGGCATGCGACGCGCAACTGGTGCTTTGCGGGGGTCGGGTGGTCGATGACGGTGCTTTCGCGGCGCGCGGACATGTTCCGCCGGTCGGGCGGGCCTCGGTCAAGGCCCCGGTGGTTCGGGCCGAGGATTTCCGCTGCAGCGGCAACAGGGCCGAGACCGATGTGATCGGGATCATGGAAGGCAAGATCATCACCGAGCACCTGCGCGAAGAGATCACCCCGCAGGACGGTGACAAGCGCCCCGACCCGGCGCGCGACCTGATGCGGATCGCGGTGATCGAACGCCACGGACAGAACGGCAATATCGCCACCGGATTCGTGCGCGGCTTCGGCATCGCGCGCGGTGCCATCGCCTCGACCGTCTGCCATGATCACCACAATATCGCCGTGGTAGGCGCGGATTACGATGACATGGCGCTGGCTGCGAACCGGCTGTCAGAGATCGAGGGCGGGTTCGTCGTGGCCGACAAGGGCCGCATCCTTGCCGAGCTTGCCCTGCCCATCGCCGGGCTGATGAGCCTCGATCCCTTCGAGGTGGTCCGCGACCGGCTGGTCGATCTGCGCGAGGCGGCCCGAGGCCTTGGCGTCACGCTGGAAGAGCCTTTCCTACAGCTCGCCTTCCTCGCCCTGCCGGTAATCCCGGCCCTGAAGATCACCGATCGCGGCATGGTCGATGTCGAAAAGTTCGAGATCATCGCGGGGTGATCCACCGCCGCTCCCGAATCCTGACCTCCGGCCCCGGCTCGCCCCTTCTTCTTCATGCAAATATCCCGGGGTCCGGGGTGGAACCCCGGTCCTGTTGCCCTAATCAATCGTGCCGGATCACCATGGTCCTTGTGGCGGCGAATTCATACAGCGCGTCGAAGCCCTTTTCGCGGCCATGTCCGGATTTCTTCATGCCGCCGAAGGGCAGTTCGACCCCGCCGCCCGCGCCATAGGCGTTGACGAAAACCTGCCCGACCATGATCTGCCGCGCCACGCGGATCGCCCGGCTGCCATCGCGTGACCAGACCCCGGCGACCAGCCCGTATTCAGTGTCATTGGCCAGCGCCACGGCATCGGCCTCGTCCCGGAATGTCATCAGCGACAGGACCGGGCCGAACACCTCTTGCCGGGCCAGCATGTGATCGCGGGGAACCGGACCATAAGCGCGGGGAGCGACGAAGTTGCCGCTACCCGAAACGCTCGCGTCCAGTTTCCCCTCGGCAATCAGGGGGATGCCGTCCGCATCCGCCTGCTCGCAGAACCGCCGCACGCGGGCCAGTTGCACCGGATTGATCAGCGGACCGAGATCGCGGTCATCCTCAGGCGCGCCCGCGGTCAGGGCCGAGAACTCGGTGCGCAGGCGCTCGGTCACCACATCGGCGATGCTTTCCTCGACCAGCAGCCGCGCCCCGGCGGAACAGGTCTGCCCGGCATTCTGGGTGATCGCCTTCATGATGATCGGCATGGCGCGGTCCAGATCGGCATCGGCAAAGACGATCTGCGGCGACTTGCCGCCCAGTTCCAGCGTGCAGCCGATATGATGCGCCGCCGCCGATGTCTGGACAGCGGCGCCGACCTCGGGACTGCCGGTGAAGCTGAGAAAATCGATGCCGCGATGTGCGGACAGCGCCGCCCCGGCCTGATCGCCGCGCCCCGGCACCACGTTCAATGCCCCCGGCGGCAGCCCGGCATCGCGCAGCAATTCGGCCAGCCGCAGCGGCGTCAGGCAGGCATCCTCGGCAGGTTTCAGCACGCAGGCATTGCCCATCGCGAGGGAGGCGGCGATGGTGCGCCCGAACATCTGCGCGGGGTAGTTCCACGGGATGATATGGCCGGTCACGCCAAAGGGCACGTATTCGGTGGTCACGAAATGCCCCGGCAGAAAGGGGATCATGTCGCCATGCACCTTGTCCGCCGCGCCGCCATAGAATTCCAGGTAACGCGCCGTCGCGGTGATATCGGCACGGGCCTGCGACATCGGCTTGCCGGTATCGCGGGCCTCCAGCGCGGATAATTCGTCAAAATTCTCAAGGATCAGCGCAGCCGCACGGCCAAGGATACGCCCGCGCTCCGTCGCGCTCAGCCCGCCCCATTCCCCTCCGCGGGCGGTTCGGGCAGCGGATACGGCGGCGTCGATATCCTGTGCATTCCCGGCGGCGATCCGGGTGAAAACCTCGCCACTCGCAGGGTCGATTACTTCCAGCGTGGCGCCGCTGGCCGAAGGCTGCCAGCGATTGTCGATGAAGACACCGTCCGAGGCGGCGGCGATGGCACGGGGCTGGATATTCATGGCGGCTCGCTCCTCCTTGCGCGGGAGGTAACGTCGCCTATTGGCGGCATCAGCGCAAGAGGGTCAGGCGCGCGCCCGCTCGACAATGGCGATGGCGGCGGCGATCGCCTCATCGATCGAGATATTGCTGGTATCGATGATCAACGCGTCATCGGCGGGACGCAACGGCGCGGTGTCCCGTTCGCGGTCCCGGCGGTCGCGCTCGTGCAGCTGGGCCAGCATCTCGGCGGGGTCCGCCCCCAATTCATCCGCCCGGCGCTGTGCCCGAACCTCGTTCGAGGCGACCACGTAAAGTTTGACCGGCGCATCGGGGCAGATCACCGTGCCGATATCGCGCCCGTCGAGAATCGCTCCGGGATCTTGCGCGGCGAAGCGGTGCTGGAAATCCACCAGCGCGGCGCGCACCTCGGGTATGGCGGCAATTCGGCTTGCGGCCTGCCCCGCATCGGCGCTGCGCAGATCGCTGCGCTGCAGATCGTCGGGGGTGAGGTTCCGGGCAGCCTCGATCGGATCGCCGCCTTTCGCCCCGGTGGCGCGATAGAGCAATCCCGTGTCGAGATGATGAAAACCATAATGATCCGCCAGGGCGCGGGCGATCGTGCCCTTACCTGATGCGGCAGGTCCGTCGATGGCGATGATGAAGGGCATACCTGTTAAAACACATTAAGGGAGTCGGAAGGCTAATTCTGATTGGCACATTTTCGGTACACAAATCCAGCGCTCGATCAGAAAAAAGCCAAAAAAACGACGCCAACCCGATCGGTTGGCGTCGCGTTCACTCGGACAAAGATAGAAAGATCAGTTGCCACCCAAGGTTTTGGCGACCTCGGCTGCGAAATCCTCTTCCTTCTTGTCGATGCCTTCGCCCACGGCGACACGGGCAAACCCGGTGATTTGCGCCCCGGCCTCTTTCGCCGCCTCCTCGACCGTGAGGTCGGGATTGATGACGAATTTCTGGCCCAGCAGCGTGACCTCTTCGAAAAACTTGTTCATGCGGCCCACGATCATCTTCTCGATGACAGCCTCGGGCTTGCCGGATTCACGAGCCTGATCGGTCAGCACCTGCTTTTCATGCTCGATCATCGCGGGGTCGAGATCTTCCTGCCCAAGCGAGGCGGGCGAGGTCGCGGCGACATGCATGGCGATCTGGCGGCCGATCTCGTCATCGCCGCCTTCCAGGCCGACCAGCACGCCGATCGTGCCCATGCCATCGGCAACCGAGTTATGCACATAGGTCACGACTTTAGGAGCAGTCACAACGGTCATCCGGCGCAGCGACATGTTCTCGCCGATCTTGGCGATCGCGTCGGTCAGAATCTCGGAGACGGGCTTGCCGTCGATCTGGGCGTTCTTCAGCGCCTCGACATCGTCCACATCCAGCGCGGCATTGGCGATCTTGCGAACCATGTCCTGGAATTCTTCGTTCTTCGCGACGAAGTCGGTTTCCGAGTTCACCTCGACCGCGACACCCTTGCCATCACGCGTGGCAACCGCGACCAGGCCCTCGGCGGCGACACGGCCCGATTTCTTCGCGGCCTTGGCCAGGCCCTTGGTGCGCAGCCAGTCGGAAGCGGCCTGCATGTCACCATCGTTCTCGGTCAGCGCCTTCTTGGCGTCCATCATCCCTGCGCCGGTCGTCTCGCGCAGCTCCTTCACCATCGCGGCTGTGATCGCCATGATACGTCTCCTTTGTTCAACGCCTCAGGCGGGGCATATCCCCGCCTGACGACAGTTTTGTAAACCTGCGATAAATCTGTCCCGGCGGGATCAGGCGTCGGTCGTGGCCTGCTCTTCGGCAGCAGCTTCGGCCTCGCCACCCTCCAGAGCCTCTTCCGGAGCTTCAGCCAGCGCGCCAAGATCGACACCGGCGGCACCCATCTGTGCGGACATCCCGTCCAGAGCCGCACGGCTGGCCAGATCGCAGTAAAGCGCAATCGCGCGCGCCGCATCGTCATTGCCGGGAATGATGTAGTCGACACCATCGGGCGAGCAGTTCGTATCGACGACGGCAACGACCGGAATCCCCAGCTTCTTCGCCTCGGCGATGGCGAGGTCTTCCTTGTTCACGTCAATGACGAAAAGCAGGTCCGGCAGACCGCCCATGTCGCGGATACCGCCCAGGGATGCCTGCAGCTTGGCCTGCTCGCGCTCGAGGCCCAGGCGTTCCTTCTTGGTCATGCCCTCGGCACCGCCCGCCATGGTCTCGTCAATCGCCTTCAGGCGGTTGATCGACTGCGACACGGTTTTCCAGTTGGTCAGCGTGCCGCCCAGCCAGCGGTGGTTCATGTAGAACTGCGCCGATTTCTCGGCTGCGTCGGCGATCGATTTCTGTGCCTGACGCTTGGTGCCCACGAACAGCACGCGGCCGCCCTTGGCAGCGGTGTCACGAATGACCTGCAGTGCCGCGTCCAGCATCGGCACGGTCTGGGTCAGGTCGATGATGTGAATGCCGTTGCGATCACCATAGATGAACTCGCCCATGCGCGGATTCCAGCGCTGAGTCTGGTGACCGTAGTGAACGCCAGCTTCCAAAAGCTGACGCAGCGAAAATTCGGGAAGCGCCATATCCATTTCCTTTCCGGTTTGCGCCTTGGCAGAGGTTTCGAGGCGGTTGCCCCAACCGGTGGACCGTTTGCGGATGTCTCCCGCAAGGGCCCTCCTCTACCTGAGAAGTGAGGGGGAAATAGCCGCTCCGGGCTGCTTTGGCAAGGGGATGAGCCAAGAAAAGCACGCAGGCCACGTTGCGTCATCCGCTGTTATCGCGCATCATGATAAGCAAGGCTTTCCCGTGACGACAGGCCCTGCCGCAAATGACCTCACAATTTCAGTTTGGCAGACCCTATGACTTCTATGAGTTGCTGGTGGACGGAATCGTTCACGGCATCGGCGTGGCTTTCGCGCTGATCGGTGCGACCGCGTTGATCTTCTATGCGACATTATGGGGCGGCGGGGGCGAGCAGATCGCCGTCTGGATCTACAGCCTGGGGCTGGTTCTCGCCCTCGGGATCTCTTTTGCTTACAACATGCTGCCGCATTCGCGTTTCAAATGGGTGATGCGGCGCTTCGATCATTCGGCCATCTTCATCCTGATCGCGGCAACCTACACGCCGCTTCTTCAGCAAGGGATCGATGATCCGCAGATCACCGCACTGCTTGCCTGGATATGGTCGGTCGCATTGCTGGGGATCGTGCTGAAATGCGTTTTCCCCGGCCGGGGCGACCGGCTGGCGGTGCTGCTCTATCTCGCCATGGGGTGGAGCGGGCTGATCGCGATCGGACCGATCTCGGGCTATCTGCCGGGGGCGTCCATGTGGCTGGTCGTCATCGGCGGGCTGATCTATTCCGCCGGGATAAGCTTTCACCTGTGGGAAAAGCTGCGTTTCCAGAACGCGATCTGGCACAGCTTCGTCATTGCGGCGGCGGCGGTGCATTATTCGGCCATCTTCACGGCCCTGCACCTGGGCAGGATGTGATCGCCGCTTCATCGACAGGCCATCGACCCCAGCGGAAAAGCGTCGCGCCCGCAAGTTACGGCAAGTTGCTTGCATTGCCGGAACAATGGGGTCAGTTTGCAGGCGATTTCCGCCAGTGAGGTGAGGCCATGACCCCAGAACTCCAATCGCAGAAAACCCGCGCGTTGTGCCAGTTGGCCCCGGTCGTGCCGGTGATCGTCATCAAGGATGCCGGCAAGGCCGCCGATCTGGCACGAGCACTGGTGACGGGCGGATTGCCGGTGCTGGAGGTAACCCTGCGCTCGGATGCCGCGCTGGACGCGATCCGGGCGATGTCGGCGGTCGAGGGCGGACATGTCGGCGCGGGCACCGTGCTGACCCCGGACGACGCGAAACGCGCCAAGGATGCCGGGGCGGAATTCGCCGTCTCTCCGGGCGCCACGGGTAAGCTGATCATGGCCTGCGCCGAATTGGAACTGCCGCTGCTGCCCGGCGCGGTCACCGCCTCCGAGGTGATGCGGGCGGCGGATGCCGGGTTCGACATGCTGAAATTCTTTCCCGCCGAGGCGGCGGGCGGCGCCCCTGCCCTGAAATCGCTGGCCGGTCCGCTGCCGAAGATCAGTTTCTGCCCGACGGGCGGCGTCTCGCCCAATAATGCGGGCGATTACCTGGGCCTGCCCAATGTCATCTGCGTCGGCGGCAGCTGGATCGTGAATGATGCCGACATGGCGGCAGGCAACTGGCAAGCGATCAAGGACCGGGCGCGGACCGCCGCGGCCCTGCCACGCAGTTGAGCACCGCGGCGAGCATGACCCGCGCCCGGCGCAATGTCGTGGTGCTGGTTGCCGCGCAGGCCCTGCTTGGCGCGCAGATGCCGGTCAATTTCATCCTCGGCGGCCTGGCCGGGCAGACCATCGCGCCCAATGCCTGCCTTGCCACCCTGCCCCTGTCGATGATCATCCTGGGCTCTGCCCTGACCGCGCGACCTTTGGCCCGCTTCATGCAGCATCACGGGCGGCGCGCCGGTTTCATGCTGGCGGTTCTGGCGGGCGCGTTGGGAGCGGCGGTTTCTGCCGCCGCGCTGTGGTTCGGCAGTTTCTGGCTGTTCATGGCGGGCGGGCTGATGACGGGAATCTACATGTCGGCGCAGGGATTCTTTCGCTTCGCCGCAACCGATACCGCGCCCCCTGAATTCGAGGCCCGCGCGATCAGCTGGGTGATGGCGGGGGGATTGGCGGCGGCCGTGATCGGCCCGGCCATCGCGCGGACGACCAACGACCTGGGGGCGATCCCCTTCCTTGGCAGCTATATCGCCGTGATCGTGGTCAACCTGCTGGGACTGGCCCTGTTCATGTTCCTGGACATTCCCAAGCCCCCCGTCGCGCAGGATGGCGAGGACCAGGGGCGGCCGCTGCCGCAGCTTTTGCGCGAACCGGCCATCGTCGTGGCGATGATCTGCGCAATGGTATCCTACGCATTGATGAACCTGGTGATGACCTCGACCCCGCTTGCCGTGGTCGGCTGCGGTTTCGCCGCCAATAACGCCGCCGATATCGTCAGCGCGCATGTGCTGGCCATGTATGCGCCCAGCTTCATCACCGGGCCGTTGATCAACCGCTTTGGCACCACCCGCATCGTCGGGCTGGGCCTGATCCTGCTGGCCCTGGCCGGGGGTGTCGCGCTGGCGGGGGTGGAACTCACGAATTTCTTCGGCGCATTGATCCTGCTGGGGCTGGGCTGGAATTTCGGCTTCATCGGCGCGACGGCGATGCTTGCCCGATCCCATAGCCCCGCCGAGCGTGGCCGGGTGCAGGGCATGAATGATTTCGTGGTCTTCACCGGTGTGTTCATCGCCTCGCTCTCTTCGGGAGGGCTGATGAACTGTCTCGGAGGATCGCCGCAGGCCGGATGGAGCGCGGTCAACCTGGCGATGCTGCCCTTCCTGGCGCTTGCGGGGCTGGCGCTGGCATGGCTGACGCTCCGTCATCGCCGCGAGACCCGGGTGACCGGCTGACATCCTGCAGGCGGAGGCCGTGAATTTGCGTCCCGCGATGGCAGGGGGATTTCGCATCCCCCTGACCCCCAGCAGGATATTTTCATGAAGAAGAAGCGGCCGCTTGCTGGGGCAATATCTGACTGCGAGGCGAGATCGGTTTGCGTCAGATCTGACGCTCGGGCATCTGCACGACCAGCCCGTCGAGCTCGTCTGTCACCTTCAACTGGCAGGTCAGGCGCGAGCGCTCGGGATCGGGTTCATAGGCGAAATCCAGCATGTCCTCTTCCATCGGATCGCGCGGAGGCAACCGGTCGATCCATTCCGCATCCACATAGACATGGCAGGTCGAACAGGCGCAGGCACCGCCGCAATCGGCATCGATCCCCGGGATTCCGTTGTCGCGCGCGCCCTCCATCACGGTCATGCCGGGGGTGACGTCCACTTCATGGCGGGTGCCGTTATGCTCGATATAGGTGATTTTGGCCATTTGCTCGCTTTCCTTTGCTGCGCCGGAAATAAGACATCACCAGCGCAATGAAAAGAGGCGGACCGGCTGGCCCGCCCCTTCTGTCTCATCGGCAGATACGGGACTTATTCGGAGGACTCATCGATCGGCAGCGCGACGAAACGCGGCTCGCCCCCGCGACGGATCAGGACCAGAACCGATTTCCGGCCCGCTTCCCGCGCCTCTTCGATTCGGGCGTTCAGGTCCGACAGCGAGGTAACGGCCTGCTGGCCTGCTTCGGTGATGACATCCCCTGCCATCAATCCCTTGTCGGCGGCGGCGCCTTCGGGATCGACATCCTTGACCACCAAGCCTTGCATACCGTTGGGCAGATCGAGCTCGGACGCGATTTCCGGGGTCAGCGTGGCGATGGTCATCCCCAGCAATTCCTCTTCACCCGGAGCTGTCGGTGTCGCCTGCGGCTCATCGGTGGTGCCCTCGGCCACCTCGCGGCGGCCAAGCGTCACGGTCAGGGTCACGGGTTCGCCATCGCGTTGCACCGTCACCTCGACCGGCTCACCGGCCGGGGCATCGGCGACACGCTGCACCAACTCGCGGATATCCTTGACCTCGCCGCCATCGAAGCCGGTGATGACATCGCCCGCCTGCATCCCGGCATCCTTGGCCGGACCATCGGGAACATCCGTCACCATCGCACCGCCCTTGGCTTCCAGCCCCAGGGCCTCGGCCATGTCGGGGGTCACGTCCTGGATCTTGACGCCCAGCCAGCCGCGGCGTGTCTCGCCATATTCGCGCAGTTGATCGACCACCTTCGACACGAGGTTGGAGGTCATCGAGAAACCGATCCCGATCGATCCGCCATTGGGCGACAGGATCGCGGTATTCACGCCGATCACCTCTCCGTCGAGATTGAAGAGCGGGCCGCCGGAATTGCCGCGATTGATGGCCGCGTCGGTTTGCAGGTAATCGTCATATGTGCCCGACAGCTCGCGGTTACGGGCCGAAACGATCCCCGAACTGGCCGAGAAGCCCTGTCCGAGCGGATTGCCCAGGGCCAGCACCCAATCGCCCACGCGCGCCGAATCGGAATCACCGAATTTCACGAACGGGATCGCGTCGTTGCTTTCCACCTTCAGCAGCGCGACATCGGTTTTCGGGTCGGTCCCCACCACCTTGGCCGGCAGCGTATTGCCCGAATAGAACTCTATCTCGATCTCGTCGGCACCTTCGATGACATGGTTATTCGTGACGATATAACCATCCGCCGAAATCACGAATCCCGAACCCAGTGCATTCGACCGCTGCGGCCGGTTCGGAGCCCCGTCAGGCCCCGGAACTCCGGGGAATCCGAAATCGCGGAACAGATCCTCGAACGGGCTTCCCTCGGGGAAAACCGGTCCCGGTCCGCGCGTCGGCTGCGAGACAACGGCGGTGGTGGTGATGTTCACGACCGCCGGGGAGACCTGTTCGACCAGGTCGGCAAAACTTTGCGGCATCACGCCGGGGGCGGTTTGTTCGGCTTTCGGTGCGGTCAGCGGCTCGTTGTTATTCGCCGCCTCCTGTGCCTGCTGACTGACTTCGGGCGAAACATCGGGCTTGGTCTGCTGCGCGGCGGCAAAGCCGAGCCCAAGGCTCACGGCCAAGGCCGAGGCAGTGAGAAGATGCCGAGGAGAAAGCGGTTTCATGCTGAGTGTCCTCATATTTCAATTGAATTTCGACTGATCGATCGCAGCCGGGACAGGATTGATGTGAAACGGATTTCGCGGCTCGTTGCAAATAAAGCACGCTCGCAGCGAGTGAACTGATCGTGACTTTTATTGCAAGACGGGCGGAAAACCATGTTTCCGCCCGCCCTTGTCTCAGTTCCCGTTTTGCTCTTCCGCCGGTGCGGTTTCATCAGCAGGGGGTGCCGCCTCTTCCGCCGCCGGAGCATCTTCTTCGGCTGGCGGTGCGGCCTCTTCTGCCGGGGGAGTTTCTTCCGAAGCTCCGTCATCTGCGGGCGCAGCCTCTTCCGCGGGGTTTTGCCCTTGCGCTTCTGCCCCGCCCTCCGTGCTCTGCTCCCCGGAGGGTGGCATCACGGCCGAGGGTTCCTCGGGCGGGGTCACAAGGCTTTCCGGGACCGGGGTCAGTTTCACTCCCGCCGATTCACCCAAGGGTTTGCCCTCGCGATCGGTGACTTCCGGGGTGACCAGGTCCTGATCCTCGCCCACCGTCGAGCTCTGAGCCCGGCTTTGAGCTTCCGAGGCGCGCTCTCCGGGAGGCACCGGCTCTGACGCCGGATTGGCTGTCTTGGAACCGTCCGCGGCCAGGTAGCTGAAGAATTCGCCATCCGGACTGATCACCATCTGGCTGTTTTCGCCCTGAAGCGCGCGCTCATAGGAGGTCATGGAACGGGTGAATGCGAAGAATTCAGGGTCACGGCCAAAGGCATCGGCATAGATCGCGTTCCGGACCGCATCGGCTTCACCGCGAACGATATCGGCACGCTTTTGTGCCTCGGAAGTCAATTCGACAACCGTCCGGTCGGCGGCGGCGCGAACACGCTGCGCGGCCTCGCCACCCCTTGCCTTCTCATCCGCCGCTTCACGCTCACGCTCTGCCCGCATCCGGGCATATGTGGCGTTCAGGTTCTGCTCGGGCAGATCGGTACGGGTCAGGCGCACGTCGATGATCTCGACCCCTAGGCCGGACGAGTTTTTCCGTGCCTCGTCGCGGATCTGGTTCATCAGGGTGGTCCGGTCGTCGGACAGCACATCGGTCGAGGGTACGGCACCCAGAACCTCGCGGATCGCAGCATTCACGATCGGCTCCAGCCGACCCTGGGCCACCTCGACACCGCCTGCGCCGACAGCCTGACGAAAGCCGACCGGATCCGTGATGCGCCAGCGCGCGAAAGCATCGACCACCAAGCGGCGATCGTCCAGCGGCGTCACTTCCAGCGGTGTGGTCGGCAGACCGAGAATACGGTCGTCATATTTGACCACATTGTCGACGAACGGCATCTTGATGCCCATCCCCGGCTCTTCCTTCACCGCGACGACGCGGCCAAGACGCAGGACCAGCCCCTTCTCGCGTTCGTCAACAATGAAGATTGCAGAGAGACCCAGGAAGACGATCACGATGACGACGGGAACCGCAAGGGCGGATAAAGCTATTTTGCGGGCGGCCATCAGTTCGTCCCTCCGGTCGAGTTGCTGTTGCTGCCACCGCCCGAGCGGCGCAATTGATCCAGCGGCAGATAGGGCACGACATTCGAGCCTTCGCCACCTTCATCAAGGATGATCTTGTCGAGACCGCCCAGAACCTTCTCCATCGTTTCCAGATACATCCGGCGACGGGTCACTTCCGGCGCCTTGACATACTCCTCGTAAATCGCGTTGAAGCGCGAGGCCTCACCCTCTGCGGTATTCACGGCCTGGGCACGATAACCCTCTGCCTCTTCTACCAGCGCTGCCGCCTGCCCCCGTGCCTCGGCGAGGACGCGGTTGGCATAGGCGTCTGCCTCTTTCTCAAGGCGGTCACGCTCTTGCTGCGCGGCCTGCACTTCGCGGAACGCGTCGATCACCTCTTGCGGCGGATCGGCCCGGTCAAGGTTCACACGAACCACGTTGATACCCGATTGATAGGCGTCCAGCGTTCGCTGCACGGCATCCTTGAGGTCGCTCGCGATGGAGCCCCGGTCGCGGTTGAGGATCGGCGCCAGCTCGCTGCGGGCGATAATATCACGCATCGCCGATTCAGAAACGGCGCGGATCGTGTCGGCCGGATCGGCAAGGTTGAACAGGAATTTCTCGGGATCGGCGATGTTCCAGACGACCTGGTATTCCATATCCACGATATTCTGGTCGCTGGTCAGCATCAGCCCGCTATCCATCGGCCCGGCACGTCCGGTGCCGATCTCGGTCACACGTTCATTGGTCACGGACACGACCTCGGCCTTCACGACGGGCCAAGGCGCGAAGTTCAGACCTTCTGACCCCACGGCCACGGCACGGCCGAACAGGAATTCAACGCTCTTTTCGTTGGTCTGCACACGGTAAAAGCTCGAGAAGGCCCAGACAGCGATGGCAACCAGCGCCACGATGGAAACCGTGGTGCGATTGAAGCCGAGACCGCCCGGTCCGGAGGGTCCGCGTCCACCGCCGCCATTCCGGTCACCGCCGCCGCCGCGACCGCCCATCAGCACGCGCAGCCGCTCTTGCCCCTTTTTCATCAGCTCTTCGATTTCGGGCATCTGCTCGCCCTGCTGACCTGGACGTTCCGGCCCGCCCTTCGGAGGCTGCTGATCGTCCCAAGGCCGGTTCGACGGGCGCTTTCCGCGATCATCGTCACCTCCGCCGCCTTTACCGCCGCCGCCCCAAGGGCCCTGATTTGCCATGTGTTTGACCTTCCTTCCCTGTCAATTCCGTTAGTCGCAAACTGGGGGCGGGGGAACAAATGTCAACCCTGCCCGCCCGCTTTCACCCTTCGCCACCATGTCGCCGGGTCACATTTCGCATCGTCACCAGCTCTTCCGCGGCGGTCGGATGTACCGCCATTGCCGCGTCGAAATCCGCCTTTGTCGCGCCCATCGTGATCGGAATCGCGGCCAGCTGGATCATCTCGCCGGCCTCGGGGCCAAAGATATGGCAGCCCAGAACCCGATCACTTTCCGGCTCGACCAGCAATTTCATCATGATCCGGACATCCGAGCCCGCGAACATCGAACGCATCGGCCGGAACACCGCCGAATAGACATCGACCGGCCCACGCTCTGCCGCCTGTTCCTCGGTCAGGCCGATGCTGCCCAGTTCATGCGGGCGCAGATAGACGGCGCTGGCGACCAGATCGTGGTTCACCTGCCGAGCCTTGTCGCCGAATACCGTATCGGCGAAGGAATGACCCTCGCGGATAGCTACCGGGGTCAGGTTGACCCGGTCGGTCACATCCCCCACGGCAAAGATCGACGGCACCGAGCTTTGCGACCATTCATCGACTGCGATAGCACCGCTATCCTTGAGATTGACGCCGGTATTCTCGAGCCCCAGCCCCCAAGTATAGGGTGCGCGGCCCGTCGCAAGGAACACCGCGTCGAATTCATCCGCGCTGCCGTCGTCGAAACGCGCAGCAATCCGGGCGCCGGCCTTTTCCAGCCCCACTGGCGACAGCCCCAGTCGCAGATCGACGCCGATATCCTTCAGCTGGGCCGTCGCCATCTCGCGCGCTTCGCGGTCAAAGCCGCGCAGCACCGCGTCGCCACGGTAGGCCTGCACGGTCTCGACCCCCAACCCGTTCAGGATCGTGGCGAATTCGCAGGCGATGAAGCCGCCGCCGATCAGCAGGGCGCGTTTCGGCAACTCGTCCAGCAGGAACAAATCGTCCGAGATCAGCCCCAGTTCCGCCCCGGGAATCTCGGGTTTGGCCGGACGCCCGCCCGCGGCGATCAGGATATGCTTGGCGGTCTTGCGCGTGCCATCGGCCAGTTCGACCGTGTGGTGATCGGCGAGCCGGGCGCGTTGATGGTGAATCTCGACCCCGGCATTGTTCAAGCCGGAGGTATAGGCCGCCTCGAGCCGGTTCAGCTCGGCATCCAGCTTGGCACGGAAATCGCGCCAGCTGAAACCGCCCGCTGCTGCATCGGCCCAGCCATAGCCGCGCATCTCCTCGGCCATCAACGAGGCGTTCGAGGCGAAGATCATCAGCTTTTTCGGCACGCAGCCCCGGATGACACAGGTGCCGCCCATCCGGCTTTCCTCGGCCAGACCGACCTTGGCGCCATGCTGTCCCGCCGCGATCCGCGCCGCGCGCACCCCGCCCGAACCGCCGCCGATGACAAACAGATCGTAATCAAAACTCATCAGGCTGACCCTTCCTCGTCGTCGCGCTGCAATTCCACCACGCTGCCATCGGCGCGCCCGATAATCGCAAGGTGGCAGATGTTCAGGAACAGCCCGTGCTCGACGACGCCCGGAATCGCGGAAAGCGCACGGGCCAAGGCTGGCGCGTCGGGAATGGCCTCCAGCGCCAGGTCGAGAATGTAATTCCCCTCATCGGTGACGACAGGCTCGCCATCACGCAGGCGATGCCGGATCGGCCGCCCTGCCAGCTCAAGATCCTCCAATGCGCGGCGGATCAACTCCCGCGTTGTCTCGAAACCAAAGGCGAGCACCTCGACCGGCAGGTCGAATGCTCCAAGCTGTTCGACCACCTTGCCGGGATCGGCGATCACCACCATCCGGTCACTGGCCATCGCGACCACTTTCTCACGCAGATGCGCGGCACCGCCGCCCTTGATGAGGTTCAAATCGGGATCGACCTCGTCCGCGCCATCGATGGTCAGGTCCAGCCAGCCGATCTGATCGAGGCCCTCTATCCGCAACCCGAGGCTTTCCGCCAGATCGGCCGTCGCCTGCGAGGTAGCGGCACAGCGCAATGCCAACCCTTCGGCCTGCACCTTCGCGGCCAGTTCACGGACCATGACACTGGCGGTCGAGCCGGTGCCCAGCCCCAAGCGCATGCCATCGCGGACCAGTTCGACTGCCGCACGTGACGCAGCCAGTTTTGCGGGATCGGGATCGGGCATCCGGCTCTCCTGTCTTAGGTTCTTGGGGTATATATGCCATGCACTGCCCGAGGGCGAGGGGCCGTGCCCGCATTGCGACATTTTAGCCCCGTTGCAGTGTCTCGGGCAGGATGACCGTGAAGCGGCTGCCCGCGCCCTTGCGGCTGGTGATGCGCAACCGGCCACGATGGCGGTTGACGATATGCTTGACAATGGCGAGCCCCAGCCCGGTGCCGCCCTGCGCGCGCGAGCGATGCGTATCGACGCGATAGAAGCGTTCGGTCAATCGAGGCAGATGCATCTCGTCGATGCCCTCGCCGAAATCCTCGATCCGGATCGCCCAGCCCGGACCACGCAGAAGCGGCTCGTGATCGATGCGCTGCAGCCCGACATGGACCCGCCCCCCCGAGGCGCCGTATTTGATCGCATTCTCGATCAGGTTCTGGAACACCTGCACCAGCTGGTCGGCATCTCCGGGCAGGCTGAGGTCGATGTCCAACCCTTGGGTTTCGAACATCACACCAGCCTCATCGGCACTGTGCTGCATGGTCGCCAGAACACTGCGCAACAGCCCTGGCAAATCGAGCTCGGCCGAGGGCCGGCGGCGTTCGTCGGATTGCACACGGCTGAGCGACAGCAGGTCATGGACCAGACGGTTCATCCGGTTCGCCTCGCGCTCCATGATATCGAGGAAACGGTCGCGGGCCTTGGCATCGTCGCGGGCCGGGCCGCGCAGCGTCTCGATAAAGCCGATCATCGCGGTCAGGGGCGTGCGCAGCTCGTGGCTGACATTGGCCACGAAATCGCGGCGCATCTGTTCGGCCTCCTCCGCGACGGACTGATCGAGGATGGCAATCAGCGCCCCCCGCCCGATCCCCGCCGGAAGCGGCGAAACGGTCACTTCGGCGGCAATATCGCGGCCATCGGCGGCGAGGCTGGCGCGCAAGGTCGCGGTTCCGTCGGGAGGCGTGGGCAAGGTGGGATCGGGCGGGGGAGCGTCATGCCCGCCCGGCCACAACACCCAATCCACCGCCTGCACCACTGCGGGATGGCGAACGACGGTGACGAAGGGCCGATCCAGGAGGCCCGATCCGAACAGCGCCTCGGCGAATTTGTTTGCACCGATCATCCGGGCGCTGCCATCCACCGCCATCATGGCGATGGGAATGCCATCGAGCAGCGCGGCCACGCGTCTTTGCGTCTCGGCATTCATTCGACGCGCCGCAACCCTGCGCGATACCGTTTCGCATTGTCACGATAGCGTGCCGCAGTGGCGCGCAACGCCTCTTGCGCCTTGTCGTCCAGCATCCGCACGACCTTGCCGGGTGCCCCCATGACCAGGGCACCGGGCGGAATTTCCTTGCCCTCGGCAATCAGCGCACCGGCACCGATCAATGCCCCTGCCCCGATCTTCGCGCCATTCAGGATGGTGGCCCCCATGCCGATCAGCGCCCCCTCTCCGATCTCGCAGCCATGCAGGATCGCCCGGTGACCGATCGTGCAATCGGGCCCGATCAACAAGGGGAAACCGGGATCGGTATGCAGCACGCAAAGATCCTGCACATTGCTCCCCCGCCCCACACGAATTTCCTCGTTATCGCCGCGCAGCACCGCGCCCCACCAGACCGAGGCGCCCTCTTCCAGCACCACGCGCCCCATCAGCTGCGCATCCGGGGCGGCCCAGGCATTTTCGGCCAAGTGCGGGGCAACACCGTCCAGTTCCCAGATCATCGGCGATCCTCCTCCATCAGCCCTTTGACGAACGCCCCCAGCCCGCCCATCCGGTCGCGGCGCAGACGCTCGGCGGTGAGGATGGCGCGCAGGCGGATTTCTGTCTCGTCCAGATCGTCATTGACCAGCACATAGTCGTATTCGGCCCAATGGCTGATCTCGGCCCGGCTTTTCTCCATCCGCCCCTCGATCACCTCGTCGCTGTCCTGCCCCCGGGCGCGAAGCCGCCGCTCCAGCTCGGACAGGGAGGGCGGCAGCACGAAGATCGAGATCACATGCCCGCCAAGCGCCGAAGCCCGGATCTGCTGCCCGCCCTGCCAATCCACGTCGAAAAGCGTATCGCGCCCTTCGCGCATGGCAGTTTCGACCGGTCCACGCGGGCTGCCATAGAAATTGCCGAACACCTCGGCATGTTCCAGCATCTGGTCCGACTCGACCATGGCGCGAAACTCGTCCGGCGAGGTGAAATAATAGTGCTGCCCGTCCACCTCGCCCGCGCGCGGGGGGCGTGTCGTAGCCGAAACGGAAAAGCCGAGCGCAGGGTCCCAATTCATCAAACGCCGCGCAAGCGTGGATTTCCCCGCGCCGGAAGGCGATGACAGGATGATCAGCAACCCGGTACGGTCCATCAGCGTTTTCCCTTGTAGCCAGCTTCGAGGATGGGATGGACCAGCGCCCGCGAGGGGTCAAGCCCGGAACAGGGCAGACAGTTCCGGACCAGACCTTAACCTTTTGTTGAGAAATGACTCGGCAGAGGCAGATCATGGACATAACCTGACCGCCTAACTGCGGAACACGGCACGCGACATCGGGCCGCCCGTATATCAAGAAAATCGCGACGTGTCGGACAGGTTCGACGTGAAAACACAGATGAATACACATCGCACCACGCGAACCGGCAACGTCCTGTATATCGTGGATTCCAAGCGTCCCAGTGCCGGGTGCATCATGACAGAGATGCGCGAATACTGGCAGGGTCTGCGCCAAAACGAATCGATTCCCCTGCGTGCGGATGTCACGGCAGACGCCATATCCAAAGTGCTCGACTACGCCTTTCTTGTCGAGCGGCTGGCACCGGAAATGGCGCGCTTCCGGCTGGTCGGGCAACATCTGATCGACCTGATGGGAATGGAACTGCGCGGCATGCCGCTTTGCTCAGTGATCAACCAGGCTTCGCGCAAACGAATGTGCAAGGTAACGGAAACCGTGTTCCGGGCCCCCCAGATCGTAGAGATGAAACTCCGTTCCCGATCTGCCCAAGGATGCCCCGTAATAAGCGGGAGCATGTTGCTTTTGCCACTGAAATCCGATCTTGACGATGTGACCCGGGCGCTTGGCTGCCTGGTTTCAGAGGGGCCGATCGGCATCGGACCGCGGCGCTTCGACCTGGCCGAAACGAAATTCACACCGGTCATTCGTGGCGGACAGATCCTGTACCCGTCGCCCGTACCCGAACCCGGCAAGCCGTAGCCGCCTGCCCCATGGGATCAATGGCTACGCCGCCAGCGATAGATTCCGGCAGGCGCCGCAGCCTCGCGGCCAAGCGAAGGGCAGGATATGTCCTCGACTCGCTGAAATCCCAGATTGCGCAGGATCCTGGCGGATGCCGGATTGTCATCGAACACCTCTGCCTGCAATTCCGGTGGATCGAAGCGCAGCAGATATTCATTCATGAATGCGCTCGCGGCCTCTTGCCCCAACCCCATTCCCGCCAAGGACGGGTCGAGAAAATAATTGATCGAAGGCGGATCGCCCGGCAATATCCCGACCGCCCCTGCAACCTGCCCCTTGTGACGGATCACCAGGCGCATAGGGGGCACCAACGACTCTGCAGTAAAGATCGGCGCAACGTCATCCACGGTCATGTCTGGGGCAAAGCGCAACAACATCCGGCAAACCTCGG
This sequence comes from Paracoccus saliphilus, assembly GCF_028553805.1. Lineage (NCBI taxonomy): Bacteria > Pseudomonadati > Pseudomonadota > Alphaproteobacteria > Rhodobacterales > Paracoccaceae > Paracoccus > Paracoccus saliphilus. The sequence goes on along the minus strand of NZ_CP067140.1, from coordinate 1,005,939 downwards.
GGCGCGTCACGATGCGGTGCAGGTCGATCAGGTCACTCGGCCGGAAGCCGGAAATCCGCAGATGCGGGGTATTCAGCGCAATACCATGCCGCGCGGCAAAATCCGCTCGCGTCAGATGCAGCGATGTGGCGGGCAGCTCCTTCGCCAAGGCGCGCGACCAGGCGGTGACCTGTCCCTTCGCGCGAAACCCCAACCGCGACAACAGCATTTCCGAGCGATGATTGCCGTTCAGATAAACCGCATCGATCCCGTCCGCCCCGGCCAAAAAGCAGCGGCTGAGCCCCAGCACGGCGGCCCGCAGTGCGACCCCCTGACGCTGAAAACGCGATGCGACCCAGATGCCGAAACTGTCGGCGACCCGCAGCATACCCGCCATCTGACCGTCAACGCGAATCGCATATTCGTCCGCACCTGCCTCGGCAACGAACTGGGCTGCATCATTCAACCCATAGGGCTGCGGGATCGAGGTCAGCCAACGGCCCATCTCGGGATTTTGCATCGCCTCGACAATGGCGTCGCAATCTTCGGGAAAGGCGCGGCTGAGGCTGATCCGTCCATGCATGGCGTCAGCCCGCAGGGACAACACGAACCAGGCCATCACCGGCAGACAGAGCGATTTCACCCGAGGCCAGCCGCAATGCATCCTGTCCGAAAACATCTGCCCGCCAGCCCTTCAACGCAGGCAGGTCACGCTCTCCGGTCGCAATCGCATCGAGCTCCGAGGAAGACGCGATCAGCTTGGGCGCAACCCCCGCCTCGTCCGCCTTGGCCTTCAGAAGCACGCGCAGAAGATCGGACAGCGCCGCATTTCCCGGCTTGCCCGGTGCTTCCTTCTTGGGCTGTGGCAACTCGCGCGCCTCCAGCCCCGCCTTCACTGCCGCCAAAATTCCCGCCGCGATATCGCCCCTGCGCGCCTCGCGCAGCAAGAGCCGGGACCGCCCCAGATCGCTTTCACTGGCCGGCTTGGTCGAGGCCAGCTCGATCATCGCGTCGTCCTTGAAGACGCGCGACCGGGGAATGTTGCGTTCTTGCGCGTAGGTTTCGCGGAACCGGGCCAACTCGCGCAAAAGCGCCAGGAAACGTGGCGAGTTGGTCCGCGTGCGAACTTTCAGCCAGGCATCTTCCGGGCGGGTGATATAAGTTTCGGGATCTTCGAGAACCGCTATCTCCTCGGCCAGCCAGCTTTCCCGGTTGTTCCGGGCAAGCTCTCCGGACAGGAATTCGTAGATGACCCGCAAATGGGTCACATCGGCCAGGGCATAGGATTTCTGCGCATCCGATAACGGCCTGCGCGACCAGTCAGTGAATCGCGAGGATTTGTCCAGGCTGGCGCGGGCGATCTTGCGCACCAGCGTCTCATATCCGACCTGCTCGCCAAAGCCGCAGACCATGGCCGCGACCTGCGTGTCGAAAAGCGGTTCGGGAAACAGCTTTGCATCGTGGAAGAAGATTTCCAGGTCCTGACGCGCGGCGTGGAACACCTTCACCGTGGATTTGTGGCGGAACAGGTCATAAAGCGGTTCCAGCGACAGCCCCTCGGCCAGGGGATCGACCAGAACGGCCTCGCCCCCCGGCTCCTTTGCGGTCGAAGCGGGCGGAATGGCCAGCTGGATCAGGCAGAGTTTCGACCAATAGGTCCGTTCACGCAGGAATTCGGTATCGACGGTGACATATGGGGCGGATTTCGCGGCCTCGACAAAGCGGGCAAGATCCTCGGTACGGGTGATCGTGGTAATTTGCTGGCTCATTTGGCTCTTTCTGACTTGGGCGGTTCATCCACCAACAGCGCTGACATACGCCCAAGCGAGCCGGATGGAAAGGGCTCGCCTGTCCCCCGCCGGTCACCTTCCCTGAGCGAGCGCTGGAAAAGCCCGCCTAACCGGCCGCCTCCAACGCCGAGATGATGCCTCCGAAATCCGCGGCCTTCAGGCTGGCGCCGCCGACCAGTGCCCCGTCGACATGCGCAATGGCAAAGATCTCGGTGGCATTTCCGGGCTTGACGCTCCCCCCATAAAGCAGCGCCACATCGCCCGCATCGCTGACACGCCCCTGCAATTGCTCTCGCATGAAGGCGTGGACCTCGGCAATCTGCTCGTTTGTTGGGGTCCGGCCCGTTCCGATCGCCCAGACGGGCTCATAGGCAATGACGGTATTGGCGGCGCTCGCCCCGTCGGGCAGCGATCCGGCAAGCTGTGCGCCGATCACGGCAAGCGTTTCGTCCGCATCGCGCTGCGCTTCGGTTTCGCCCACGCAGATGATCGCGATCAGTCCCGCGCCATGCGCCGCCGCGGCCTTGGCCGCCACATCGGCATCCGTCTCGCCATGATCGGCGCGGCGCTCGGAATGGCCGAGGATCACGTAAGCCGCGCCCGCATCCTTCAACTGCACGGCCGAGATATCCCCGGTATGCGCCCCCGACGCATTAGCATGGCAATCCTGCCCGCCCACTGTCATCTTATGGGCCCCCACACGCTCTTTCATCGGGTGAACCAGCAAAGCCGGAGGGCAGATCAGCACCTCGCAACCCGGATCAGGATAAGCTTCGCGCAATAGGTCTATCTCGGCCAGCGCGGCCAGATCGCCATTCATCTTCCAGTTTCCGGCGGCCAGTTTGCGCGGTGCCATTGCTATCCTCCTATCCGTTTCACGTCACGGATTAAGGGCAATGCCACCGGGGTGCAATGATGATAGCGCCGCAACCAGAGCCCAGGCCGAGCAGGATCATGTCTCGGCGCGGCTGCCTTCCAGCGGCTCGAACCGCACCGATTCACCGCAGCCACAGCTATCGGTGACATTTGGGTTGCGGAACCGGAAGCCGGATTCCAGCAGCCCGGTCTCGTAATCGATCTCGGTCCCGAACAGGAACATCTGCGCCATCGGCGCGATCATCACACGCGCCTCGCCCTGTTCGACGATCTCTTCGTTACTGTCGGGCGTCTCGGCCAGTTCCATCGTGTATTCCATCCCCGCACAACCGCCCTTTTTCAGCCCGATGCGCAGCCCATAGGCCTGCTTGCCCGCCATAAGCTTGGCAATCTGCCGCTCGGCCGCGGGGGTCATCTTGACTGGCGATGCGCCCGGAATCCCAAACATGATCGAACCTTCCTGTCTCACTGCCCTAGAAGATAAGGGCTTGGCCGCCTTGTCTCAAGGTGTCACCGGCTCTGGCTACTTCTTCTTCAGGAAAATATCCTCGGGGGAGGCGCCCCTCGGGCGCCCGGGGGCAGACAGCCCCCGCCATCGCCGCCCAAAGGCGGCAACGCGGCATCCTACATGAAGCCCAGTTCCAGCCGCGCCTCATCCGACATCATGTCCATGCCCCATTGCGGCTGAAAGGTCATCTCGACATCGACCTGCTTGACGCCCGGCAGAAGTTCAACCGCATCTGCAACCCATCCGGGCATCTCCCCCGCCACAGGACAGCCGGGCGCGGTCAGTGTCATGGTCACCCGGATCTCGTTCGCATCGTTGATGTCGATGGTATAGATCAAGCCCAGGTCATAGATATTCACCGGGATTTCCGGGTCATATACGGACTTGCACGCCTCGACCACGGATTCGTAGAGCGGGTGATCGGTGCTTGAGGGCGCGATCAGCGGAGCCCCTTCCATCATAGGTTCGGTCATAACTCGTTCCTGTCCATTTCACTCGATTATATAGGGCAAGAGGTGCCATGGGTCCAGCCCGGACCAGATTGCCTTCACAGGCCAAACCCGATATGGGCGAGCGGTTCCAGCCATAGCAGACCCGATCATGCCCAACCGTTTTTCCTTTTCCCTGAACGCCCGCGATGGTGAAGCGCGCCAGGGTGTCATCCGCACCCCGCGAGGAGAGATCCGCACCCCGGCCTTCATGCCGGTGGGCACTGCCGCGACCGTCAAGGCGATGCTCCCGGAATCGGTGCGCGAGGCCGGGGCAGACATCTTGCTGGGCAATACCTATCACCTGATGCTGCGGCCCGGTGCCGAACGGGTCGCGCGCTTGGGCGGGCTGCATGATTTCATGAACTGGCAGCGGCCGATCCTCACCGACTCGGGCGGGTTCCAGGTCATGAGCCTCGGCCCGCTGCGCAAACTGACCGAGGACGGCGTCACCTTCTCCAGTCATATCGACGGCTCGCGCCACGAGCTCACACCCGAGCGCAGCATGGAAATCCAGAAACTTCTGGGCTCGGATATCGTGATGGCCTTCGACGAATGCCCCGCCCTGCCCGCCACCGACGAAGACGTGGCCCGATCCATGCGCCTGTCGATGCGTTGGGCGCAACGGTCCCGCGACGCTTTCGGAGACCGCCCGGGTCATGCGCTCTTCGGCATCATGCAGGGCGGCGTGACCCGTGAATTGCGCGAGGAATCGGCACGGGCCCTGACCGGAATCGGTTTCGACGGCTATGCCATCGGCGGATTGGCAGTCGGCGAGGGGCAGGAGGCGATGTTCGGTGTGCTCGATTATGCCCCCGACTTCCTGCCAGAGGACAAGCCCCGCTACCTGATGGGGGTTGGCAAGCCCGACGATATCGTCGGCGCGGTTCAGCGCGGCGTCGACATGATGGACTGCGTGCTGCCTTCACGCTCGGGCCGGACCGGCCAGGCCTGGACCCGGCGCGGGCAGATCAACATCAAGAATGCGCGGCACCAGGACGATCCGCGCCCCCTTGACGAAGATTGCTCATGCCCGGCCTGCCGCAGCTATTCACGCGCCTATCTGCATCACGTGTTCCGGGCAGGCGAGATGATTTCAGGCATGCTTTTGACCTGGCACAACCTGCATTATTATCAGGAACTCATGGCAGGGCTGCGCGATGCCATCGCCGAGGGGCGGCTGAATGATTTCGTCGCCGAATTCCATGCGATGCGGGCGGGGGGCGATATTCCGCCATTGTGAATGCCCGCCCCCGTCGGTCCCTGCCTGCTCGTCAGACCACCGCCTTGCGATACAGGTACCATGTCGCATGCCCCAGAATGGGCAGCACGACGCTCAGCCCCAACAGCGCGGGTAATGATCCGATCACCAGCGACACCGCCACGATCAATCCCCATGCCATGGCCGGAACCGGGTTTGCAGCCACCACCCGAACCGAAGTCGTGACGGCAGCAACCACGCCGACATTGCGCTCCAGCAGCAAGGGGAAGGACACGATACTGGTCATCAGCACGAGAAGGGCAAAGACAAAGCCCGAAGCGGTTCCCACGATCATCATCGTCCAGCCCGCACCGGTACCGAATACGTCGGCCAGGAATGCCCCGATGCTTTCGGGCGGCCATGTGCCGATGGTCAACAGGTAGATGACATGGGCAAGCCCCAGCCAGGCCGCGAAGATGGCAAAGCACATCACGGCAAGTATGATAATCGCGCCGATACCAGGTGAACGGATGACGTCGAATATGGCAAGCCAGTTGGGCTCTTCGCCCGCTTCGCGCCGCCTGCTCATCTCGTACATTCCCAGTGAAGCGACCGGCCCAAGCAACGCAAAGCCCGAGATCAACGGAACGACAAGGTGAAACAAGCTGCCCTGAAACGCCATGAAGGCAAGGCATACGCCTATGATCGGGTAAAGGGTGCAAACCGTGATCACGTCAGAACGGAAGGTCTTGAAGTCGTCATAGCCATGCGCGAGCGCGTCGCGCAGATCACCCAGGGTCAATGTCCGGATGACGGGTTTCGACCGCTCCTCATCGCCACCGATACTTTGTATCATGACGCCGATATGGGACATTGAACCAAATACATTGCGCACCACCCATGAGGCGGGGTTTCCGATTGTCTGGCCCATGTTGAAGTCTCCCTTATGCACTGCGTCTAGGCATCGGGACTGCGCGGCACAGGCACCTCTCGCGCCTAGGCACTTATAGTATAACAGAAAATTTCGATCTAGGGGATCACGTTTTCTATAACCCGTCCAAACCCTGCCCAAGCGCGGCATCCTGGCGACGAACTCACCGCTGCCGGGAACGGATTTCTGGTTGCACCCGTCCGCGGCGCATCGCACAACCAATTGGAACCGGGGGATAATCATGCCGCAGAAAATCATCATCGACACGGATCCCGGGCAGGATGACGCCGTTGCGATCCTGCTTGCGCTGGCCAGTCCCGAACTGGAGATACTGGGCATCACCGCCGTCGCCGGAAATGTGCCGTTACCGCTGACCGAGGTGAATGCCCGCAAGGTCCTTGAACTGGCGGGACGGCATGATGTGCCCGTTCATGCGGGCTGCGAGGCACCGATCAAGCGCAAGCTGGTCACGGCGGAACATGTGCATGGCAAGACCGGCCTCGACGGGATCGATCTGCCCACGCCTTCGATTCCGCTGCAATCCCTCCATGCCGTCGATTTCATCGTCGAGACATTGCGGCAACAGCCCGAAGGCAGCGTCACGCTAGTGCCGATCGGTCCGCTAACCAATGTCGCAACCGCTTTCGAGCGCGCACCCGACATCATCTCGCGCGTTCAGCAGATCGTGCTGATGGGCGGCGCCTATTTCGAGGTCGGAAACATCACTCCGGCCGCAGAATTCAACATCTATGTCGATCCCGAGGCTGCAAAGGCAGTTTTCGCGTCGGGCGTGCCCCTGGTCGTGCTGCCGCTGGACGCCACGCATGAGGCGCTGACCTCGCGCGATTGGGTCGAGGCGATGCGCGCCCTGCCCAATCGGTGCGGCCCCGCCGTTGCCAGCTGGACCGACTTCTTCGAGCGCTACGACCGCGAGAAATATGGCAGCGAAGGCGCGCCGCTACATGATCCCTGCACCATCGCGTGGCTCATCCGCCCCGATCTCTTCGACGGACGCGAGATCAATGTCGAGATCGAAACGCAGGGAGAATTCACCACCGGCATGACCGTCGCGGATTGGTGGCGCGTCAGTGACCGTCCCGCGAATGCACTGTTCATCCGGCACCTGGATCGCGACGGGCTATTCGCCCTGCTCGGCGAAAGGATCGCACAGCTTCCTTAATTGCTGTCGCTATCCTGATCCGGCGTCCCCTCCTCACCAGTTGCGGGCAATGGTCCTTCGCCTATGTGCTTGTCCAGTTCGGCGATGAGTTCGTCGGTGATATCGATCGAGTCCAGTGACACGAATACTGTCCGCCGATCCAATACGGCGACCGCACCGCGCCGTTCCAACACCTCTCCCATGATCGGCAAGGCCGCCTGATAGAAGCTGTTGCGGTCAGCCTCGCTCCGGGTGTTCAGGTCTTGCACGACTTGCGCTCGCTCCCGACGGATCTCGGTTGCGCGGACATCGAATGCCTCGGCAAGCTTGCGGAACTCCGCCGGATCCATCGTCTCGCGCTTACGGGTCAGCTCTGCTTCTTCATCGGATAATTGCTGCGCAAGCCTTTCGTTTTCAGCCTCGATCTTGCCGCCTTCTTCTTCCAGCTCTTCCATCGCGCGCTGCCCCCAGGCCGATTCAACGAAGAGCCGTTCCCGGTCCACTGTCAGAACCGGTGCGTTCATATCGGGTTGACTATCGCTGCCCGTCTCGATCGTTCGATTAGGCAATTGCTCGGTATTCGGCGGCTCAGGGGGCGCAAGGTCATCCGTCAGTTCCTGCGCCAGAACAGCGGATCCGGCGATCAGGCAGGCGCAAGCCAACCAGATCGCCGTAATTATGCGAAGAAAGCGCAGCATCAGAACCTTGTCGAGATCGTCAGGTCGAAGTTCTGTTCCTCGTCATAGTCTTCCTTGCGCAGCGCCTTGGAAAAGTTGAAACGCAGAGGTCCGATCGGAGTTGTCCAGAAGATCGAGGCACCGATGGCGCCACGCACATACATGTCGTCATCCACTGGCCCCTCAGTGCCCACGGTATTATCGAGCCCCCAGATCGAGCCGACATCGGCAAAGAGACCGCCGGTGATTCCGTACTCCTCGGGCAGGCCAAGGGGGAACTGCGCTTCAGCGCGCGCCGCCCAGAAATAGTTGCCGCCCAGACCGTCCTTGTTGTCTGCAGTTAGGTCACGCGGTCCGATCCCGTTGGGCTCGAAACCGCGAATCTTGTTGCCGCCGCGGAAACGATCGAGAATCCAGGTCTCGTAATCGCCATAGGAATGCACGGCGCCGGCCTCTATCTCGGCCCGCAGGGTCACCTCCTCGCGCCATGCGTTGCTCTCGATCCCGGCCAATGCGGTCGTGGTGACGCTTTTCACATCGCCGCCAACCCCTGCGAAGTCCTGCGAGAACTCGACCTTATAGCTGGTCAGCGGGTCGAGACCGGTGATCCTTGTGTCCCATCTATAGGTATAACCGAGTCCCGAACTAAGCCGTGCCCCCTGTTCATCTATCAGGATTTGAGAGCTTCTTTCCTCATCGACATTGTCCAGCTTGTCCTCGGACAGGCGATAGCGCAGTTCCAATCGTCCATTGGCCGATACCGGAAATTCGATCGAAGGCGCGATGCCAATCGAACGGGTATCGTAATCCGAGTTGAGGTTTTCGGTCTCATTATACCAGGTGTTGAACCGGAAGCGCAGATCACGGCCCAGGAAATAGGGCTCGACGAAGTTGAACGAGGCCTGCCTGTCGTCCTTGGCCGTTGCGATGCTCAGGCCGACGGTCTGGCCACGCCCCAGGAAATTCGACTCGGTCAGCGATGCGTTCAGCCCGACACCGGAATTGACGCCATAGGACGCGCCGAAAGACAGTGAACCGGTCGGCTGCTCTTCCACGTTCACATCGACGACGACCTGTTCTTCGCTGGTTCCCGGCCGGCTATCGACCTGCGCATCGGAGAAATAGCCCAATGCGCGGATACGCTCTGCCGCGTTGCGGATTTCACGCGGATTGAACGGATCGCCCTCCACCGTCGTGAACTGGCGGCGGATCACCTCGTCCCGCGTCGTGGTGTTGCCCTCGATATCGATCCGCTCGACGAAGACGCGCGGGCCACGAGTCAGCGCAAAGACCAGATCCAGCGTCTGGTTCGAGGGATTGCGCGTCACCCTTGGCTCGATATTGACGAAATTCAGGCCTTGCTGAATCGCGACCGTTTCCATCCGGCGAATGGTATTGTCGATCACTGCGGGGTTGTAGTAATCGCCGCTGCCAACACGGTTCTGAGCCGCAAAGGCCGAGGCATCGACGCCCGGAATCTCGGACACGGTATCAATACGCGCAAAGCGGTAGCGCGGCCCCTCCTGGATATTGAAGGTGATATAGAACGCATCGCGCTCGCGGGCGATTTCAGGAGCGATCCCCTGCACCTTGAAATCTGCATAACCGCGCGACCGGTAGAAATCGGTCAGCAGGTTCTCGTCCAGTGGAATACGTTCGGGTGCGAAAGTGTCGCGGCGGATGAGCCGGCGCAGAATGCCAGCCTGCTTGGTTTCCAGAACCTGGCGCAAGCGGCGATCCGAATAGGCCCGGTTGCCCGAGAAGCTGATCCGCTCGATCTCGGTCAGGTCACCCTCGCGGATCTCGAACACCAGGTCGATGCGGTTTTCGCTGCGACGGATGATCTTGGGATCGACCCGTGCCGCCAACCGTCCCTCGGTCGCATAGGCCTGCGCGATATTCGACGCGTCGGCCAGGGCTTGCGACGGTTCATAGACCCGGCGCGACTGGCTTTGCACGACCTCGGCCAGTTGCTCGTCCTTGATCCGGCGATTACCCTCGAAGCTGATCTGGTTGATCGTCGGATATTCGCGGACATTGATGACCAGAAGCCCGCCCTGAGGCACGACTTCGACCGTTTCGAACAGGCCGGAATTCTGCAGGCGCTGCAGCGCGTCGTTCAGTTCGCCCGCCGAGACGTCCTGGCCGCGCGCGATATTCGCGTAGGACAGGACCGTGGCCGGATCGACCCTCTGCGTCCCTTCGATCCGCACATCGTTGAAGACATAAGCCGCAGCGGGTTGCGGCATCAACAGCCCCGCAGGGACCGAGATCGTCAGAGCCGTCACCAGCGCGACCGCGCCCTTGCTCAGTTTCCGTGTCATTGCCGCCCCTCTATTTTCAGCCTGCATCGGCGCCCTGCCGACGCCTTCTTTTGGTCCTTTCTCTAGCCCTAACCGGGGTAGGCTGTCAAAAGCACATCGCGTTTCAGGGACAGAAAAGATCGTTTGTGAGGCCGAAAATCATCAAGCTCAGCACGGCGGCCATGCCAAACGCCGTCAAAAGATTGAGCGCCCGGTCCGAAGGCGGACGCCCTGTCACGGCCTCGAAGGCGTAAAACATCAGGTGTCCGCCATCCAGAACCGGGATCGGCAGCAGGTTCAAAAAGCCGATCGCCGCCGACAAGACCGCGATCCACCACAGGAAACTCTCCGCCCCCGCGCTGGCAGCCTGGCCAGTGCTTTCGGCGATGGAAATCGCGCCGCCCAGGTTGCAGCTTCCGATCTGGCCGGTGATCATCGCCCATAACCCCGTAAGCGAGGAGGCGATGATATCCCAAGTCTGCGATATGCCCAGCCACAATGCCTCGAACACCCCTGCACGCCTGGTCGCGGGCTCGAAATAGCTGGTGCCGCCGGTGACGCCGATCAGCCAGCGCTTCTCGAAACCGCCATCCGCGGACGGAATATCCTGCTCCTTCGGCACGAGACTATAGCTGGCCGTGCCCTCGCCCTGCCGCCAGACTTCCAGCAGCAAGGGCTGCCCCTGTGCAGCCGCGACCAGTTCCGGCATCTGGGAAAAACGGGAAATCGGCTGGTCATCGATGCCAAGGATCACATCGCCCGCCATCAGCCCGGCATCCGCCGCGGCACTGCGCGGGGCGACGCCGGTGATTCTCGCGGGCATCGGGTCCGGGCCGGTCACGGTGATCGCGGTTCCGTCACGCTCCACCCGCCAGTCCTGCTGCGCGGCAACCGGCAGTTCCTCCGCCACGCGTGACATGTCGGACCAGCTTTCGACCGGCAGCCCCCCGATCGCGAGCACCCGGTCCCCCGGCTGCAATTCATTCACGACCTGCGGTGGCGCGGGCGCGATCTCTCCCAACCTGACATCCTGCGTCGGCAACCCCTGCACCAGCGCGAAACCGCCAAAGATCAGGATCGACAGGATGAAGTTGAAGACCGGCCCGGCCAGCAATGTCGAGAACCGCGCCCAAAGCGGAGCGCCGGTCAATGTCTGCCGCTGCAGTGCCGGATCGACCTCCAGCCCGGTCCCGGCGCTGGCGGCATTCGCGTCGCCCAGGAAACGGACATAGCCGCCCAGGGGAATTGCCGCGATCTGCCAAACGGTTCCCCACCGGTCGCGGCGCGCGACCAGCCGTGGCCCGAAGCCGACCGAGAACACCTCGGCCCGGATGCCCGACAGCCGGCCGATGATGTAATGGCCGTATTCATGTACGGTCACGATCACGGCCAGCGCGATCACAAAGGCGGCCAGCGTCCACAAGGTTCCCCCGAATTGCGGGATCAGATCAGTCATGCTGCGGCCTCCTGCCGGGCGATGCGGTCCCAATGCAGGACCATGTCCAGATCGGCGGGCGCATCGGCAAAGCCCGCCTGCCCCGACAGCGCCTCAAGCACCGCCTCGACCCGGGGTGCCATTTGCGCGAACCCGATCCGGTTCGCAATGAAATCGTCAAGCGCCTGCTCCTTGGCCGCGTTGAACACCGCCCCGGCCATGCCGCCCGCCGCCATGACCTCGCGCGCAAGGCGCAGGGCGGGCCAGCGGGCCTCGTCCGGTTCGCGGAAACTGAGGCTGCCGGTCCTTGCCAGGTCCAATGCAGCGACCGGAAGCGGCGCGCGTTCGGGCCAGTTGAGCGCATAACCGATGGCATGGCGCATATCCGGCGCGCCCAGATGGGCAATCGTTCCGCCATCCACATGGGTCACCATCGCATGAATGATCGATTCCGGATGGATCAGCACCTTGATCCGTTCCGGCTCCAACCCAAAAAACTCATGCGTTTCTATGACTTCCATGGCCTTGTTGAACATCGAGGCGCTATCGATGGTGATCCGCTGCCCCATCGCCCAATTGGGATGGGTCGAGGCCTCGGCCACCGTCGCAGCCGCCAGCCGCTCCAGGGGCCAGTCGCGAAACGCCCCGCCCGAAGCGGTAATGGTCACATGCTCGACGCTATCGCGGGTTTCAGAACCAAGGGCCTGAAAGATCGCGGAATGCTCGGAGTCCACCGGCAGGATCGTGGTTCCGTTTCGTTCGGCCGCAGCGCGCATCAACGGGCCCGCACAAACCAGCGATTCCTTGTTCGCCAATGCCAAAACACCGCCTTGGGCCAGCGCGGTCAGCCCCGGCGCCAATCCCGCTGCGCCAACGATGGCCGACAGGACCCAATCCGCCGGACGTCCCGCCGCCTCTTTCAGGGCCGCAGGTCCGGCGGCGGCTTCGACACCGCTCCCCACCAGTCGCGCGCGCAGATCGTCCAGCAATTCCTCATGCGCCGTTACCGCGACCTCGGCCCGCAACTCTCGCGCCATCCTGGCGAGCCGCTCGATATTCCGTCCGGCGGTCAGCGCGACGACATGGAACGCCTCTGCCCCGCCCGCGCGGCGGATCAGGTCGATCCCATTGGCCCCGACCGATCCGGTCGCTCCGAAAATCGAAATGCGTCGCATGTCTCAGTTAACCGCCGGTAGACTGACCAGAATTCCCAGTAACATTGCCGCAAGCACCGCCCCTGTCACCGCGTCGAACCGATCCATGAAACCGCCATGCCCCGGAATCAGGTTCGAGCTGTCCTTGACGCCCGCCCGCCTCTTGAGCCAGCTTTCGGCGATATCGCCCATCTGGCCCGCGAAACACACCAGCGGCGAACACCAGATCAGCGCAATATCGCCCCAATCCGCCAACCACAGGAGCGTGCCAAAAATCAGCGCGCCAATCCAGCCGGAAATCGTGCCGGACCAGGTTTTCTTGGGGCTGAGCGCGGGCCAGAACTTGGGTCCGCCCAGGATGCGCCCACAGAAATAGCCCATCGTATCCGAGATGATCACGATCCCCATCAGCCACAGCACGAAGCCCAGACCGAACTCTTCGCGGAAACCGACGAGACCAAAGGCGACCAGCAGGATCGCGATGCCGAAGATGGCATAAGTCCAGCGGTCGCGCGCCAATGCGCCGGGCAATCCGGCGAGGATCGGCACGGCCAGCAGCAGCCAGGCCAGCGGATGCAGGATCATCAGCGCGGCAAATTGCGACAAACCGGCAATCACCGCCAGCGCAATCGGGCGCCACCGACCGAAACCGGCATGGAGACGCGGATACCGCCAGCCCGTCATCGCCGCCAGTTCCCAGAAGGTGATGGCCGAGATCACCGCCATGCCCAATCGCAACCAGACGCCCGAGGCGGCCACCAGAAGCAGCCCGATTGCCAGTAGCACCAATGTCGAGGCGATACGCCTTGAAAGATCGGCCCATTTACCCGGAGGGACAGGAGTTTTCGGCGCTATCGACCCCTTTTTCCTCATGCGCCCCCGAAACGACGCTCGCGCATGCCGAAACGATCGAGGATGGTGCCCAGATGATCCGGCGTGAAATCCGGCCACATCGTCGGGGTGAACTCGTATTCGGCATAGGCCGCCTGCCAGGGCAGGAAATTCGAGGTCCGCGTCTCGCCCGATGTGCGGATCACCAGGTCCGGGTCGGGATGGCCGGCGGTATCCAGGCATCCCGCCAGATCGGCCTCGCCGGGTTCCGCCACCTCGCCTCGCGCGATCTTCTGCGCCAGACGCCCGGCCGCGCGGGTCAACTCGTCCCGTCCGCCGTAATTGATCGCGACAGTCAGGTTCAGCCGCGTATTGCCGGCGGTGCGCGCCTCGATCGAGGACATCAGCGCCTGCAGCTTGGGATCAAGCCGTTCGCGGCCGCCGATAAAGCGCATCCGCACGCCCTCGGCGGACATGCCCTCTGCCTCGCGCTCGATATAGCGGCGGAAGATCTTCATCAGCCCAAGCACTTCCTCGGTCGAACGTTTCCAGTTCTCGGTCGAAAAGGCATAGACGGTAAGCCAGTTCACCCCGAGATCGGGACAGGCGCGAACGATCTGCTTGACACGTTCCGCCCCACGCCGATGGCCGACCAGGCGCGGCCAGCCGCGCTCGGTCGCCCAACGACCATTTCCGTCCATGATGATGGCAACGTGACGCGGACGTTGCTCGGTGCCCCCTGTTGGCAGGGCCTGTGCAGGTTCGGCGGCCATGATGTCTCAGACCTGCATGATTTCGGCCTGCTTGGCCTCGAGCGCCTCGTCGACACCGGCAATCATCTTGTCGGTCAGTTCCTGCACGGCCGTTTCCCAGAATTTCTGGTCGTCCTCGGGCATGCCGCTGGCCTTGCCCTTCTTGACCTGATCCATCCCGTCACGGCGCACGTTGCGGATCGCGACCCGGGCGCTTTCCGCATATTGGGCGGCAACCTTGGTCAACTCGCGGCGGCGTTCCTCGTTCAACTCGGGGATCGGCAGCATGATGATGGTGCCGTTGGTCTGCGGGTTGATGCCGAGGCCGCTTTCACGGATCGCCTTCTCCGCCTTGCCGACCATCGACTTGTCCCAGATATTGATGGTGACCATGCGCGGCTCGGGCACATTGACGGTGCCAAGCTGGTTGATCGGTGTCATCTGGCCATAGGCTTCGACCTGGACCGGCTCGACCATCGAGGCCGAAGCACGCCCCGTGCGAAGCGACGCGAATTCGTGGCGCAGACTTTCCATCGCACCTTTCATTCGCCGTTCAAGATCATCTATGTCGATTTCGATGTCCTCTGCCATATCGGACTGCCTCTGCATTGGATTTTTACCGCTTGTAACCGCAATGCCCATGCTTGGCAAAGGCTTTACCCGCCGATCGGCGGGCATTTGACGGTCCGGCCGATCACAGGAAAGTGCGTTGTCAGTTATGCACGCGGGTATAGGTGCCGTCGCCTTCCAGAATGGTCCGGAAGCCGCCCGGCTCGTCCAGCGAGAAGACGATGATCGGCAGACGGTTGTCGCGCGCCAACGCAATGGCCGAAGCATCCATCACGCCCAGGTGCTTTTGCAGCACCTCGTCATAGGATACGTCCTGGTAGCGCGTCGCATCCTTATGTTTCACGGGGTCCTTGTCATAGACGCCGTCGACCTTGGTTCCCTTGAAGATCGCCTCGCAGTTCATCTCGTTGGCGCGCAGCGTCGCGGCGGTATCGGTGGTGAAATAGGGATTGCCGGTCCCGGCGGCGAAGATCACGATCCGCTTCTTTTCCAGGTGGCGAATGGCCCGGCGGCGGATATAGGGCTCGCAGACCTCGTCCATCCGGATGGCGCTGATGACACGGCAATGCAGCCCCTTGTCCTCCAGCGCCGACTGCATGGCCAGCGCATTCATCACCGTGGCCAGCATTCCCATGTAATCGGCGGTCGTCCGCTCCATCCCCTGGGCGCTGCCCTGCAATCCGCGGAAGATATTGCCTCCACCGATGACCATGCAGACCTCGACCCCCATCTGGGCGACCGATTCGACCTCGTTCGCGATGCGGGCCACGGTGGGCGGATGCAGGCCATATCCCTGATCCCCCATCAGCGCCTCGCCCGAGATTTTCAGCATTACCCGGCCATATTGGGTGGGCGCAGAGCCCGTTCGATCAGTCATGTCCTGTCCTTTTCATCGCCGGGCTCGCCGCTTTCATTGCCGCGCAAAATGTCGCAAAAAGCGGACAGGATCAACCGCCCGGAACCACCCATGCAAGCGCCTGACCTCGCACAGATCGACCCCGCGCGCCACCTGCTGATCGCAGGTCCGACCGCCAGCGGCAAATCGGCACTGGCGCTGGCAGTGGCGCAGGCCCAGGGCGGATTGATCGTGAATGCCGACGCCTTGCAGATCTGGTCCTGCTGGCGGGTGCTGACGGCACGGCCCTCGCAAGCGGACGAGGCAGCGGCTCCGCATGCACTCTATGGCCATGTCACGCCGGATCGCAGCTATTCCGTCGGGGACTGGCTGCGCGATGTGGCCCAGCTCGCGGACCGACGCCTGATCATTGTGGGCGGCACGGGGCTTTACCTGACGGCGCTGACGCAGGGATTGGCTTATGTTCCGCCTGTCTCATCCAAGATCCGGGCTGCCGGTGACGCGATGCTGGCCGAAGAGGACGGATTGGCAAGGATGGTGGCCGAACTCGATCCAGAGACGCATCAGCGCATCGACACTCGCAATCCGGCGCGGGTTCAGCGCGCATGGGAGGTGCTGCGCGCGACCGGGCGTGGACTGGCGTCCTGGCAAGCGGACACACCTCCGCCGCTAATCCCTCCCACCGACTGTCAGCGGCTGGTCATGAACGCCGACCGGGACTGGCTGGCCGACCGCATCGCCCGGCGCTTTCATGCGATGATGTCCGAAGGGGCGTTGGCCGAGGTGCAGGCGATGCTGCCCGAATGGGAACCCGGCAAGCAATGGGCGCGCGCAATCGGGGCGCCAGAACTGGTTGCGCATTTGCGGGACGGACTCGATCTGGAGACCGCGACGGAACGTGCCATCATCGCCACCCGGCAATATGCGAAATCGCAACGGATATGGTTTCGAAACCGGATGAAGGATTGGCAGAACTGGCCGGTCGGACCAGCGGATTGACCCGGCCAATCGTGCGGCGTGGATTTTTTCCGGATTCACGGTTGTCGGACCGCCAGAGTTAAGCGACAATTCATCCGCAGCTTATACGAGTTCACGGTTATAGATGGCGTCTCATGATCGAACAGATTGGGAGGGCAGATTTCCCTTCTCGCCCAGCCCCTTCGCAGAACGAAGCCTGACGGGCCTGCCTCGCCCGAAGGCGAGCGGCTTGCCAAATGCCCGGATAAATGACTCGGATATTCCCGAGGGCCGCGCCCTGGATATGCGCCGCTATCACGCCGCCACAGCCCGGCTCGGGACGGCCTCTCCTCCCACGCCGCCGAAGATATTGGCCGTAGCGGCCCGTTCCTTCGCGCAGCGCCCGGTGGCGCGACAATCGGGGCCGCGCCTCTTGCCGCTGGCGGGGTTCATCTGGGGCAGCCGCGCCACGCCTCCGCAGCCCCGAACCCGGGCAGACCATATCCTGATCTGGGTGACAGCCGGACAATTGCATCTGGACTTTCCGCGGCAACAGCATGTCATGCCAAGCGATTCCGTCCGCTATATCCCCGCCGGCACCGCCTTTGCGGCTTGGCCGAAGCCGGAGACCGAAGGCCATGCCCTCCTGCTCGCCCCGGCATTGCTCCGCGACATCGATCCGCCGTTTCCCCAGCATCCGCTGGCTGGTTCCGCCGGCGAATCCGGAGAAGCGCTGCTTTCCACCCTCAAGGAACTGGCGGACGAAAGCGCGAAGCCGAATTCCGAAAAGGCACTGCATTGCCTGCTTGGCGTTCTGGCCCTGCGCCTTGCCCGGCTCGAACCGGCTCGGGCCAATGCAGCCCTGACGCCCCTGCCGAACGAGGCGCAACGCCCGCTTGTCGAACGCTTTCTCACACTGGCCATGGCGCAGTTGCGCCATGGGCCCACCATCGCCGATCTTGCGGCCATTCTGGGGACAAGCACGGCGGCGCTGGATCACGCTTGCCAGAACGCCCGAGGCAAGCGCGCCATCGAACTGATGCACGAGGTGCGGTTGCAGCGGGCGGTCGAGATGTTGCGCGAAGGCGGACAAAGCCCGGCGCAGATCGCAAAGGAACTCGGCTATACCAGCCACGCCCATTTCACCCGCAGCTTTGTCGAGGCGACCGGGCAGCGCCCCGAAACATTCCGGGATCAGTCCGGCTGATCATCCGCCTCAACGGACTCCCTGCGCCCCCGGAACCCGGTCGCGACCACGAATTTCTCGGACGAGTCGCGGCGGCTGGCGGGGGGTTTGACATTGGCGACCTTCTGGAAATTCCGCTTCAGCAACGTCTGCATGTCGCTTTCCGCGCCGCCGGCCAATACCTTGGCAACGAAAGTTCCGCCCGGTTCGAGGATATCGAGAGCCAGTGCGGCCGCCGCCTCGACCAATGCGACGATACGCAGATGATCCGTGCCCTTATGCCCCGAAGAGGACGCGGCCATGTCGGACATCACGACATCGGCGGTTCCGCCCAGCCAGTCCTTGACCTTGTCGTCCGCCCCCTCGGACAGGAAGTCGAGCAGATGGATCTCGGCCCCGGCGATCAGATCGACCTCTTGCAGGTCGAGGCCAAGCACGCGGCCCACCGGCTTGCCGGATTTCTCGCCAAGCGCGTTCACGCGCCGCACCGCCACCTGGCACCAGCCACCGGGGGCGCAGCCCAGATCCACCACCCGCGCGCCGGGCACGAGAAAGCGATACTTGTCATCCAGCTCAAGGATCTTGTAAGCCGCCCGCCCCCGATATCCCTCGCGCTTGGCCCGCGCGACATAGGGATCGTTCAACTGCCGTTCCAGCCATAGCTTGCTGGACAGCTTGCGCCCCTTCGCGGTCTTGACCCGGACCCGCAGGTCACGCTCTCCGCGACCGCTGGATTTTCCCGCCCGGCTGCCGCCCGAACCATTTGCTGCCATCATGCCACTCCATTTAGCCCTTCCGGCCTGAGCACCCCATCGCGCACCATCTGGGCATAAAGCAACCCCTCGCGTAACCCGCGATCCGCAACCGACAGCTTGTTCGTCGGCCAGACCCGCATCAAGGTTTGCAAGATCGCCGCGCCGGACATGATCAGGGCGTGTCTTTCCCGCCCGATCCTCGGATCAGAGCGGCGACCAATCGGCCCGAGGGCCAGATAGGAATGGATGACCTTGTCGATCTGCTCGGTACTCATCGTCAACCCATCCACCTTGGTGCGGTCATAGCGGCGCAGGTTGAGATGGCTCGCCGCGACTGTCGTAACGGTTCCCGACGTCCCGATGATCTGGAAACCCTCGTCGGGAGAGCCATCCGCATAGGGCGCGAAATCGGCCAGGAGTTCCTCGAAATACCAACTCATCAGCGCGAAACGTCCCTGGTCGTCCTCGACATCGGCGAACATGTCGCGCAGTGTCGCCACCCCCAGGGGCACGCTGATCCAGTCGACCACCCGCGCCCCGCCCGGCTGCGGATTACCGAAACCATCGCTCAGCCGCATGATCGCTCGCGGCCGCTCCCGCGGTTCGACATCCTCGAGATCGATCCAGACCAGTTCGGTCGAGCCGCCTCCGATATCGACGACCAGCAGGGTCTCGGTCTTGTGGCTGACCAGCGGCGCGCAAGAGATCACGGCCAGCCTCGCCTCTTCCTCGGCATCGATGATTTCAAGCGGCAGGCCCGTTTCACGGCGGATATTGCGCATGAAATCGCGGCTGTTCCTCGCCCTTCGGCAAGCCTCGGTCGCAACCAGACGCATGCTCTTGACGTTGTGCTGCTCCAGCTTGCGCCGACATACCTGCAATGCATGAATGGTACGCGCCATCGAGCTCCGGGACAGCCGCCCCGAAGCTTCCAGCCCCAACCCAAGCTGCACTGGCTTGGAGAAGCTGTCCACGACCTGGAACTGACTGCCGCGCGGCCGCGCAATCAGCATCCGGCATGAATTTGTACCGAGGTCGAGAGCCGCATAAAGCGCGCCCTCCTCGGCCTGGCGGGTGACGGACGGCTCAACCGTATTTTTCGGGAACGCGCCCCCACCCGCGGGACGCCTGGGCGCCATAATCACGCCCTCCGATATCAACTTGGCCTCAAGGTAGCCTGCGGAGGGGATGCGATCAAGGGCGCGTTGAGTATTAAAGTCGCGCTTCACCCCGGGTATGCGCGATGCCACGCCCATGCCGGATATCCGAGGCCTAACCTGCGGCGCGCATGGCGCGATCAAGGGCCGGATAAATTCCGGGATCGCCCATCTGCCCAACATTGAAACGCATATAGGACATCATCCCTTGCGACGGGCTGAACACGTTTCCGGGCGCCAGGACGACATTCTCGGCCAGCGCCGCCCGTGCCATCGCAGCCCCGTCGGTGCCTTCCGGCAACTGACACCAAAGGTAGAAACCGCCGCGCGGCATGATCCATGGCGCAATGCCGATTTCGCCCAACTGCACTGCAACCTTCCAGCGCAGCTTGGCCAGGCGCACCCGCAGCGCCTCCATATGCTTGCGATAGCCGCCATCGCTCAGCGCGTGATGCAGGATTTCTGCCGCGAGCGGGCTCGGGCCACCGAAATTGGTGGCCACCTGCAGATCGATCAACGCCTCGATCCAGTCAGGCCGCGCCGCGACATAGCCGCAGCGGACAGAGGCCGACAGGGTCTTAGAGAAACTGCCGATCCGGATCACCCTGTCCAGCCCGTCCATTGCCGCCAGGCGCGGCGAGAGATCGGGCTCGAACTCGGTGAAGATATCATCCTCGATGACGATCAGGTCATGCACGGCGGCGAGCGTCAGCACCTTATGCGCCACCTGCGCCGATATCGTCGCGCCCGTCGGATTATGAAGGGCGGAATTGGTGATGTAGAGGCGCGGCTTGTGCAGGGACAACGCCTCTTGGAGACGCTCGATATCCGGACCCTGCGGCGTATACGGCACCCCGACGATCTCGACCCGGTGCGCCCGGAACAGGGCCTGGAAATTGAAATAGCAGGGATCGTCGACCAGCACCTTGTCCCCCGGCGAAAGCAGCAGGCGACAGACAAGGTCGATCGCGTTCGAGCCCGAGGAGGTCAGCAGGATGCGACCCGGGCCAGCCTCGATCCCCTGGTCCGAAAGCTGCCGCGACAGGAATTGCCGCAGTTTCCCCTCGCTCCGAGTTCCGCCATAATAGGATAGCAGCCCGTCATCCGCCCGCCCCGCCGCACGAATGGCCCGCCTGAGCGAAGCCACGGGCATCCAACCGGCAGGCAGCCATCCGCAGCCCGGCTTGGGCGCCTCCTCATCCGCATCCAGCGACTGGCGGGACACCCAGAGCGGATCGATCTCGCGCTCCAGCCTTGGGCCCATTGCCGATAATGCGACAGGCCGATTGCTTTGCGCCGCATAGAAGCCAGATCTGCGGCGTGCAAAGATCACACCCTCGGCGGCGAGCCGGTCATAGGCTTCGACCACGGTAGAGGGTGATACCCGCATCGTCGTCGCAAAACCACGAATCGAGGGAAGCTTCTCCCCCGGTGCAATCGCGCCCGAGCCGAGCTTGCGGCGGATTGCCTGCATGACCTGTTCTGTCCGGCTTTCCATCCCGCCCCCTTTGTATGCCCAGTTGTATCAATACAGAATGTCAAAATTGTATTGGTTTGTATCTGTCTTTGCCAGCCCAGTCTCTCTAGCCATGCGCCATGACATGAAAGGAGCAGCGGAATGCAGGCAACGACATCGGGATGGGGGTCAGGTTGGGGGAGCGGCTTTCTGGGCATGCTCATTTTCAGTGGCTCACTGCCGGCAACTCGTGTTGCCGTTGGGGGATTCAGCCCGCTTTTCCTGACATCGGTCCGCGCGGTTCTGGCAGCCTGTATCGCGATTGCCCTGCTGAAACTGTTACGAGAGGCGCGGCCCGGCCGCAGCGACCTGATGTCGCTGCTGATCGTGGCGCTTGGCGTGGTGGTGGGGTTCCCTCTGCTGACCGCGATGGCGTTGCAATATATCACTGCCGCGCATTCCATCGTGTTCATCGGTCTTCTGCCGCTCGCCACCGCGATATTCGCCACATTGCGCGGCGGCGAACGCCCTGCCCCGCTATTCTGGCTGTTTTCCTGCATGGGCAGCATGCTGGTCGCGGGTTACGCCCTGTCGCAGAGCACCGAAATGCAATGGAGCGGCGATCTGCTGATGGTCGCGGCGGTGCTTGTCTGCGGGTTGGGATATGCCGAAGGGGCGGTGCTGTCACGGCGGCTTGGCGGCTGGCAAGTGATCTGCTGGGCACTGGTTCTGTCGCTGCCGGTCATGGCTGCAATTGTCCTGGCAGTGTGGCCAAGCGGGTTTGGCAGAGTAAATTCGGCGGAATGGATCGGGTTGGGCTATGTCTCGGTCTTTTCCATGCTGGTCGGCTTTGTCTTCTGGTATCGCGGGCTGGCGATCGGCGGAACCGCCAAGATCGGCCAGCTGCAATTGCTGCAACCCTTCTTCGGCATGATGCTGGCATGGCTGTTCCTGCACGAGCCGGTCGCCCCGTCGATGGTCGGGATAACCGCTCTGGTGGTGCTCTGCGTGGCGGGGGCCAAGCGTTTTGCGTGACGCCCTGTCCTACAGCCCGTTGATCGGAACCTTGAGCATCGGGCGCCCCTCCTTGTCGGTCGGCACCTCGCCCGCCCGCATATTCACCTGAAGCGAGGGGATGATCAGGCGCGGCATTGCCAGTTGCGCATCGCGTTCGGTCCGGAAGCGGACGAATTCCTCGCGGCTTCGCCCGCCGCCGACATGGATATTATGCGCCTTTTCCTCGGCCACGGTGGTCTGCCACTGGATGTCACGCCCGTTCGGGCCGTAATCGTGGCACATGAACAGCCGCATCTCGTCGGGCAGCGCCAACACCTTCTGGATGCTGTCGTAAAGCACGCCCGCATCCCCACCGGGGAAATCCGCACGGGCCGAGCCGCCGTCAGGCATGAATAACGTATCGCCCACGAAAGCCGCATCACCCATGACATGGGTCATGCAGGCTGGCGTATGGCCGGGCGTATGGATGGCGAAACAGGACATCTCGCCGATAATGTAGCTGTCGCTATCCTCGAACAGGTGATCGAACTGGCTACCATCACGCTGGAACTCTGTTCCTTCGTTGAAGATCTTGCCGAAAACATCCTGTATCAACATGATATTCGCGCCGATGCCGATCCTGCCGCCCAACCGGTCCTGGATATAGGGCGCGGCAGAGAGGTGATCGGCATGGACATGGGTCTCGATGATCCAGTCGAGGCGCAAGCCGCGGCGGTTGACCTCGTCTATCAGCATATCGGCGTGCTCATAGGTGATCCGGCCCGCCGCGTAATCGATATCCATGACCGAATCGATGATCGCACAGGCATCCGTGGCAGGATCCTTCACGATATAGCTGATCGTGTTGGTCGCGGGATCGAAATGGCCTTGGACATCCGGCCTGATGGATGTCGTCACAGGATAGGCTGCCATCTTTCCTCCGTGGAATACGCGGTTACGCCACTTGGCCGAATATAACCGCTCTGGTATCGATATACATCCCCTGACGCGTCAGGTTTCGGATTGGAAAGACGTGGTGCCGAGGTTTCGGCGCTTGACGCTCCTCGCCTCGCGCGGCAAGCAAATGACATGATGGATATCCGCCCGGTCGCTCACCCGCTTGGAAAAGTCATTGTCGTGTTGGGCGCATCGATGGCCCTGCCGATGATGACCGATTGGTGGGTGGGCAGCGAACATTGGGCGGTGTTCCTGCAATCCGGCATCATTACCATCGTCGCGGGGCTGCTGATCACGGTCGCCTCGCGCGGCGACTACCGTCTGCTCAGCATCCAGCAGGCCTTTCTGATCACCTCCGGGCTCTGGGCCGTGTTGCCGGTCTTCGGTGCGCTGCCCTTCATGTTCGGTCAGCCGCATGCAAGCTTTACCGACGCATATTTCGAGGCGATGTCGGGCGTCACCACCACCGGCACCACCGCCTTTCCCGAGCTGAACGAGCTACCGCGTGGAACGCATCTATGGCGCGGAATCCTGCAATGGATCGGCGGATTGGGGATCGTCGTCGTCGCCATGGTCTTCCTGCCGGTGATGAAAGTCGGCGGCATGCAGTTCTTCCGGTCCGAAGGTTTTGACACTTTGGGAAAAATCCTGCCCCGCGCCGGCGAGATCGCGGCCGAGATGACACGTATCTATGTCCTGCTGACGGTCGCCGCAGTGCTGACCTATATCCTGCTGGGACTCAACGGATACGACGCCATTGTCCACGCGTTCTCCACCGTGTCCACCGGTGGGTTCTCCAGTTACGATGCGAGTTTCGGCGCTTTCCTCGGGGCGCCGGAATGGGCCGCGTCGATCTTCATGATCCTCGCCTCGATCCCCTTCATCCGCATGGTGCAGGTCATGCGCGGGAATTTCGTACCGATATGGCAGGATAGCCAAATCCGCGCCTATCTGCGCTGGATTTTCTATGCTTGCATGGCCATCGTCCTGTACCGGCTTCTTGTCATGCAGCAGGGCGATCACCCGGGCGAGCTGATCCGCGAAACGGTCTTCAACACTATCTCGACCTTTTCCGGCACCGGCTTCGCCTCGACCGACATGGCTGCCTGGGGGCATCTGCCACTTGCCTTGCTGATCGTCTGCGGGTTGATCGGCGGCTGCACCGGCTCCACCGGTTGTTCGGTCAAGGTTTTCCGCTACCTGGTACTGTTCCAGGCCGTTCGAGCGCAGATCCGGCGGCTGCATTCTCCGCATCGGGTCTATCCGCTGCGCTATGAAGGGCGCGCCCTCGACCAGGAGGTGGTGGATTCGGTGATGGCCTTCTTCACACTGTTCATGCTGACATTCGGCCTGCTGATCGTCGGGTTGTCGCTGACCGGGCTACACACGAAAACCGCGCTGACCGCCGCATGGACGGCCATCGCCAATGTCGGACCTGCCTGGGGCCCCGAGATCTCCGCGAACGGCTCGATCGTCGAATTCCCGAACAGCGCCAAATGGATCATGATCTTCGGAATGTTCCTCGGACGGCTCGAGCTGGTCTCGGTGCTCGTGCTGCTGCTGCCCAAGTTCTGGCGTTCCTGAAGCACGCTCCTATGGTTGCTCCGTGATGTCGTCCGAGGCAGCCCCATCCGTTTCCGACACGTCGGGCAGTTCATCCTGAGCCCGAGCGTTCCGGGCCAGGCTGTCGCTCATCTCGGCGGCAAGGCGGGTCTGGTTCTCGGGGTCGTTCGCGGGCCAGATCAGAACGAAGCCTTCGGCCCGTCCGTCGCGGACCCAGCCCTCGGCCCGGCCATGGTGATCGGTATTCTTGCCTGTCAGCAGGACATGGCCCTTCTCGATCACCCGCTTGGGACGAGGCACCCAGCCAAGCGCCGTGACAAGCCCTGACAGATCGAGAAGCTCCTGCTGTCCGCCCGGCTGACTGAACAGGATCAGCGCCGCGCCGGAATCGTTCTTCGGCGCATAGATCGACAGCGCCCTTTCGGTGCGGTCGAATTGCAGCTTGTCCATGGGGGCCGTGAGGCTAAGGCCGGTATGTGCGTCCTCCAGCACCGTCAGCCCCATCTCGTCGCGCCATTCCGCGCGGCGCTCCATCAGATTGCGCATGGCCGTGCCGGGATCGGGGGAAAACCGTTGCCCGATGATCTCGGCACTGATCGCGGCGCGGGTCTGGGGTCCGGCCTTGCCGTCGATCCCGCCCTCGTAGAGTCCCGCCCAACGCAGCGCCTTCTGCACCTCGTCCATCGGCGGCATCTCTTGCGGCTCACCCGGTGCGGGCAGATCGGGTGCCTCGCCCGGCGTCACCGCTTCGCCCATCTCTGCCGCTTCCGAGGTAAAGGCGTCTCCGGGCATCAGGTCGGCCTGCTTGAAGGCAGCCAGCCATGCGAGGGCGGTTTCCTCCTCCAGCGGACCTAGGGCCACGCCATACCAGCCGCCCGGCAAATGCCACAGCCCCGCACCGGGAAAGTTCTCGCGCCATTGAGTCAGCGCCTCCTCGCCCTCGGCCTGCGTACGCAGGGATTGCAGCCGGATATAGGTGCCAGGTGCCGCGACCGGAGGCTCGGCAACTGGCTCGGGCTCATTGTCAGATTGCTCCCCGACAATCACCGGATTGACCTGCAGGTTTTCGAGATCCGTTGCCGCAGCCTCGTTGTCTCGGGCCGGTCCGGTCTCATCGGAAGGCGTGGCGGCCACCGGGATCAGTTCCACATTCTTCCCCGGCTCGGCCACGAAACTGTCGGCCGGCACCTCTCCGGCGGCCCGCAACTCGTCCAGCCGTGCCTCGGCCTCTTCCGGCGACAGTGGACCCAACGCGATGCCGATCCAGCCCCCGTTCAGAGGGAAAGTCACCACATCGTCGAATTTCTGCCGCCAG
The DNA here is from genome assembly GCF_028553805.1 of Paracoccus saliphilus. Lineage (NCBI taxonomy): Bacteria > Pseudomonadati > Pseudomonadota > Alphaproteobacteria > Rhodobacterales > Paracoccaceae > Paracoccus > Paracoccus saliphilus. The sequence goes on along the minus strand of NZ_CP067140.1, from coordinate 980,087 downwards.
CCCGCAGCGGTCTCGTTTGCCTGGGCCGCGCCCCGCTTGGCCTCGATCCGTATCACCGCGTCCTGCGCGAATGCCGCCACCGGCAAGCCTGCCGCCAGAACCATCGTAATCATGTGCCGCATACCGGCCTCCTTTGCGGGCCGCTGCCCGCCCCTTTATTGACCCTGCCCCAAGCCACGCCTAGAAGGCGCGGGACGCTTTGCACGATCTATGCAAAAAGGACGCCCAGATGACCAGCCCCAACCGCCCCCGCAGCTTTCAGGAGGTCATTCTCCGCCTGCAGAATTACTGGGCCGGACAGGGCTGCGCGATCCTGCAGCCCTATGACATGGAAGTAGGCGCGGGCACCTTCCATCCCGCGACCACCCTGCGCGCCCTTGGCTCGAAGCCGTGGGCGGCGGCCTATGTGCAACCCTCGCGCCGCCCGACCGACGGCCGCTATGGCGAAAATCCGAACCGGTTGCAGCATTATTATCAATATCAGGTGATCATCAAACCGAGCCCCGCGAATTTGCAGGAACTTTACCTGGGCAGCCTGCGCGCCATCGGCCTCGATCCGATGATCCACGATGTCCGCTTCGTCGAGGATGATTGGGAAAGCCCGACCCTCGGCGCATGGGGCCTGGGGTGGGAGGTCTGGTGCGACGGCATGGAAGTCAGCCAGTTCACCTATTTCCAGCAGGTCGGCGGGCATGATTGCCGCCCGGTCTCGGGCGAGCTGACCTATGGGCTGGAGCGGCTGGCGATGTATGTGCTGGGCGTCGAGCATGTGATGGATATGCCCTTCAACGACCCCGATGCGGCCATTCCGCTGAGCTATGGCGATATCTTCCTTCAGACCGAGCAGGAATATTCGCGCTGGAACTTCGACCAGGCCGACACGGACACGCTGTTCCGGCATTTCGAGGATGCCGAGGCCGAATGCGCGCGCATCCTCGACGCGGCCGAGACCGACAGCGCCGGGCGGCGTATCCCGATGGCGCACCCGGCCTATGACCAATGCATCAAGGCCAGCCATGTCTTCAACCTGCTGGACGCGCGCGGGGTGATCTCGGTCACCGAGCGGCAGGCCTATATCGGGCGTGTCCGGGCGCTGGCCAAGGCCTGTGCCGACCTGTTCGTGACCACCGATGCAGCGGGAAAAGCGGCGTGAAGGGCAAGCTGGCAGTCATCGTGCTGATCCTTGCGCCAATTCTTGTTGGCGGCGGGATCTGGTATGCGCAGGAATATGGTTTCTACGACGAGATCGCGCCGGGCAGTCCGGCGGCGATCGTTCAAATTCAGTCCGAAGACGGGGCACAAGATCTGCAGATGACCGGTTTCGAGGGTATCGACGCAGACAGCTCTCCTATCCGCTGGCGCGCCTGTTTCCGCATCGAGGGCGATTTCTCCGATGCGATCCCTTTCGAAGGTGCCACCCCCTTGATCGGCCCCCGCTGGTTCGATTGCTTCGATGCCGAACAGATCGGCGCTGATCTCGAATCCGGCGCTGCCCGTGCCGTCCTGAGCCAGTCCGAGATCCACCCGGATGTGGACCGCGTGCTGGCCATCTATCCCGATGGCCGCGCCTATGGCTGGCACCAATATAACGACAAGACCCCGGAACGCGGAGTGATGGACTGATGCCCGACCTTCTCATCGAGCTATTCTCGGAGGAAATCCCCGCCCGGATGCAATCTCGCGCCCGTGCGGACCTGAAACGCCTGATCACCGACGGGCTGGTCGAAGGCGGTCTGACCTATGCCTCGGCGGGCGCGTTCAGCACCCCGCGCCGGCTGGTGCTGGCCGTCGAGGGTCTGACCGACCACAGCCCCACCATTCGCGAAGAGCGCAAGGGTCCGCGCGTGGACGCGCCCGAGAAGGCGTTGGAAGGGTTCCTGCGCGGTGCGGGACTGACCCGCGATCAACTGGAAAAGCGGGACGACAAGAAAGGGCAGGTCTGGTTCGCGACCATCGAGAGGCCGGGCCGCCCCGCAGCCGAGATTGTGGCCGAGGTACTGGAAGCCGCGATCCGCAACTTTCCATGGCCGAAATCCATGCGTTGGGGCGACGGGTCGCTGCGTTGGGTGCGCCCGCTGCATTCGATCCTGTGCATTCTGACCGACGAATCCGGTGCATCCGTGGTGCCACTGACGGTCGAGGGGATCGCGGCAGGCGATACGACACGTGGCCACCGCTTCATGGCGCCCGAACCCTTCGCCGTCACGGGGTTCGAGGATTATGCCGCGAAACTGCGCCGCGCCCGGGTCATGCTGGACCATGACGAACGCGAAGCCGCGATCCGGCAGGAGGCCGACAGCCTCGCCTTCGCGCGTGGCTGGGAGATCGTGCCAGATGAAGGGCTGATGTCCGAGGTCGCCGGGCTGGTCGAGTGGCCGGTGCCGCTGATGGGGGTGATCGAGGAGCGTTTCCTCGACCTGCCGCCCGAGGTGCTGCAGACCTCGATGAAGGAGCATCAGAAATTCTTCTCGGCGCGCAATCCAAAGACCGGACGGATCGAGGGCTTCGTCACCGTCGCCAATATCGAGACTGCCGATGACGGTGCGACGATCCTTGCCGGGAACCAGCGCGTGCTCGCAGCCCGACTGTCGGATGCCGCCTTCTTCTGGGAAAACGACCTGCGCGACGCGAAAGAGGGCATGGAGGGTTGGGCCGAAGGGCTGAAATCCGTGACCTTCCACAACAAGCTGGGCTCTCAGGCGGACCGGGTTGAGCGGATCGCGGCGCTCTCGCGTGAGATCGCGCCCTTGGTCGGGGCCGATGCGGATCAGGCGGAACAGGCGGCGCGACTGGCCAAGCTGGATTTGCGCTCGGCCATGGTCGGCGAGTTCCCCGAATTGCAAGGGATCATGGGCAGGTATTACGCCAAGTCTGCAGGCCATGCCGACGCCGTGGCCGATGCCGCGCGGGATCACTACTCGCCGCTTGGTCCCTCGGATGCGGTGCCCTCTGCCCCGGTTTCGGTTGCCGTGGCGCTGGCCGACAAGATCGACATGTTGACCGGATTCTGGGCCATCGATGAAAAGCCGACCGGTTCGAAGGACCCGTTCGCGCTGCGGCGGGCTGCGTTGGGCGTTATTCGGTTGGTGTTGGGGAATGGTGTGAGGGTCGGTCTGCTCGAAATCATGGCAAAAGGCTATACCGGAGCGGATGCCGCCGACCTCCTGACCTTCCTCCATGACCGGCTCAAGGTCCATTTGCGCGATCAGGGCATCCGCCATGACATCATCGACGCGGTGCTGGCGCAGCCCGGCAATGACGATCTGGTGCAGGTGGTGAACCGCGCCACCGCGCTGAACGAGATGCTGACGACCGAGGACGGGCAGAACCTGACGCAGGGACTGAAACGTGCCGGAAACATCCTTGCGCAGGCCGAGGACAAGGACGGCGTCGAATACAGTTTCGGCGCCGATCAGAAATTCGCGGAAACCGGCGAGGAGCGCGCCCTGTTCACGGCGCTCGACACGGCGGAGCCGGCCATCAAGGAGGCCATGGAGGCAGAGGATTTCCCCGCCGCCATGTCCGCCATCGCCGGGCTGCGCGCGCCCATCGACGCGTTCTTCGAGGCGGTGCAGGTCAATACCGACAACCAGATCCTCCGGCGCAACCGGCTCAACCTGCTTTCCCGCATCCGCGAGGCGGGCCGCCAGATCGCCGATTTCACCCGGATCGAGGGCTGAGCGGCTTCGCCCCCTGCCCTTGCCCGCATGATCGAGGGCACGGGGCGCGCCGGCCTCTTTCCTTGACGCTCGGGTTGCGCTAAACCATTGTCATCCCTCACAGGAGCCCTGCCCCATGAAAGCCGCCGTCATCACCTTTCCCGGATCGAATTGCGACCGCGACCTTGCCGTCGCGCTTGAGCAGGCCGGGGCCGATGTGACACGGGTCTGGCACAAGGATGACGCGCTTCCATCTGGCACCGATCTGATCGCGGTTCCCGGCGGGTTTTCCTATGGCGATTACCTGCGCTGCGGCGCGATTGCCGCGCATTCCCCCATCGCGCGAAGCCTGCGCGAACATGCCGGCAAGGGCGGCTATGTGCTGGGGATATGCAACGGTTTCCAGGTGCTGACCGAGTTGGGCCTGCTGCCCGGTGCGCTGATGCGCAACCAGGGGCTGACCTTTCTTTGCAAACCGACTGCGCTGCACGTCGCCACGGCCGACAGCGCCTTTACCTCGGGCTATTCGTCGGGCCAGAACATTACAATTCCCGTCGCCCATCACGACGGCAATTACCAGATCGACGCCGATGAATTGGCTCAGTTGCGTGACGAGAACCGGATTGCCTTCACCTATGCGCCCGGAATCAACGGATCGGTCGCGGATATTGCCGGGGTCCTGTCAGCCAATCGCCGGGTTCTGGGCATGATGCCCCATCCCGAACGCGCTGCCGATGCGGCATTGGGGGGCTCGGATGGAAAGCCCCTGTTCAATGGGCTGGTCGAAGCGCTGGCTTACGCTTGACTTGAGCGTCGCCCGATCTGCCCCTAGATTGCGCAAGTTGCGCAAACATGGCGGAAGTACGGTCCGTGACCGAGAAAGATGACATCGCAACGGCCAAGCCGAACAGGCCGCAGCGGGGCTTCCCGCCAGCGACCAGTCCCTGGTGGCCGCGCAGTGCGATCGCAGTCATTGTCCTGACGGCCGTCGCCTCGATCTGGGCCACCAATGCCTGGCTGACGGAACGGTTCTCTGAAAACACCGAAGTGCGGGCCGAGTTGCGACTGGCGCTCTATACAGGCAACCTGATCTCCGAATTGCAACGGACGGCGGTCGTTCCGCAACTGCTCGCCCGTGATCCGGAACTGATCGGATCACTGAACAGCAACGATTTTTCAGGCACCTCGGCCCGCCTGATCGCCGCACAGAAAGAGATCGGCGCAGTCTCGATCCGGCTCCTCGACGCGTCGGGCCGGACCGTAGGTTCGACCGACCGCTATCAGATCGGCACCAACAACTCGCTCACCCCGTATTATGTAGAGGCACTGCGTTCGCGCGATACTGTTTTCACGGTCTCGAATGAAGGTGGCGGAGCCTATGAATTCACCTATTCGCGGGCCGTCGTCACCGAAAACAAGACCATGGGTGTCATCGTCGTCGCGGCCGATCTGACACGGCTCGAACAATCCTGGGCCGGCATTTCGGATGCGGTGGCCGTCACGGACAGTTCGGGCGACATCATCCTGTCGACGGAGCCGCGCTGGCGGGGACTCACCATGCCCGAGGCATTATCGGTGCGCTCCGCTCCTTCGGCAATCCAGCGGGCGTTCCAGGTTACCACCGACTGGACGACCGCCCCTGCCGACGCCTATGTCAAAGGTCGCGCGGTGATGCGGACCGAAAGCCGGATTCCGTTTCGCGGCTGGAAGATGATCGGCTTCACCACCTATTCCTCGATCCGCGAACGCGTGAACGCGGTTCTGGCGCTCGAGATCATGGGTTTCGCGATCCTGCTGGCGGCCAGCTTCTATATCCTGTCACGCCGGGCGCGGATGCAGTCAGTGGCTTATATGCGGGAATCGGCGGATCTGCGGGCGCTGAATGCTCGCCTGACCCGTGAAATCGCCGAACGCGAACGCGTGCAGAAAGAGCTGCGGGTGGCCGAGCAAACCGTCCAGCAAAGCTCGAAGCTGGCGGCGCTTGGCGAAATGTCGGCGGGGGTGAGCCACGAACTCAATCAACCTCTGGCGGCGATGAAAACCTACCTGGCCGGTGCGCGGCTATTGCTGCAGCGCGGACGCCCTGAAGAGGCGCTGTCCAGCTTCCAGCGCATCAACGACCTGATCGACCGCATGGGTACGATCACACGGCAGCTCAAATCCTACGCCCGCAAGGGCGGGGAAGCTGTCGAGCCGGTCGATTTGCGAGAGGCCGTCAGCACTGCCTTGACGATGATGGAACCGCAATTGCGCGAGCGCCCGGTCCAGGTGCGCCGCAACCTGCCCCGCGACAAGGTTATGGTCATGGCCGACAGGATCCGTCTCGAGCAGGTCATCATCAATCTGCTGCGCAATGCCGTCGATGCAGTCAAGGACCGGCGCGAGGGACGAATCGATATCGAGGTGAGCCAAGGCGCTCACGCCTATGTGTCCGTCAGCGACAACGGTCCGGGTGTCGCTGACCTGGAAAAACTGTTTGAACCGTTCTGGACAACAAAGAAGCCCGGAGAGGGTACTGGACTGGGTCTGGCGATTTCTTCGTCGATCGTGGCGGATTTCGGAGGTCGTCTGACCGCCCATAATGAAACCGAAGGTGGTGGAGCGGTGTTTCAGGTTGAGTTGCCCTTACTTCGGCCCGAAGAGGAGCCGGACAAGGCGCTTGCTGCCGAATAAGATACAAGAGAGGATGCCTGATGTCCCGCAAACTGAAGATTGCGATTGTTGACGACGAGCCCGACATGCGGGAGTCGATCAGCCAGTGGTTGGTTTTGTCGGGTTTCGAGACCGAATCCTTCGCCAGTGCAGAGGATGCCCTCAAGATCGTCGGACCGGAATGGCCGGGAATTATCGTCTCGGATATCCGCATGCCTGGAATGGACGGTATCGCGTTCCTCAAGCGCCTGATGAGCATGGATTCAGCCTTGCCGGTCATCCTGATCACCGGTCACGGCGATGTGCCCATGGCGGTCGAGGCGATGCGCTTGGGTGCCATGGACTTCATGGAAAAGCCCTTCAACCCCGACAGGATGACCGCCCTGGCCAAGAAAGCCACGCAAGCCCGGCGCATGACGCTGGACAATCGCGCGCTGCGCCGCGATCTCTCCGACGGCCAACAGGTCATGTCCAAGCTGATCGGTTCCAGCCCGGTGATGGAACGCCTGCGCGAGGATATCCTCGATCTGGGGCAGGCGGACGGCCATGTGCTGATCGACGGAGAAACCGGCACGGGCAAGACTCTGGTTGCCCATGCGCTGCATGCCGTGGGACCGCGCGCGACGAAGAAATTCGTACCCATCTCCTGCGCCGCATATAATGACGAGGCCCTGACCGCACGGCTGTTCGGACCGGTGGATGACGGGCTTCCCTCGGTCGAGGAAGCGCGTGGCGGCACCTTGTGCCTCGAAGATGTCGAGGCCCTGTCGGAACCGTTGCAGGCGCGGCTGCTGGCTTTCATCAGCGATCAGGGCCCTCCCGCCGAGACCCGCATCATCGCCATCTCGAACGCCCGGGGTGAAGGGCGCAAGGCCGAGGATTCACTGCGCCCCGACCTGTTCTATCGCCTTTCGGCGCTGAATATCACCCTGCCGCCGCTGCGCGCCCGTGGTGAGGATATCCTGACGCTTTTCAACCGGATGACGGAACAATTCTCTGACGAATATGGATGCGAGGCCCCGCAGGTCGGCGCACAGGAGGCCGCGCAGCTGTTGCAGGCACCCTGGCCCGGCAATATCCGCCAACTCATCAACGTGGCCGAACGGGCGGTTCTGCAGAACCGGCGCGGCTCGGGCAGCATTGCATCGCTGCTGATGGCGGATGGCGAAGACACTCAGCAGGCCACCACGACCGAAGGCAAGCCGCTCAAGGAATATGTCGAAAGCTTCGAACGCATGCTGATCGACAACACCATGCGCCGTCACAGGGGCAGCATCGCCAATGTCATGGACGAGCTATGCCTGCCGCGCCGGACATTGAACGAGAAAATGGCCAAATACGGCCTGCAGCGCGGCGACTACCTGTAACGGCTTCAGTTGATTGAATGGCCGGGGCTGATCCGCCCCGGCCTGCCCTGGTTTTTCGTCGAAACATCGCCCGGACATGCCTGCAGCACGCGCAGGCGAACGCGTTATGCCTTGGTCGCGTTGACAGGCGGAGTCTTTGTCTCCACCCGCTTCCGGGCCTCGCGCCATGTGATATAGCTGATCGCACCGATCATCAGCCCGCCGCCCAGCATGACCCAGCCATCAAGCGGTTCGTGGAAAATGAACACCCCCAGCATGCTGGCCCAGATGAGCTGCAGGAATGTCACCGGCTGCGTCACCGTCAGAGGCGCGGCCGAGAAGGCGCGGGTCATGGTATAATGCCCCAATGTCGCGAATACCGCGACCAGCCCGAGCCAGCCGATCTGCGCGATGCTCGTCGGCACCCAGACCGCATAGGCCAGCGGCGCCAGGCCGACAGAGACTGTCAGCGACATCATCGCCACAACGACCGCAGGCGGCACCTTGTCGGTCAATTGCTTGGCCAGCAGGTAGGACACGCCGAACGCCACAGCCGCCCCAAGTTGCGACAGATGGCCGGGATCGAGTTCGCGTATCCCCGGTCGCAACACGATCAGCGCACCGAGCAGTGCGACGCAAACCGCAGCAATCCGCCGCGCCGCCAGCTTTTCGCCAAGGAACAGCGCCGCTCCCACCGTGACCATGATCGGATTGAGGAAGCCGATGGCGGTCACTTCTGCCACGGTGATCCGCGACATCGCGTAAAACCAGCCGATCACCGCCACCACATGCAGCACCCCGCGTAACGCGAATAACCGCCAGACAGGCGCGGGAAAGCCTCGACGAATGGCGGGCCAGGTCATCGGCAGAAGAAAGATCGACCCGAAAAGAAAACGGATGAAGGCCGCCTGTGGAGCGGGCAAGGCCCCGTCCAGCCCACGCACGATACCGTTGACAGCCACGAAACACAGACCTGTCACCAGCATCCAGCCGATGCCGATCAGATCCCGGCGCGTATCAAGATCAATTTGCATATGGTGCAATCACACGCTTTCGGGGATGGTTGCAAGGCCTCTCAGCCGATCACCAACCTAAGTGCAATGGCCCACATCACGCAGCCGACGCCCGCCTCCAGCCATTGCCATGCCCGGGGGCGCGCGAACACCGGCGCCAGTAGCCGCGCACCATAGCCCAGGGCAAAGAAGAACAGGAACGACCCGGTGATTGCTCCGGCGGCGAATCCCAAACGGTCTGGCCATTGCGCCGAAACCGCCCCGAGAAGCACCACCGTGTCCAGCCAGACATGGGGGTTGAGCCATGTCAGCGCCGCGATTGCCGCCAAAGTCGTCGCCAATCCGTTGCTGCGCCCCTCGGGCCGCAGGGTCTCCCCTCCGGCAAGCGCCGCCCGGAATGACCGCAACCCGTACCACAGCAGGAAAACGACCCCACCCCACCGCATCGCCTCGATCAACCACGGCAGGCGCGCGCCCGCCACCGCCATGCCGCTGACGCCCACCGCTATCAGGATCGCGTCCGATATCGCGCAAAATAGGCTCACCGCCAGCACATGCTGCCGCATCAGCCCCTGTTTCAGCACGAAAGCGTTCTGGGCTCCGATTGCGAGGATCAACGACAATCCGGTTCCCAGACCTGCGAGGTAAGACATCATGGCAAGCTCCTTCGGACTTGCTCATGCCGATCGACGTAGTTTAAGTAAAATGAATATAACTTACGCTGATAAAGTTTTCCTAATGCTGGACTATCCCGCCCTTCGGGCACTCGCCGAAATAATCCGCCGTGGCTCTTTCGAGGCCGCCGCCCATGCGCTGGCGATCACGCCCTCGGCGATCTCGCAACGCATCCGCGGCCTGGAAGACCGAAGCGGCGCTGTCCTGATCGACCGGGGCCCACCCGTTCGGGGAACCGAGGCCGGATTGCGGCTCGCCGCCCATCTCGATCAGGTGCGGCTATTGGAAAGCACGCTCACGGGTGGATTCCATCCCGCACAGCCGCCCGTCATCCGCATTGCCATGAATGCCGACAGCCTCGCCACCTGGGCGATGACGCCGCTGACCGCAGCCCCGGGGCTGATCGATCTGGTCATCGACGATCAGGATCACGCGCTGGATTTGCTGCGAAACGGTCAGGTGGCGGCCGCGCTGACCAGCGATAGCCGCCCGATCACCGGCTGCGACAGCATCCCGCTCGGCCGCATGCGCTATCGCGCCACGGCCACCCCGGAATTCGCTGAGCGTCATTTCCCCGATGGCCCCGACGCGGGCAGCCTCTCTTGCGCTCCGGCGCTCAATTTCAACAGCAAGGATGGCCTGCAGGACCGCTGGATCAGGCAAATGACCGGCCGCCGCATCGCCCAGCCCCTTCAGCGCATCCCGTCATCGCAGGCTTTCGCCGAAGCGACCCGGCTTGGCCTTGGCTGGGGCATGAATCCCGAAGCGATGATTGCCGAGGACCTCACTATGGGCCGCCTGATCGATCTCGCCCCGGAACGGCCACTGGATGTCCCGCTTTACTGGCAGATCGCCCGCATCTCGACCGACGCCCTCGAGCCGCTCACCCGGGCGATCAGAGAGGCAGCACGAATATCCCTGCGTTTCTGATTCCATCCTGTCGAGGAGCGAGGCGGCAGGCACACCGGCGGCGGTGAAGCCGTTAGATCCCGTGATGTTCTGTCATCGTCACGCTACCATCGGCAATGTCCAGTCTTCCTGTGCCTGACCGACCTGCAATCGAATTACCTGCATTCGCCCATGATGCAGCGGCGCCAACCTCGCCATGGTTGCCGCCTGAAATTAATTCAGCTGTGCAGCTAGACTTGGGTGCAAGAAGCGGGCAATGTCACATTCCATTCACGCACCCGTGATATTGAAGACTTTCATCAAGGAGAATGACAATGACGAAGAATTGCCAGACTCTAGGTGTCTCCGCGCCCCAAGGCATCTGCAAACCCAAGCTCGACGACGAGGCGCAACGGCACGTCGAAGGAAAGCGGGACTGACTTAACAATTCGCCCGCCGTTACCAAAAGGGCAGGACGCGGTGCAGCTTCACAGTGCTCCGCGTTCTGGTCTCAGGTCCGATACGAACGCTCGTTCTCTATAGTAAACTTACTCACCCTTTGAGTTTACCAGCCAATTCCCGGGTTCATGAACCTCGCGCACCCCTTGGCCAGATTCGCAGGAAGGCCAGTATCACCTTTAGTGCGATTCTATCGGGTTTTGTCGCTGTGTCAGGTGAGGAATACCAGAAAGCGGCGCAGTAGAGGCAACGGTTGAACCAAGCGTAACTTCAACAGCGGACGCAACGGCGAATGCGACTGCTGATTGCCAATATTTACGTTTATAATCAATGATAAATGGCGGAGAGGGTGGGATTCGAACCCACGGAACCCGTGAAGGCTCAACGGTTTTCGAGACCGCCCCGTTCGACCACTCCGGCACCTCTCCGCGCTTGGTGTGGTGAGGCGGGGATTTAGAAGGCTAGGGGTTGAAGCGCAAGGGGGTTTCATAGAAAAAATCCCGCAGGAACCATGAAAGACCCGCCAATGCTGCGATTGATCTGCCTTGCCGTCGGACTTGCTGTCGGCCTGCCCGGTTTGGCCCAGACCACCGAAACGCCTGCTGCGACCGAAGCACAAGACCTCGAGGAGCGCTTGTGGCAAGTACTGCGCCTCGGCGATCTGATGCCGATCATGCGTGACGAGGCGCTGGCCGAAGCCGAGGCCATGCAGGGAAGCCTGTTCGAGCACGGTGGCGATGGCCGCTGGATCGATATCGTTGCGCGCATCCATGAGACAGGACGGCTCGAAGGGCTTTTCCGCCAAGGGCTGCAAGAAGCGGTGACGGAAGAATCTCCGGCACTGATCGACGAGGCACTGGCCTTCTACGAAACCTCGCTTGGACAAAGCCTGGTCGGATTGGAAACTTCTGCGCGGCAGGTGATGCTCGACAAAGATGCCGAAGCCGAGGCGAAGGCTCGTTTTGCCAAGGCGGCCAGTCACGGCTTCCCGCGTGTCGAGCAGATCGGGCGGCTAATCGACGAGGCCGATCTGGTCGGGCCGAATGTCGCCGGCGGCATGAATGCCGCACTGGCCTTTTCCCGCGGCTTCGACGAAGGCGGGGGCTATCTGACGCCGATGACGGATGCACAGATGTTGTCAGATGCTTGGGCTCAGGAGCCGCTGATCCGGGCCGAGACGCTCGGCTGGATGGAGGCCTATCTGTTTCTCGCCTATTCACCACTCAACGAAGCCGAACTCGAACGCTATATCGAATTTTCGGCCTCCCCGGCCGGCCGGACCCTGGCACAGGTTCTGTTTGCCGGCTTCGACGAGCTGTTCGCGCAGACTTCACATGATATGGGGCTTGCCGCAGCCGGTCAGATCGAAGGACGCAAATTGTGAGTGACGAAATCCTGTTGGTGGGTCCGCTGGCGCATCCTGCGCTATGCGATGTCCTTGGCGTGTCCGGTACAAGGGCAATAATTTCGGGGCAACTGTTTGGCGGTTCACGTGCTGGCATCGAGGCCGGGGACTGGCCGCAACTTGTCGAGGGGCGCGAGCCGCTGGAAGCGTTGCGGGTGGCGATGACACCGGAACTTCAACGCTATGCCGCGGTGATGGATCTGCCGATGATCGCACATGAGGGCGGCACGTTGCTCGGAGTTCAACCGCGGCCCGATGAAGCCGGGGCGGAATGGTCGGTTTCCGGCTGGTTACCCGAACTCGCCACCGCCATCGCCCGGATCATTCTTGATGAGGCAAGCGACCGCCCCCCGGAACAGGTCGCGCGCCGCCTACCCATGATCGGCATCTGGGCGGACAGCCAGTTGCGGGCGGCCTCGGCCCCGGTCTCGGGCGGCGATGTGGTCGCGCCCCGCGACGCCTCGGACATCCGGCTTCATGCGCGGCGCCAGACCTATGCGGGCTATTTCGCAGTCGACGAATGGCGGCTGTCGCATCGCACCCATGCGGGCGGTTTCACTCCCGAGATCAAGCGCGAAGGCTTTGTCGCGGGCGATGCCGTGGCCATCCTGCCCTGGGATCCCATCCGCGACCGCGTGCTGGTGATTGAACAGTTCCGCCTGGTTCCGGCCATGCGCCGTGATCCGCAACCCTGGCTGCTCGAGCCTATTGCCGGACGAGTCGATGCGGGGGAAACCGTCGAGGAAGCCGCAAGGCGCGAGGCGCTGGAGGAGGCCGATCTGCGCCTGACCCGGCTGATCCCCGCGATTCATCATTATCCAAGCCCCGGCGCGCTTGCCGAGTTCCTGTATCAGTTCCTCGCCATCGCCGATCTGCCGGATGGCAGTGCGGGCGTGCACGGGCTGGATGGCGAGGCAGAGGATATTCGTGGCCATCTGCTGGAACGCGGCAAGTTGACCAGCATGGTGCTGGCCGGACAAATCACCAACGGCCCGCTGGCAATGTTGACCCTGTGGCTGGAAGGCCAGGCCGCAACCATCCGGAAAGAACTGGTGCCGGTTTGATGCGCCCCGCCTGTCGCGGCGGGGTTGCCCCGGATGGCTCGCCATGTGTAGGTATTCGAGATGCTCCAATCACCCGCAAGAAGGCCGGACCCCATGCGAATCTTCTCTGATCTGTCCGATGCGATCGGCAACACGCCCCTGATCCGGCTGAACCGGGCCAGCGAGGAAACCGGCTGCGAGATACTTGGCAAGGCCGAGTTCATGAATCCGGGCCAGTCGGTCAAGGACCGTGCCGCGCTGTTCATCATCCGCGACGCCATTGCCCGCGGCGAGTTGAGCCCCGGCGGCACCATCGTCGAGGGCACTGCGGGCAATACCGGCATCGGGCTGGCGCTGGTCGGGGCCTCGATGGGCTTTCGCTCGGTCATCGTGATCCCCGAGACGCAAAGCCAGGAAAAGAAGGACATGCTGCGGCTGGCCGGCGCCACGCTGGTCGAGGTGCCGGCGGCACCCTACAAGAACCCGAACAATTACGTCCGCTATTCCGGACGCCTGGCCGAGGAACTGGCAAAGACCGAACCGAATGGCGCGATCTGGGCCAACCAGTTCGACAATGTGGCCAACCGGCAGGCCCATGTCGAAACCACCGGCCCCGAGATCTGGGAACAGACGGGGGGCAAGGTGGATGGTTTCACCTGCGCCGTGGGCTCGGGCGGGACATTGGCCGGGGTGGCGCTGGCGCTGCAACCAAAGGGCGTCAAGATCGGGCTGGCCGATCCCGAGGGGGCGGCGCTGCACGCCTTCTATACCACCGGTGAGTTCGACAGCCCTGGCAGTTCGATCACCGAAGGCATAGGGCAAGGCCGCATCACCGCCAACCTGGAAGGCTTCACCCCCGATTTCAGCTGGCGTGTTCCGGACAGCGAAGCCCTGCCGATCGTGTTCGACCTGCTCGAATATGAAGGGCTGTGCCTTGGCGGCTCCACCGGCATCAATGTCGCGGGGGCGATCCGCATGGCACGCGAGATGGGACCGGGACATACCATCGTCACTGCCCTGTGCGATTACGGCAACCGCTACCAGACCAAGCTGTTCAACCCGGATTTCCTGCGTGCCAAGGGACTGCCCGTGCCCGGTTGGATGACGCGGGAAACTCCCGACCTGCCTGAAGTATTCGAGGACTGATACCGTATGCTACGCGCGTCCCTGGCCGTCCTGCTGACTGTTCTGCTCGTCATCGCCCAACCTCTTGCCGCGCAGGAGGACAATGGAATCGACTATCAGGCCTGGGAGAATGTCGCCTCGCAGGCCGAGACGCTGAATGCCAATGCCGAGGCCACCAATGACGAACTTTCCGAGATGCGCGGCAGGATCGTCGAATGGCGCGGAAGGCTGCAAAAGGCCCAGAACGCCAATAGCGGAGAGATCGCGACCGTCAGGGATCAGATCGAGGCCATCGGCCCCGCTCCCGCCGAGGGCGAGACCGAGGACGAAGAGATCGCCAGCCGCCGGGCCGAGCTGAACAAGAAACTGTCGACCCTGCAAGCCCCTCGCCTGCAGGCCGTGGAGGCTTTCAGCCGCGCGGATTCCATCATCAAACGTATCGACGAGATCGCGGCCGAGCGTCAGGCAACGGTTCTAGCGCAGCTTTCACCGTCGCCGCTCATGCCGTCAAGCTGGCCCCACGCCCTCACGGATGGGGCAAAGCTGGTCGCCGGGATCGCGGAAGAGGCCGGAGAGCGAAGCACCGACAAGGGGATCTGGTCGAAGATGCGGCCCTATTTTCCTCATGTCGCAGGTTACCTTGTTGCCGCGATCCTGTTGCTCACGATTGGGCGGCGTTGGGTGAACGGACTGCCTTCCCGCCTGTCGGCCCATGCGTCGGAATATTCGCGGGCGGTCGTCGCCTTTGCCGTATCGCTCGGGCAGATCGCATTGCCCGTCGCGGGGCTGTTCCTGCTGGTCAGCGCCATCAAGGCCAGCGGATTGCCGGGAGAATGGACCCAACCCTTCTGGGACGCGCTGCCAATCGCCGGCCTGATCCTGTTCAGTGGCCACTGGCTGTCCAGGCAACTTTTCCCGGCGCATATGGTCGCCTATGAAACCCTGCGCATGGAGCAGAAGGCCCAAGGTTCCGCGCGGCGAATGACGAATGCGCTGGCGGCACTTTTCGCGATCCATCACCTGCTGTCCAGCGCCGTCCTGCCCCTGTCAGGCATCTATGAACGTGTCGGCGACAAGCCGAACCGCGTGCCGCTGGAATTCTCTGACGCCGCGATCTCGGTCTGGCATTTCGTCCTGATCGCGCTCACCAGCCTGGCGCTGTTCCGATTGGGTAACGCGTTACGAAAACTGAACCGGGACGGGATCGAGCCGGGACAGGGCTCGCGCTATCGCATTCTCTCCGTCATGGGCAGGTTCTCCCGGCTCGTGGCGGTGGTGACCGTGGCGCTTGGCGCAATGGGCTTCGTCAATCTTGCGAATGGCCTGCTCTGGCCATGGCTCCTGACCCTCGCGCTTTTCTGCCTGCTGATCCTGCTCAAGGATTTCGCCGCCGATGTTTTCAGCATGCTCAAGCGCGGGGAAGAGGGCGCGCGCGAAGGCTTGACCCCGATGCTGATCGGCTTCGGCCTCATCATTCTTGCCCTCCCGCTCTTCCTAGTGATCTGGGGCGCACGGGGTGCCGAGCTTGCGGAGCTCTGGACCAATTTCCAGCAAGGCGTGAGTTTCGGAGGAATCAACCTCTCGCCCGGCACCGTGGTGACATTGCTGGTCGTTTTCACCATCGGTTACATGGCCACCCGTGGCTTGCAGGGAACATTCCGCAACACCATTCTGCCCAAGACCAAGCTGGATGCAGGCGGGCAAAATGCCGTCGTGTCGGGCCTGGGCTATGTCGGCATCTTCCTTGCCGCGTTGCTGGCGATCACCTCGGCCGGGATCGATCTCAGCTCGCTCGCCATCGTCGCCGGCGCCCTCTCCGTCGGGATCGGTTTCGGTCTCCAGAACATCGTGTCGAATTTCGTCTCGGGCATCATCCTGCTGATCGAGCGTCCGATCAGCGTCGGCGACTGGATCCAAGCCGGGGGCCAGCAGGGCATCGTGCAGCGCATCTCGGTCCGCTCCACCCAGGTCGAGACGTTCGACAAGACCGAGGTGATCGTTCCGAACAGCGACCTGATCAGCCAACCGGTCATCAACTGGACCCGCAACAACCAGACCGGGCGGATCATCATCCCGGTCGGCGTGGCCTATGGCAGCGACACCCGCAGGGTTCAGCAAATCCTGCAAGAGATCATCGAGGACCAGCCGCTCGTCACCATCGATCCGGCCCCCTTCGTGCTGTTCCGCGGCTTCGGTGCCGACAGTCTTGAATTCGAGGTTCGCGCGATCCTGTCCGATGTCGGCGCGGGGCTGGGCGTCACGTCCGAGGTCTGTCACCAGATTGCCGAGAGGTTCGCCGCTGAAGGTCTCGAGATTCCATTCGCACAGCGCGATATCTGGCTGCGCAATCCCGAAGCGCTGCAAGGCGAGGCCGCCAAGACACCCCAACCTGCGCCCCCTGCCCCGCAACCATCGAAAGGCGAGACACGGCTACCGGATCCGCGCCTTGCCTTTGACGAGGCCGAAGACGGCGATGGGCTTCCGGATACAGGCAGCGACGCGGGCGGCATGGATGGAGACCGCTGATCCCCGCGTCGCTTCTTCATCATGCAATTATCCTGCGGAGGAGTCGTCGTGGCAATGACGACGGTGAACGCAAAGCCCCCGGCAAGGCGGGACATCGTGGACAATCATTTCCAACCTGATCATGACCGGCTCCGGGGAAGGATGCCATCATGATGAAGCTGCTTCTCGCCCCTGTACTGATCTTCGCCACCATCCTGCTCGCCGGGCTTTACGGCGCTTGCCACAACCAGATCTCCTATACAGTCTCGCCCGGTTATTTCCACGAATTCAAGTTCATCCAGTTCGGCATTCAGCCCGAACTGCAAAACCGGCTCGGTGCCGCGATTGTCGGCTGGCAGGCCTCGTGGTGGATGGGGCTGGTCATCGGCCTGCCGATCTATCTGCTATGCCTTGCCATTCGAGGAACGAAGGCTTTCGTCCGGGTCTTTCTGCTCGCTGCATTGGTGGTCGTCGCGATAACATTGCTGACCGGGCTCGGCGCCTTGTTCGCCGGGCATCTTGCGATCCATGACGACCAACTGCCCGGCTGGATGGCAGCGCGGGACGTCACCGATCCGGTCGCCTTCGCGCGGGCGGGGCTGATGCATGATTTCAGCTATCTGGGCGGTCTGATCGGGCTCGCCGCTGGCGCGTTCATAGCCATCAGGAAAGCCCTGCGATCGCGCAGGAACCTTCCGCGGGAATCCGGGCATCGCCTCGAATGGTGACAGTTCACGCGCCGTCGAACTCGCACAAGGCGTGAACCGGCATGTCCATCTCTTCCAGTCGTTTGCGTCCGCCCAGTTCCGGCAGGTCGATCACGAAGGCGCAGCCGATCACCTCTGCGCCAAGACGGCGGCAAAGCTTGATCCCGGCCTCGGCGGTGCCACCGGTGGCCAGCAGATCGTCCACGATCAGCACCCGCTCGCCCGCCCGCAGCGCATCGTCATGGACCTCCATCACCGCCTCGCCATATTCAAGCTGATAGGCCTCGGAGATCACCGCTCCGGGCAGCTTGCCCTTCTTGCGGATCGGGACGAAACCGGTCGAAAGCTGATGCGCGACGGCGCCGCCAAGGATGAACCCCCGCGCCTCGAGCCCAACGACCTTGTCAAAGGATAGGCCCGCATAGGGATGCAGAAGCTGGTCGATGGCCATCCGGAAACCCCGCGCATCGGCGAACAGCGTGGTCACATCGCGGAAAACGATTCCCTCATGCGGAAAATCGGCAATGCTGCGGATATAATCCCTGACGGTCTTGCTCATTCGGGGCGTTCCATCTCGAAAAGGTCAGTTACGGCGGTATAATCCTTGTAACCGAGGCGAGCGATCCAGCCCCCCGCAGTACGCGGATCGAAGCGCCCCTCGACAATGCAATCGTCACGGATATGCACCCCCGTCACCACGCCGAAAACGGCGAAATTCGCCTTTCCCGCCAATGGCAGGACCCGTGTCATGCGGCATTCCAGAGCCGCCGCGGCCCCGGCCACGCGGGAACAATCGATGCCTTCGCATTCGGCGGCCTCGATTCCGGCGGTTTCGAATTCGTTGCGGCCTGCTGGCAGCGGGGCGGAACTGGCATTCACCTGGTCGCGCAGATCCCCGGTGGCAATGTTCACGCAGAACACGCCCGTCTCGATGATCTGCGCCACGCTGTCCTTGGTGCCCTTGCGGTCGGGCTTGGCGCTGGTCGAGGCGAACATCACCTGCGGCGGCACATAGGCGACTGCGTTGAAAAAGGAATAGGGCGCGAGATTGTCGCCCTTCTCGCCACGGGTCGAAATCCAGCCGATAGGACGTGGAGCGACAAGTGCGTTGAAGGGATTATGCGGCAGACCGTGGCCGGCCTCGGGTCGGTAGAACATTGATTTTCGCCTTTGGCTTGACTTGCTGCTCAACCTGCCACCGCTTTTCGACCTGTGCAATGTTCCGCATGCCTTTCTCACGTGCTATGGGCCCGGAAAACGGAGCCGCCATGTTCGAAATCCGCCCCGAGACGCCTGCAGACGAATACGAGATCGAAACGCTTTACGATCTGTGCTTTGCGCCGGGGCGCACGGCATTGTCCTCCTATCGCCTGCGAGAAGGCGTGGATCGGGTTGCGGACCTGTGCCTGCTCTTGCGCGATCCGGGGGGCTTCCTGCAGGCCGCGATCCGCTATTGGCCCGTGCGCGTGGCCGGGCATCGCGCCTTGTTGCTGGGCCCGATCGCCGTTCACCCGACGGCACAGGGCGAAGGGCTGGGCGGGTTCCTGATGCATGACAGCCTGGAGCGGGCCCGCGAGATGGGCTGGGCGCGGGTGCTGCTGGTGGGCGATGCACCCTATTATTCGCGCTTCGGGTTCGCTCGCCTGGACGGGGTCGAGATGCCGCCGCCCACCAACCCGGACCGGGTGCTGGGGTTGGAGTTGCAGGACCGGGCCTGGGCCGGGATCGCGGGAGAGGTCACGCGCGATCCGGGGGCGGAAACCACGTCCGGACTGGCAGACGGGGCCGAGCCTTCCCATATCTATCCGACATGTCACGAAACAGGGCAGCCGAGAGACGGACAGGATGATGACGAAACCGCAGCAGGTGCTGCCTCCGATCAACGATCCGAGCGTTCATGAACAGGTCGATCGGCTGGCGCGGCGTTATGTCGATGCCGGTGGGCTCGGCATGGAAATCCTCAATCTCGTCGGCAACAGCGCCGAGGGGCTAATCGGGCGGCTGCCCGAATTCCTCCGCGCACGGATGGATCGGCTGACCCGTATGGCCCTGATGCGAGCCTTCACCGCGGCCTCGGGGTCGCGGCGCGTGCTGCGCAACCGGGGCGACTGGTTCAACAGGCTGACCAGCACCTTCAGCGGCGCGGCGGGGGGCGCTGGCGGTTTCGCGGGGGCAATGGTGGAGCTGCCGGTCACGGTGACGCTGATCTTGCGGGCCATGTTGGAGATCGCCGAAGAGCATGGGCTCGACCCCGACAGCGAGGATGTGCGGATGGAATGCCTGCGCGTCTTCGCCGCCGCCGGGCCGATGGAAGACGATGACGGCACCGATTTCGGCCTGCTGGCGGTGCGCCTGTCGGTGACCGGACAGACGGTGCAGGGGCTGATCAGCAAGGTGGCGCCGAAGCTGTCCGTTTCATTGGGACAGAAACTGGCCGCGCAGGCCGCTCCGGTCTTTGGCGCCTTTGTCGGCGCCTCGATCAACTACACATTCGCACGCTATTACCAGGAGGTGGCGCGGGTGCATTTCGGGATCATGCGGCTGGCGCAGGAGACCGGACTTCCACAAGAGGCTCTGGTCGAGGCATTGCGGCTTTCGATCGAACGAATCGAGAGCGGGCGGGCGGTGCGCCGGGCTTAAGCGCCTGATTTTGGATATTTATATGAAGAAGAAGGCGTTAAGGCTGATCGGCTTCGAGCGTGAGGGGGGCCGTCGGCGCCTCCAGATCCGCGGTCGAGAGCGCGGCTGACGGGCGGGCGAGGCGCGGGCGGGTGATCCAGTAAAGACGCTCCTGCGCGCGGGTGATGGCGACATAGGTCAGCCGTTTCCACAGCGGGATACCGGCCTCGGTGCGGTTGGACCATGCGGCGGCGCTGATATCGGGTCCGAAGACCTGCACATCGGGCCATTGCGAGCCCTGCGCCTTGTGGATCGTGACCGCCGCACCATGCAGGAAGGCCGCGCCCATGCGGGCGGCGAAGGGGATGAAGGGCTCCTCGGCTTCGGGCATCTCGATCTTGACGATGCTGGCAGCGGACAGGCGCGGATCCTCGGCGCCGATCACATGCAGGCGCGAGAAGCCGGGCTTGCGCCCCGGCCCCAGATAGACGACCTGTGCGCCCTTGATGAGGCCGCGCGCCTCGAGGTCGATGCGTTTCTTGCGGTGCTTCAGCGGCAATTCAAGCCCATCGCAGACCAGCGGCTCTCCCGGCAAAAGCGCGTCTCCGGGAGCGCCGAAGGCGGTGCGGAAAGCATGGATCAGGCGAATGCGGGTGGCGTTGCGCCAGACCAGCACCGGGCTGCGGGCCATTAGGTCGGATTCCACCCGCTCGGCCCAGATCACCCGGGGATCACGGGCGGCGGCCTCGCGGACCATCTGCTCGAAACCCCTGAAATCAAGGCTTTCGTCGGACAGCGCATGCGCCAGGTCGAGGATCGGGCTGTCATCGGCCTGCCGGTGCACCCGACTCAGCATCAGGCGCTGCGATTGGGCGAGACCGTCAAACACCATTTCGCCGGACTGGCCGACCGGGGCAAGCTGGGCCGGATCCCCGAACAGGACCAGAACCGGGAATATCTCGCGCAGATCCTCGAACTGGCGCTCGTCCAGCATGGAGGCCTCGTCGATCAGGCCGATATCCAGCCCGTCCTCGCGCCGTTTCCAGCCCTTGATGAAATCTGATCCGCGCAGACCCGCCGCCGCCAGCGCGCCGGGGATCGAGGCATGCTGGCCGTAGAAGGCCTTGGCGCGGTCCAGCGCGAGATCGGTCAGCCCTTCGACTGTGGGGCGGGTTCCCTCGCCGGTCAGCCATTCGGCGATGTGCTCGTATTCCGGATCGTAGACGGGCGTATAAAGGATGCGGTGGATCGTGGTGGCGGGAACGCCGCGGGTGCGCAGCACGAAGGCGGCCTTGTTGGTGGGCGCGAGGATCGCGACGGTGCGGCGGTCCTTGCGGCGGCGGCCCTCGTAATCGGCACTGACCAGTTCGACACCGGCTTCGCGCAGGGCACGGGTGATCTCCGACAAGAGCAGCGTCTTGCCCGAGCCCGCCTTCCCGATCACCGCCATGACGCGCCCCTTGCCGGGCTGCGGCGGGCGGAGTTCCTCGGCCGTCAGGTCCACCCCGGCGGAAGCGAAGGTTTCGGCCAGCCGGTCCCAGGCATCGGCTTGGTCGGAGGACAGCGAGGGCGTCGTGGTGAGGGTCTGGCCGGTCATGGGCAAGCTGTAGCCTGTGACGGCCGGAAAGCGAAGGGGGATGCAGCGATTGTGCATCCCCCTTTGTTCGACGGTGTCGCCGGCGCGGCCAGCCCCAGTCACCAATTCGCCGGATCAGCCCTTGCGCCCGGCCTCCAGCGCGTCCTCGAAGGTGCGCAAGCCGGTCGTCGGGGCCTGCACCAGCACCGACATGTTACCCGGCTTGTGCTCGTTCCTGTACATCTTCATATGCGCCTGCGGGATCTCGGCCCAGGGGAAAACCTCGGACATGCAGGGATCGAGACGGCGCTCCAGCATCAGCTGATTGGCGGCGCTGGCCTGTTTCAGATGGGCGAAATGGCTGCCCTGCACGCGCTTCTGATGCATCCACAGGTAGCGGACATCGAAGGTGCAGTTGAACCCGGTGGTGCCCGCGCAGATCACCACCATGCCACCCTTCTTGCACACGAAGGTCGAGACCGGGAAGGTCGCTTCGCCCGGATGTTCAAAGACGATATCGACATTCTTGCCCTTGCCGGTGATGTCCCAGATGGCCTTGCCGAACTTGCGGACCTCCTTGAACCAGTCGGCATATTCGGGCGTGTTCACGGTCGGCAGTTGCCCCCAGCAATTGAAATCCTTGCGGTTCAGCACGCCCTTTGCGCCAAGGCTCATGACGAAGTCACGCTTGTCCTCGTCGCTGATCACGCCGATGGCATTGCCGCCCGCCGCGTTGATCAACTGGATCGCATATGAGCCAAGCCCTCCCGAGGCGCCCCAGACCAGCACGTTCATGCCCGGTTTCAGCTCATGCGGTTCATGGCCGAACAGCATCCGGTAGGCGGTGGCCAGCGTCAGCGTGTAGCAGGCCGATTCCTCCCATGTCAGGTGACGCGGGCGGGGCATGAGTTGCTGCGCCTGCACACGGGTGAATTGCGAGAACGACCCGTCCGGCGTCTCGTATCCCCAGATCCGCTGACTGGGCGAATACATCGGGTCGCCGCCATTGCAATGCTCGTCATCGCCATCGTCCTGGTTGCAATGGATCACGACCTCGTCGCCGACCTTCCAGCGCTTGACCTTGTCGCCCACGGCCCAGACGATCCCCGACGCATCCGATCCCGCGATGTGATATTCCGCGCCATGCCCGTCAAAGGGGCTGATCGGCTGGCCCAGCCCGGCCCAGATGCCGTTGTAATTGACGCCGGCCGCCATCACCAGGACCAGCACCTCGTTGCTGTCGATGGCCGGAGTGTCCACGACTTCAAGCTGCATCGCCTGGTCAGGTTCTCCATGGCGTTCGCGGCGAATGGCCCAGGCATGCATCTGCTTGGGCACATGGCCGAGGGGCGGCATCTCGCCGATCTTGTAAAGGTCTTTCTCGGGCGCCTCGTAGGGCGCGATCGGGGCATCAAGGGCCATCTGCATCTCCTTCACCGTGCCGCGGTGCAGAATCACCGGGTTGAGGACTTGTTAAAAGCGATCTAGCAACAATGCAATCCTGCAGGATCAAATTTTGAAATATTATGTCTTCTCCGATCCCCTCGTCAAATCGTGAAAATGCAATCTAGAAAAAGGCTGGTGGATCGCCGCGATCGGCGTATTCCTACAGTCGTTGTTACCGAGTTCCGGGCACAAATCCGGACGTTTAAAGAGGAAATTTGATGTTAAGATATGTAGCGGTCCTGCTCTGCCTGCCGCAATTCGCCCTGGCGAATGATTCCGCGCCGCATTGGTCATATACGGGGCAAATCGGGCCCGACCATTGGGCCGAACTAGACGCACAATACCTGGCCTGCAAACTCGGCAGAAGCCAGTCACCCATCGACCTGGACGAATCGAACGCGGTGGGCGAAGCGCAATTCACCTCCAGCTACAAGCCGCTGCCGATGACGATCTGGAACAACGGTCACACGATCCAGCTGGATGCGACCAATTCAGGGGCCCTGACCGAGGATGGCAAGGATTTTCCCCTGCTCCAGGTGCATTTCCATGACCCGAGCGAACATGCCATCCACGGGAAACATTTCCCGCTAGAGGCGCATTTCGTTCACAAATCGGCCGATGGGCAGCTTTCGGTCCTTGCCATCCTGATCGCGGAAGGCAAAGAGAACCCCGAACTCGCCAAGATCATCAAGCACCTGCCCGCGCATGAGGGTGAACCG